>JAEWGL010000128.1 GCA_023388335.1 Pseudomonadota bacterium | reverse complement strand
CTGACCGGCTTCATCGACGTGCCGGGGCATGAGCGGTTTATCCACAACATGCTGGCCGGAGCCCAGGGCATCGACCTGGTGCTGCTGGTGGTGGCCGCCGACGACGGTGTCATGCCGCAGACCCGCGAGCACCTGGCGATCATCGAGCTGCTGGGTATTCCCCAGGCCTTGGTGGCGATCAGCAAATGCGACCGGGTCGAGCCGGCACGTGTCGCCGAAGTACAGGCCCAGGTCAGCACGTTGCTGGCGCCCGGCCCCTATGCCAGCGCCGCGCAGTTTCCGCTGTCGAGCCTCAGCGGCGCGGGTGTCGATGCGCTGCGCCAGGCCTTGTTGCGCGCTCAGGGCGGGGTACGCCAGCGCAGTGTGCGCGGTGGCTTTCGCCTGGCCATCGACCGGGCCTTCGCCGTGGCCGGCGCGGGAATCGTAGTCACCGGCACCGCCTTGGCCGGCCGGGTGAGCGCGGGCGACACCCTGCTGCTGGGCAAAGCGGGCAAGCCCGTGCGGGTACGCGGCCTGCACGCCCAGAACCAGACAGCCCTGGTCGCCGAAGCGGGACAGCGGGTAGCCTTGAACATCACCGCCGAGCGTCTGGCGCTCGAGCAGATCCGCCGCGGCGACTGGCTGCTGTCCGACTGGCTGCACGCACCGACCTCGCGGGTGGATATCGAGATGACCTTGCTCCCCGGCGAGGCACGCGCCTTCGAGCATTTCAGCGCGGTACATGTGCACCTTGGCACCCAGGACGTGACCGCCCGCGTGGCACTGCTGCAAGGCGAGCGCCTGCACGGCGGCGAGTGCATGTTCGCGCAGTTGCTGCTCAATGCCCCGCTGCAAGCGGTGCATGGCGATCGCCTGGTGCTGCGCGACCAGCGCGCCGAGCGCACGCTGGGCGGCGGCAAGGTGCTCGACCCGTTTGCGCCGAGTCGCCAGCGCCGCAGCGAGGCGCGCCTGCAACAGCTGCAGGTGCTGACGCAGGCGCAGGACCTGGAGCAGGCCTTGCCCGCGTTGCTTGATGCCGCGCCGTCGGGTTTGGACCCGCTGCGCCTGGAGCGCCAGTTCAATCGCCTGCGCAGCGGCTGGCAGCTGCCGCCGCACGCCCTGGCGGTCGCTACGCGCCAAGGGCAGTTGCTGTTCGCTAAACCGCGCTGGCAGGCGCTCAGGCAACAGGTGCTGGAGCAGTTGGCGCGGTTTCATGAGCAGGAGCCGGACCAGTTGGGCCCGGACCGCGACCGTCTACGGCGCTTCGCCGCGCTGGCGCTCGAGCGTCCCGCCTTTGTCAGCCTGCTGGACGAATTGTTGAGCGAGGGCCTGATCGCCAGCAGCGGCCCATGGTTGCACTTGCCCGATCACCAGGTACGCCTGAGCGAGGCCGACACTATGCTGTGGGCGCAGCTGCAGCCCTTGCTGGTCGAGGGGGCGTTCGACCCGCCGTGGGTCAGGACCCTGGCGACCTCGCAACAGCGCGACGAGGCGCAGGTGCGCCTGCTGCTGCGCAAGCTGGCGCGTCTTGGACTGGTGCACCAGGTGGTGCGCGACTTGTTCTACCCAGAGGCGACGCTTCGACAGATGGCCGACCTGCTGTTGCAGCAGGCGGCCACTTCGCCGATAGTGCAGGTCGCCGCGTTTCGCGATATGTTGGGTATTGGTCGCAAGCGCACGGTGCAAATACTGGAGTACTTCGACCGTATCGGCCTGACCCGCAGGGTCGCCGACCAGCGTCACATTCGCCCCGACAATGCCCTGGCCCAGCAGCCCGGGCGCTGATTTCAAGGAAGGCAATCGCGCCCGGTGGCGCGGCCGGGCTTCAAACCCGGTTGGGGACGGCATCCGTTCCCGGGCAGGTTCGACTCCCGCTGCCTTCCGCCACTTCCCGCCAAACCATCACTGCCTTGCCGTCACGCCCGCTCGCCGCACAGGTCCAGCGCGAACCAGTGTTCGGCCGCCTGCACGTCGAGGCCCGCACCGAGCAAAGCAAACAACTTGCCCAAGGCCGCCTCGCGGGTCATCCCGCCACCACTGACCAGGCCGGTATCGCGTAGACGACTGCCGGCGGCATAGGTGTCGAACTGCACGGCCCCTTCGGGACACTGGCTGATCGCGGCAATCATCACGCCGCGCTGGCGGGCGTCATGCAGCACGTCTAGCAGGGCTTGGTCGTCGGACGGGCCGGTACCGCTGCCGTAGCATTCCAGCACCAGGCCCTGCACGCCGCTGGCCAGTAGCCCCTTCAGGTGTGCTGCCTGCAGGCCGGGGAACACCGGCAGCACGGCCAGGTTCACCGGCTGGCGCGGCTGGCGGTAGTCCAGGTTCGCCGGGATCGTGACAGCCTGCTTGCCCTGACGGTGACGCGGCAGGGCAACGAAAGCATCGAAGGCCTCGCTGCGCAGTTTGGTGGCTCGGGCGCCCGGCAACAGCTGGCCATGGAAATACAGCTGCACGCCGTTCCCCAGGCCGCTCTCGAACAGCCGCAGAGCGCCGTTCAAGTTGTCCCAGGCGTCGCTCTGCGGCGCGCCGGCCGGCAGCATCGAGCCGGTCAGCAGCACCGGCACCGGCAGGCCAAGCAGCAGGAAAGACAGCGCCGCCGCGCTGTAGGCCAGGGTATCGGTGCCATGCAACACCAGTACGCCGTCATGACCGTCGCGCGCCACTGCCTCGACGATGGCATCGCGCATGGCCAGCCAGTTGGCCTGGTGCATGTTGGCGCTGTCGAGCAGCGGATCGAGCTCGCGCAAAGACCAGTTCAACCGCGGCGCATCGCCCTCTTGCGCAAAATGCTCGCGCATCCGTGCGTCGAAGCCGCCGGCCGGGGCCAGGCCCGCAGGGGTTTCCAGCATGCCGATGGTGCCGCCGGTGTAGAGGACAAGGAGGTTGTTGACGGGCATGGGGCAGTCCGTAGCGAGGAGAAGTGGCCGCCCGCGGATGGGCGGCCAGGAAGGCGCGAGGATATCAGCCTTGAGTCTGGACTTGGCCGATGGCCTTGTCAGCGGCTGTTTCAACCTGTGGATTGGCCGGCCAGGCGGCGCGGTCCAGGTCCAGGTCGGCAAACTTGGCGGAGTCGAAGACCGGCTGCTTGATGCCAGCGCGACGCTGATCGTCATAGTCACGCATGACCCGCAGGCCGACCTTGAACAGCATGGCCAGGGCGATCAGGTTGACGAAGGCCAGGCAGGTCATGGTGATGTCGGCGAAGGCGAACACCGTGGACAGGTTCTGCACCGACCCCCACACCACCAGCGCCAGCACCAGGGCGCGGTAGCCCAGCAGCACCAGGCGGTTGCGGCTGAGGAACTGCAGGCTGGTCTCGCCCAGGTAGTAGTTGTAGAGGATGCAGGTGAACACGAACAGCGAGAGCGCGACACTGACGAACAGGCGGCCCCAGTCACCGACCACCGCGGCCAGGGAGTTCTGGGTCAGGACGATGCCGTCACCTTCGAAGCCTGGGGTGTAGAAGCCCGAGAGCAGGATCAGCAGTGCGGTGCAGGTGCAGATCACGAAGGTGTCGAGGAACACGCTGAACGCCTGGACCACGCCTTGGGCGCCCGGGTGGCGCACGGCGGCCACGGCGGCAACGTTCGGCGCGCTGCCCAGGCCTGCTTCGTTGGCGAACACACCACGCTTCACGCCCATGACGATGGCGCTGCCGAGCAGGCCGCCAAAGGCAGGGTCGAGGCCGAAGGCGCTCTTGAAGATGGTTTCGAGCATGGCCGGAACGTGTTCGATCTGGCTGCCGATGACGTACAGGGTCACGCCGATGTAGGCCAGGGTCTTGACCGGAACCAGCAGGTCGGACACCGAGGCGATGCGCTTGATACCGCCGAGAAAGACGATCGCCAGCAGCACGGCCAGGGCGATGCCGGTGTGTTCCGGGGCGAAGCCGAAGGCATTCTGCAGCGAGTGGGTGACGGTGTAGGACTGCAGGCCATTGAAGGCGAAACCGTAGGTCACCAGCAGCAGGACGGAAAACACCACGGCCATCGGCTTGAGCTTCAAGCCATGCAGGATGTAGTAGGCCGGGCCACCGCGGTACAAGCCGTCGCCGTCGGCGCGCTTGTAGACCTGCGCCAGGGTGCACTCGAAGAAGCTGCTGGACATACCCACCAGCGCGGTCACCCACATCCAGAACACGGCACCCGGGCCGCCCAGGGTCACGGCGATGCCGACACCTGCGATATTGCCCGCGCCAACTCGGCCCGCCAGGCTCAGCATCAGCGCCTGGAACGAACTCAGCTGGCCTGCCTGGCCATGCAGGGACTCCTTGAAGACGCCGAACATGTGGCCGAAGTGACGAAACTGGACGAACCGCGAGCGCAGGGTGAAGTAACCACCGAGTCCGACGATCAGCACGATGAGGAGTTTCCCCGAGAGGAAATCGTTGAGCGTTTCGAGCATGAATCACCTCGATTCTTATTGTTCGCATGAAAGACGAGCGGGCGGCATCGACGCACCGCGTTTCGATGGGGGCGCATGGTTGGCCATGACAAGAAAGGTTACAATTTCGCGGATTGCTCTGAGTTGATGCGACCTGATGCTAGAATGGCGTCCATCGCATCACCTGGAACAATGCCCATGAGCGAACATCTCGCCGCTAACCTCAAACTCGCCTGCAGTCATTACCGCTCTATTTCAGAGGTTTGCCGGCAGCTGTCGATCAACCGCGCGCAATTCAACAAGTACCTGAGCGGGCAAAGCCGCCCCACGGCCTACAACCTCAAGCGCATCGGCGATTTTTTCGGGGTCGAGGAGTACGAGCTGGGCTTGCCAGCGGAGCAATTCGCCCGTCTGATCGGCGCGCGCAACCCTGCCGGGTCGGAAGCTAGCCAGGGAGAGCCCCTGGCCGAGCTGCTGCGGCCGCTGCATGAACACTCGGGCAACCTGTCGCGGTACTGCGGCTATTACTTCGAATATTCCAACTGCATGTCGGTGCCCGGCTCGATCCTGCTCTCGCTGGTGCACCTGCGCGAGGAGCGCGGCACTTTCCTGTTCGAGCGCCAGGAGCGTCAGGAGCGCACCAGCAGCACCGACGTCCAGGCCGAGGACTGGGTACGCTGCCGCTACCTGGGCGCGGCCTTCCAGCTGCAGGACCGCCTGTTCCTGATCGACTACGAGTCGCTGACCCTCAATGAGATGAGCCAGACCATCCTCATCCCCAGCTTCAAGAGCCGCATCACCCGCCTCAACGGCCTGAAGACCGGCGTGTCCAGCGGCGACCGCCGCAACCCCGCGTGCACCCGCGTGGTGTGGGAGTACCTGGGCCCCGAGATCAATCGCATCAACGCCTACCGCCAGGTCAAGCTATACCGTCCCGACGATCCCCATATCGACGACGACGTGCGCGCGCGCCTGGATGTCGGGCCGATCAGCAATGGCTTGTTCGAGATCGAGTGAGTGCCCCGCGTGGCCTGTGGCTACCATTGCCCCGCGGTCGACCCCGGGGCCTGGATCCAACCCCTTGGTTGGACTTCCCTGGCTGGAAACCGCAAAATGTTCGCTTTCCCTCTATCAACTGTTCGGATCTGCTGACTCTATGCGAATGCGCCTGATGCTGTTGGGTGGTGGAAGTGCCCTCGGGCAAGCGCTGATTCGCCTCGGGGCCGAGGAAGACATCGGCTTTCTTGCGCCACGTCCGCCGGACAACGGCTGGGATGCGGCCAGCCTGACCCAGCTGCTGGACGACACTCGCCCGGATGCGCTGATCAACCTGGCGTATTACTTCGACTGGTTCCAGGCCGAATCGGTCAGCGAGCAGCGCTTGGCTCAGCAGGAGCGGGCGGTAGAGCGCCTGGCCGAGCTGTGCCAGTACCATGAGATCGTGCTGGTGCAGCCGTCGAGCTATCGGGTCTTCGACGGCTCGCGGGCCACGGCCTACAGCGAGAAGGACGAACCGGTGCCGCTGGGCCTGCGTGGCCAGGCGCTGTGGCGGATCGAGCAGAGCGTGCGAGCGACATGCCCGCAGCATGTGATGCTGCGCTTCGGCTGGGTGCTGGATGAAAGCATCGATGGCGTGCTGGGCCGTTTCCTCACCCGCGCCGAGCAGCCCCAGGAATTGCTCCTGGCCGACGACCGGCGCGGCAACCCAACACCGGTGGACGACGCCGCGCGGGTCATCCTCTCGGTGCTCAAGCAGCTGGACTGCGCTGCGCCCCTGTGGGGCACCTACCATTACGCCGGTAACGAAGCCACCACGCCGCTGGCGCTGGGACAGGCTATCCTCAGCGAGGCGGCCCAGTGGCACAAGCTGGCCGTGCAGGCGCCAACCCCGCAGGCCCATGCCTCGCGGCCTGATGCCAGCGAGGAACCGCAACACGCGGTACTGGCCTGCAAGAAGAT
Organism: Pseudomonadota bacterium; assembly: GCA_023388335.1. Taxonomy (GTDB): domain Bacteria; phylum Pseudomonadota; class Gammaproteobacteria; order Pseudomonadales; family Pseudomonadaceae; genus Aquipseudomonas. The sequence continues at coordinate 1,987 of JAEWGL010000128.1, read as the reverse complement.
CCTTCACACTTTCGGTATCAAGCCCCGCGCCTGGCGCGCCGGCTTACCACCTCTACTGGACAGATTTTACCGTCATGGCTGATTCCCAAATTTTGATTACCGGTGGTGCGGGCTTCATCGGTTCGCACCTGAGCGATGCGTTGCTGGAGAAAGGTTACACAGTGCGTATCCTCGACGACCTGTCGACCGGCAAGCGCAGCAACCTGCAAATGCAGCATCCACGGCTGCAGCTGATCGAAGGTGATGTCGCCGACGCCGCGCTGGTCGTCCAGGCCGTCGCCGGTTGCCACGCCGTGGTCCACCTGGCGGCGGTGGCTTCGGTGCAGGCTTCGGTCGAAGACCCGGCCAAGACCCACCAGAGCAACTTCATCGGCACCCTGAATGTCTGCGAGGCCATGCGCCTGAGCGGCATCCGCCGTGTGCTGTACGCCTCCAGCGCGGCGGTCTACGGCAATAATGGCGAAGGCCAGTCGATCAGCGAGGACACGCCCAAGGCGCCGCTGACCCCGTACGCGGTCGACAAGCTGGCCGGCGAGCAGTACCTGGACTTCTACCGCCGCCAGCATGGCCTGGAGCCGGTGGTGTTCCGCTTCTTCAATATCTTCGGCCCACGCCAGGATCCTTCCTCGCCCTATTCGGGGGTGATCAGCATCTTCGCCGAGCGCGCTACCCAGGGCACGCCCATCACGGTGTTTGGCGATGGCGAGCAGACCCGCGACTTCCTCTATGTCGGCGATCTGGTGAAGGTGATGCTGCAGGCGCTGGAGCTTGAGCAGGTGGAAGAGGGCGCGGTGAACATCGGCCTGAACCAGGCGACCTCGCTGAACCAGCTGCTGGCGGCACTTGAGCAGGTAGTCGGCAGCCTGCCACAGATCAGCCACGGGCCGACGCGCTCGGGCGACATCCGCCACTCGCGTGCCGATAACCAGCGGCTGCTGGCGCGTTTTTGCCTCCCCGAACCGACCTCGATGGTCGACGGGCTGGCGCGCTTGCTGGGCAAGACCCAGTAACGAAAAAAGCGGCGATTCGCTCGCCGCTTTTCCCGTCTTGGCGGGCGGCCCTGTCAGGCCGCCTTGCACTCAGAACTTGTAGCCGATGCCCACCATGTAGACCCACGGGTCGACATCCACATCGACCTTGGTCTTGCCCACGCCCAGGGCGGTCGGGCCGTCGATGGTGGCCTTGGTGTCGATGTCGACGTACCAGACCGCGGCGTTGACCAGCAGATTGTCGGTGACCATGTAGTCCATGCCCAGCTGACCGGCCAGGCCCACCGAGTCCTGCAGCTTCATGTTGCTGAAGCCCTGCTGTTTGCGGGCGCTGCTCAGGTCTTCATCGAAGAACAGCGTGTAGTTGAGGCCCACGCCCGCGTAGGGCTGGAACTTCGACGCTGCGTCCATCGGGTAGTACTGCAGCGACAGGGTCGGCGGCAGCTGCTTGATATCGGCCAGCTTGCCATCCAGGCCGCCGCCCAGGCCCTTGACGCCCACGGTGTGCTTGAACGGCGTGGCGGCCAGCAATTCCAGGCCGATGTGGTCGGTGAGCATGTAGGCGAAGGCCAGGCCCAGCTGGGTGTCGCTGTCCAGGGTGGCCTTGGTGCCTGAGACCTTGGCGCCGTCGAGTTTCAGGTCGCCGCTGCTTTCATTTGGCGCGGTGGTGATGGCACCGGAACGAATGATGAAATCGCCCGCCTGGTGGGCCTGGGCAAGAGGGGCTGCGAGCGCCAGGGCAACCATTGAGGCGCCGAGCAGTGACTTGTTCATGGAAGCTCCCAAAGGACGTCAAAAATTTGTGGCCCAATGGTACGGAGCTGCAAAGGTGTAAAAATTGACTCAGCTCAATGAAAGGTGCGCCCTAGAGCGGACGCAGTTCTCATTCCAGCTCATAAGCGTAGATTTTCTCGGCGGCCATCTGATAACCGGCGTCGGCCAGTTCGCTGCGCGTCGCCTTGACTTGCAGCTGCCCTTCGATCCAGTAGGGCTGGTAC
>JAEWGL010000101.1 GCA_023388335.1 Pseudomonadota bacterium | reverse complement strand
GCGCTGCTCAGGGTCAGCACACAGCTGAAGACGAAGAACAACACCATCGCCACCATCAGCAGGTGGGCGCGGGCCAGGATCTGCCCGCTGCGTTCATCGGCATTGACGCCGTAGCGGCGCTTCTGGTCGACGGCGAAGGCCGAGATGATCGGCGAGTGGTTGAACGAAAAGACCATCACCGGGATCGCCAGCCACAGGGTGTGCAGGAACGCCGAGCCGGTCGGTACCTGGCTGACGCTGTCGAGGATGCCGCCGTTCCAGTGCGGGATCAGGTACAGCGCCAGCAGGGCGAGGGCGACGATGAACGGGTAGACCAGCAGGCTCATGACCCTGACCGTGGCCTGCTCGCCGCAACGCACGATGGCCAGCAGGCCGAGGATCAGCACGAACGACAGCAGCACTCGTGGCGGCGGGGTCATGTGCAGTTGGTGTTCCATGAAGCTGCTGACGGTATTGGTCAGGGCCACGCTGTAGATCAGCAGGATGGGGAAGATGGCAAGGAAGTACAGCACGGTGATCAGCGCGCCGGCCGTGATGCCGAAGTGTTCTTCGACCACATGAGTGATGTCGCTGCCCTCGCGCCCCGACAGGACGAAACGGGTAAGCCCGCGGTGGGCGTAGTAGGTCATCGGGAAGGCCAGCAAGGCCAAGATCAGCAGAGGCCAGAAACCGCCCAGGCCAGCGTTGATCGGCAGGAACAGCGTACCGGCGCCGATAGCCGTGCCGAACAGGCCCAGCATCCAGGTGGTGTCATGACGGGACCAGCTGCCAAGTGCAGCGGCTGGGGTCGATTCAAAGCGTTGTTCAACGCTTGGGGCCTGCTCATTCATCCGGGTGCAACTCCACTCGCAAGACTGTAACAGGCTGAGAATGGCGAAACAGACGCTCCGCGCACCTCAACCGAAAAAGAGGGGCGCGATTGTGCGCTGATTGGGTTGCACTTGCAAAGTCCCGTCCGAGGGATGGTTGCACCTGGAGGTTGCGACCTGCCTGTAGGAGCGCGCCTGATGCCGCGTTCCTACAGGCAGCGGCGCATGTCAGCGAACCTGAACCGCTGCGAACGCCTGGGCGACCTGCTGCAGGTTGTCCGGACGCAAGCCGGCCATGCACACCCGGCCACTGTCGATCAGGTACACGCCGAACTCATCGCGCAGGCGACGCACCTGCTCGACGCCGAACCCTGTGTAGCTGAACATGCCGCGCTGACGCAGGAAGAACTGGAAATCCTGGCCCGGCAGCAGCACCGCCAAGGCATCGACCAGCCCCTGGCGCATGTCCAGGATGCGCTGGCGCATCTGCTCGACCTCAGTCTCCCACTGCGCGTTCAGCCCCGCATCGCCGAGCACGCCGGCCACCAGCTGGGCGCCGAAGTTGGGCGGGCTCGAGTAGTTGCGCCGAACCGTGGCCTTGAGCTGGCCCAGCACGCTCAGCGCGGTGTCGGCATCGTCACAGACTACCGATAACCCTCCTACCCGCTCGCCGTACAACGAGAAGATCTTCGAGAACGAGTTGCTGACCAGGCACGGCACGCCAGCACGAGCCATCTCGCGGATCGCATAGGCATCCTCCACCAGGCCCTCGCCGAAGCCCTGGTAAGCGATGTCGAGGAAGGGGATCAGGTTGCGCGACTTGACCACCTCGGCCACCTGCTGCCACTGGCTGGGGTCAAGGTCGACACCGGTCGGGTTGTGGCAGCACGGGTGCAGCAGCACGACGCTGTTGGCCGCCAGGCCCTGCAACGTGGTGAGCATGCCGTCGAAGTCCAGGCCGCGGCTGGCGGGGTCGAAGTACGGGTAGGTATGGACCTTGAAACCGGCGCCTTCGAAGATTGCCCGGTGGTTGTCCCAGGTCGGGTTGCTGACCCAGACTTCGGCTTCGGGGAAGTAACGTTTGAGGAAGTCGGCCCCGACCTTCAGCGCACCGGAACCGCCCACGGTCTGCACGGTGGCCACACACCCGCCGGTCACGGCCGGATGATCCGCGCCGAACAGCAGCGTCTGGATCGCCCGGCGGTAGCTGGCCAACCCTTCCATCGGCAGGTACAGCGACGCTTCATGGGGCTTGCCGGCCAGGCGCTGCTCGGCCTCGCCCACCGCCGCCAACTGCGGCACCACGCCCGCGGCGTCGTAATACAGACCGATACTCAGGTTGACCTTGTCGGCGCGGGGATCGGCCTTGAAGGTTTCCATCAGCGAGAGGATCGGATCGCCGGCATAGGCATCGACATGTTTGAACACAGCGCACAGCTCCTTGGGTCAGGACAGATCGGGTAAAAACTGCCCTGAGGATACCTGCAGCAGCAGCGAACGAACATCTCCGGTGCGCAAGGATTCAGTGCAGGCCTGCATAAGCGGTTCAACCCAGCAGATCCCGAAGCTCCTGCAGTTCGCGCGAAGTCACCGCCACCCCCTCTCGGTTCGCTACCGCCCGCTCGCGGTAACGGCGTTCACCCGGCAGACGCTGCAGCCCGGCTGCCTGCATCTGCTCCACCAGCTCATGGCTGCGCTGGGCGAAACGCTCGCCTTCGGCCTTGCTCGGGTCGATGACGATGAGCAATTGCCCGGTCCAGGGGGTCTTCGCACCGGGGTGCCGCGACCAGTCGAACTCCCAGGAGAAATGCCCGCCAGTCAACGCCGCGGCGAGCAGCTCGACCATCATCGACAAGGCCGAGCCCTTGTGTCCGCCAAACGGCAGCAAGGCGCCGCCGTCGAGAATGGCCTGGGGATCGCAGGTTGGCTGGCCGTCGGCGTCCACGCCCATGCCCGGCGGCAACGTCTGTCCTTGGCGCGCAGCAATCTGCACATCGCCGTGGGCCATGGCGCTGGTGGCCATGTCGAAGACGATCGGATCGGTCCCCGCGCATGGGGCCGCGAAGGCGATGGGGTTGGTACCGAACAGCGGCTTGCGTGCGCCATGAGGCACTACGCAGGTCATGCTGTTGACCACGCTCAGGGCCACCAGCCCCTCATCGGCGAAAGGCTCGACGTCGGGCCACAGGGCAGCGAAATGATGGGAATTGTGGATCGCCAGCACGGCGATGCCGGCATGGCGCGCCTTTTCCACCAGCAAAGGGCGCGCCGCACTGAGCGCTGGCTGGGCGAAACCACCGCCAGCGTCGACCCGGACAAATCCCGGCGCCACGTCCACCACCTGCGGTTGCGCCTGGCCATCGACCCAGCCGCTGGCCAGCGTCGACACATAACCTGGGATGCGAAACACCCCATGGCTGTGGGCGCCGTCGCGCTGAGCGCTGGCGCAATTGTGAGCCAACGCCGCGGCCACCGGGCCGGCGCAGCCGTGACGCTGGAAGATGCGCTGCAACAGCGCCTGCAGCTCAGTGAAAGGCACGCGCACGGTCGTGTCGGAAGGTGCGGACATCTGAAGCTCCCTTGTTGGAAATTGAATGGGCGACAGCGTTTGGCAATGGCAAGACTGTCCTCCCGATGACAGCTATCTGTCAAATATTGACTTGATGACAGAAAACATTCATTTTCATTCGCAAGCCTTATCCAGTCCGGAGCCGCCCGTGAGCCAACCGATCAAGCAACGCCTTGAGCAAAGCCTGCACAGTGCCGCCGCCTCGGGCCGCAAGATCGCCACCTACATGCTCGCCAACCTGCAAGAGCTGCCCTTTCAGACCTCGGCCAGCATCGCGACGAAGATCGGGGTCAGCGAATCCAGCGTCGGACGCTTCTGTCGTTCGCTCGGCTATGCGCACTTCAAGGCGCTCAAGAGCGACCTGCAAAATGACCTGGGCGACGGGCCCTGGCTGGTTGGCGATCGAATGCAAGAATTCCGCCAAAGCCGCGAAGCACCGGACCGCTCACGCAGCCTGGAGCTGGAAGTGGCGGCCTTGGTAAGGGTCTACGAATACAGCCGTAGCGACGCCTGGCAAAAGGTCGCCCAGCGCCTGGCCGAGAAACCGCGGGTGTTCGTCGCCGGTTTCCAGACCGAGCGTGGCATCGCCCTGTGCATGACCCACCTGCTGCAGTACCTGCGCGATGGCGTGCAACCGGTCGACGGCAGCGCCGGGCATTTTGGCGACGTGCTGCTCAGCCGCGCCGAAGACAGCGCATTGGTGGTATTCGAGGCCCGACGTTACTCGCGCCACGCCCTTACCCTGTGCCGCAAGGCGCGCGAAGCGGGCATTGCGGTAACACTGGTTACCGACACCTTCTGTGACTGGGCCGATGCCAACGCTGACGAGGTGTTCCGTATCCCCACCGAATTCGATCTGTTCTGGGAATCCACCGCGACCATGCTGTCGTGGGTGCACCTGATGGTCAACGAGGTCTGTAAAAAGCTCGGGCCTGATGTTGAAAAACGCTTGGAAGCAACTGCCGCTCTACACAACGAGTTCGTCGGCTACACGTCGTCGGGCAAACAACAATAGCAAGAGTGCATTTAACTGAGGTGCAAGATGAAACGAGCCATTGCTGTCGCGGGTGCGTGCGCCCTGCTGCTGGCGGGAATCGGTGCGGCCCGGGCCGAGACCTTGAAAATTGCCACCGAGGGTGCCTACCCGCCGTTCAACTACGTGGACTCCGACAATAAGCTGCATGGCTTCGATGTCGACATCGCCAACGCTTTGTGCGAGCAGATGAAGGTCGAATGCACGTTGGTCGCGCAGGACTGGGAAGGCATCATTCCGGCGCTGATGGCCAAAAAGTATGACGCCGTGGTCGCTTCCATGATCGATACCCAGGAACGGCGCAAGAAGATCGCCTTCACCCATCACTACTACAAGACCCCGCTGACCGTGGCCGTGGCCAAGGACAGCCCGATCAGCGATGCGCAGACCGACTTCAAGGACTACACGGTCGGCGCCCAGTCCTCCTCGACCCAGGCCATCTACGCCGAGGACGTCTATGGCATGGCCGGTGCGAACGTCAAGCTCTACCCTACCCTCGATGAAGCCAACGCCGACCTCGCCGCCGGGCGCCTGGACGGGGTGATCGCCGACAAGTTCCCGCTGCACGAATGGCTGAACAAGAACGGCAAGGCCTGCTGCAAGATCCTCGGTGACGTCGACGGTACCAAGGCCGACGCCGCGATCGCCGTGCGCAAGGACGACGATGCTCTGCGGGAGCGGCTGAACACGGCGCTGGACGAGATCGTTGCCAACGGCACCTACCAGAAGATCGCCAGCCGTTATTTCGAATTCGACATCTATAACTGACGACTGCGCGCTCATCCCCTGTAGGCGCGGGCTTGCTCGCGCCTGCAGGTTCTACGTGAACCTGCAGGAGGGCTTTTATGTTCGATCAACTGTCCTTGCTGTCCTTCGCCAGCGGGGGTTGGGGCCAGGCCTTGCTGGCCGGCGCCCTGGTGACCCTGTCGCTGGCCCTGGCCTGCTTGCCCATCGGCCTGCCACTGGGTCTGGCCGTGGCCTTGGCCGCGCGTTCGCCCAAGCGCCTGCCACGGGCCTGGGCCACGCTGTTCTCTACCGTGTTCCGCGGCCTGCCGGAGCTGCTTACGCTGCTGATCATCTACTATGGCTGCCAGATTGCCGCGCAGAAGATCCTCGCCGCCCTGGGCTACGAAGGCGAGGTGCTGATCAACACCTTCCTCGCCGCCATGGTCGCCTTCAGCCTGGTGTTCGCCGCGTTTTCCAGCGAGATCTGGCTGGCCGCCTTCAAGACCCTGCCCAAGGGGCAATACGAGGCCTGCGCGGCCCTCGGCCTGGGCAAGCGCACGGCGTTCTTCAAGGTGGTGCTGCCGCAACTTACGCGCATCGCCTTGCCGGGGCTGTCGAACAACTGGCTGTCGCTGCTCAAGGACACCTCGCTGGTATCGACCATTTCCCTTGTCGACCTTATGCGCCAGACCAACCTGGCGGTCAGCGTGACCAAGGAACCGATATTCTTCTACGGCGTGGCGTGCCTGGGCTACCTGCTGTTCTCGGCGCTGTCGGGTCGGGTCTTCGCCTTCGTCGAGCAACGCTACAGCCGGCACCTGCGGGGGGCGCGGACATGAGCTTCGAACAACTGCTGGCGCTGGTCCTGGACCCCGACCTGCTGGAACGCTACGGCCCGCGCTTCGTCGACGGCCTGCTGGTGACCGCCAAGCTGGTGGCGATCTCCTTCACCCTCGGCGCCGTGCTCGGCCTACTCCTGGCCCTGGCGCGGTTGTCGCGGCACTTGCTGCTGCAACGCCTGGCCGCCGGCTACATCTACTTCTTCCGCGGCTCGCCGCTGCTGGCGCAGCTGTTTTTGCTGTACTACGGCCTCGGCTCGCTCAAGGGCTTCTGGCAGGACGTGGGCCTGTGGTGGTTCTTCCGCGAAGCGTGGTACTGCACGTTGCTGGCCTTCACCCTCAACACCGCCGCCTACCAGGCGGAGATCTTGCGCGGCAGCCTGCTGGCCATCGCGCCGGGGCAATACGAAGCGGCGCGGGCGCTGAGCCTGAAGCGCTCGACCACGTTCTTCAAGGTGATCCTGCCGCAGTCGCTGCTGGTGGCGATCGGCCCTTTGGGCAACGAACTGATCCTGATGATCAAGGCCAGCGCCATCGCCTCGCTGGTGACGATCTACGACCTGATGGGCGTGACCAAGCTGGCCTTCTCGCGCAGCTTCGATTTCCAGATCTACCTGTGGGCCGCGGTGCTCTACCTGCTGATCGTGGAGATCGTGCGACGTGTCCTCAAACACCTGGAGGCCCGCCTGGGCCGCCACCTGAACTGATTGCCTGAAGGAAACCGCCCCATGCATTGCCAAACCATTGTCCTCGGCGCCGGCATCATTGGCGTCAGCACGGCGCTGCACCTGCAGGCGCGCGGGCGCCAAGTGATTCTGATCGACCGCGACGAGCCTGGCAGCGGCACCAGCCACGGTAACGCCGGGCTGATCGAGCGCTCCAGCGTGATTCCCTATGCCTTTCCCCGGGACTTCAGCGCGCTGCTGCGCTACGGCCTGAACCGCCAGCCCGATGTGCGCTACAGCCTGCTGCACCTGCCCAAGGCCGCGTCCTGGCTGCTGCGCTACTGGCGGCACTCGGCACCCACGCGCCTGGCCTCGGCCGCCGCCGACATGCTGCCGCTGGTGCAGCGCAGCGTGGAAGAGCATGACGCGCTGATCGAAGCCGCCGACCTCGGCGCCCTGGTGCAAGCCAAGGGCTGGATCGAGGTCTACCGCGACAGAGCCCTGTTCGAGCGGGCCAAGGCCGAGGCCCAGGGCTTGGGCCGCTACGGCCTGCAATATGAAATCCTCGAACGTGGCCCACTGCAGGCACGTGAAGAGCAACTGGGCGGGCCGGTGGTCGGCGGTATCCACTGGCTCGACCCGAAGACGGTGAGCAACCCCGGGGGCCTGACCCGCGGTTATGCGGCGCTGTTCGTCAAGCGCGGCGGCCAGTTCATCCACGGTGATGCGCGCAGCCTGCGCCAGGTCGCCAGCCACTGGCAGGTGGACACCCGCCGCGGCCCGGTCACCGCCGCCGAGGTGGTGGTCTGTCTCGGCCCGCAATCGGCCCAGGTGTACACACCGCTGGGCTACCGCATACCGCTGGGCATCAAGCGCGGTTACCACATGCACTACGGTATCCGCGAGGGTGCCGAGCTAAAACATGCGGTGTGCGACACCCAGGGCGGCTACGTGCTTGCCCCCATGGCCCGAGGGATACGACTGACCACCGGCATCGAGTTCGCCGCCAGCGACGCGCCGGGCAATGAGATCCAGCTGCAGCGCAGTGAAACCCTGGCACGCACCTTGTTCCCGGCCCTTGGCGACCGCCTGGACGACGCGCCCTGGCTGGGCCGCCGCCCCTGCCTGCCGGACATGCGGCCAGTGATCGGCCCGGCCAGCCGCCACAAAGGCCTGTGGTTCAACTTCGGCCACGCCCACCACGGCTTGACGCTCGGCCCGGTCAGTGGGCGTCTGCTGGCTGAGATGATGACGGGCGAAATACCCTTCACCGACCCTGCGCCCTACAGCGCACAACGTTTCGACTGACGCACAGCGGGAGAACAACAAGATGACCGCCTCACTCAGCCTTGCCAGCGTTACCCCTCAAGCCGATCTGCGCCCGGTGGCGATCACCCTTGAAGGACTGAACAAGCACTACGGCGCCTTCCATGTGCTCAAAGACATCGACCTGCAGGTGCGCGAGGGCGAGCGTATCGTGCTCTGCGGCCCGTCTGGCTCGGGCAAGTCGACGCTGATCCGTTGCATCAACCGCCTGGAAATCGCCGAGCACGGTCGCATCCTCGTGCATGGCATCGACTTGGCCAGCAGCAGCCGCGAAGCGGCCAAGGTGCGCAGCGAGGTCGGCATGGTGTTTCAGCATTTCAACCTGTTCCCGCACATGAGCGTGCTCGACAACTGCCTGCTCGCGCCGACCAGCGTGCGCGGCCTGTCGCGCAAGGACGCCGAGGAGCGCGCGCGGATGTACCTGAACAAGGTCGGTATCGAAAACCAGGCGCACAAGTACCCCAGCCAACTTTCCGGTGGCCAGCAGCAACGTGTGGCGATTGCCCGGGCGCTGTGCATGAAGCCAAAGATCATGCTGTTCGACGAGCCGACGTCAGCGCTCGATCCAGAGATGGTCGCCGAAGTGCTGGATGTGCTGGTGCAGCTGGCCGACACCGGCATGACCATGCTCTGCGTCACCCACGAGATGGGCTTTGCTCGGCAGGTGGCCGAGCGGGTGCTATTTCTGGACGGCGGTCAGATCATCGAGGACAGCCCGCCTGAGGCCTTCTTTACCCGGCCACAGAGCGCACGCGCGCAAGGGTTTCTTGCGCAGATCCTGCACTGACGCAGTGGCTTGATCGCGGAGCCGGCCCGTTGCGCCCCTGCCGGGCTGACGCCAGCCATCAGAAACGGCCGCCTCGTGATCGAGCACACGCATTACCCCATCATTGCATTAGTGCAAAGACCCAACTGCATCGTTAAATATAATTGACCTGCACCCCGCCGGACCCTTGTCGCCACGGGGCCGGAGTCACCTGGAAGCCCCAGAAACCGGAAAGCCCCCGCCTTTAGCGCCTTGCAAGTCGTTTGACATATTAAACGGCTCTGGCAAGCTATGAATCAGGTTTCGACCGGAAACGGCCGTCAGCATGGCCTTCCGGCAGTGCTCGAAACCTCAGGCAGTGCACCGGTTTCCATTGCACGCCTGCACAACAATGACAGGCACAGCCTGTCCCAAGGTGACATATGCCCAACAGCAACATTGGCAATAAACATCAGCCCCTGCGCAAACCCGTCGTCCTGATGACCATGGGCACACAAGAGCGCAAGGGCCACCCCTATCAGGTGATGACCCACAAATACATCACCCCGCTGGTCGAGTTCGCCGATTGCGTCCCCGTGCTGGTCCCTACCTGCTGTGGCACCGACGCCCTGGAAGCCTACCTGGACATGGCCGATGGCGTGTACCTGACCGGCGCCGGCAGCAACATCGACCCAGCCCTCTACGGGCAAGAGAACGAGACCCCAGGCAAGGCCCAGGACAAGGACCGTGATCTGTTCGACATTCCCCTGGTGCAGTTGGCCATCGCCCGTGGCCTGCCGATCTTCGGCATCTGCCGTGGCATGCAGGAAATCAACGTGGCGCTGGGTGGTGACATCTATCAGAAGGTCTATGCCGAACCCGGCTTCAACGATCATCGGGAAAACCCCGAAGATCCGGTCGAAGTGCAGTATCAGGCTGTCCACAGCGTGACCATCGAGCCTGGCAGCTGGCTGCGCGAAACGCTCGGCACCGACCAGATCCGCGTCAACTCCTTGCACGGCCAGGGCCTGAAGACCCTCGGTGAAGGTCTTGAGCCCATCGCCCAGGCCGAGGACGGACTGGTCGAGGCAATCCATGCGCCGAGCCTGTCGTCCTTCCTCTTTGCCGTGCAATGGCACCCCGAGTGGCAGGCCGCGCAGAACCCTGACTCGATCAAGATCTTCCAGGCCTTCGGTGACGCCTGCCGCCAGCAGGTGCGCAAGGCACAAGCAGGCAAGCAGCGCCAGTCTGCCTGATCGCCCCGCCCTTTTTTGATCGCGGGCACGCCGCGACGCCGCTCCCTCCAGCCCTCTGCTGGTCTCAGATGCATTGGAGGGAGCGGCGTTTTTTACGGCGCGCCCCCGATCGTTTGCGGTCATCAAGAGAGATACGATGACTGCCACCCTTAGCAAACCTCCCTTCTAGAGCCTCTAGCCAGCATTCCAGCACGCATACGGGGCAGATTTCGGCCGTCCGAGTGAAAATTCCTGCGTTTGGGGACTGGTCATCGTACAAGTTGTACGATAACTTACCTCCATCTTGGTTAACCCCATTTTCTCCAAGTGCCACAGGATGCTCACAACAATGAATCCACAAGAACTGCAATCCATTCTCTCCCACGGCCTGCTGTCCTTCCCTGTCACTGACTTCAATGCTCAGGGCGATTTCCACCAGGCTGGCTACATCAAGCGCCTGGAGTGGCTCACCCCCTACGGCGCCAGCGCTCTGTTCGCTGCCGGCGGCACCGGTGAATTCTTCTCCCTGGCCGCCAGCGAATACCGCCAAGTGATCAAGACCGCGGTCGACACCTGCGCAGGTGCCGTGCCGATCCTCGCGGGCGTGGGTGGCGCTACCCGCCAGGCCATCGAATACGCACAAGAAGCCGAGCGGCTGGGCGCCAAGGGCCTGCTGCTGCTGCCGCACTACCTGACCGAAGCCAGCCAGGATGGCGTTGCCGCCCACGTCGAGGCGGTGTGCAAATCAGTGAAGATTGGCGTGGTGGTGTACAACCGCAACGTCTGCCGCCTCAATGCTACCCAATTGGAAAAGCTGGCCGAGCGCTGCCCGAACCTGATCGGCTACAAGGACGGCCTGGGCGACATCGAACTGATGGTGTCGATTCGTCGCCGCCTGGGTGATCGTTTCAGCTACCTGGGTGGCTTGCCCACCGCCGAAGTGTATGCTGCCGCCTACAAGGCGCTGGGTGTGCCGGTCTATTCCTCCGCAGTGTTCAATTTCGTACCCAAAACCGCGATGGACTTCTACCACGCCATTGCCCGCGACGACCACGCCACCGTGGCCAAGCTGATTGACGATTTCTTCCTGCCATACCTGGACATCCGCAATCGCAAGGCCGGTTACGCCGTGAGCATCGTCAAGGCAGGCGCCAAGATCGCCGGCTACGATGCCGGGCCGGTGCGTACCCCGTTGACCGAGCTGACCAACGAAGAGTACGAGATGCTTGCTGCGCTGATGGACAAGATGGGGCCGCAATAAGCGCGACGCCCCACGCGGCCTGTCTTTGCCGCAGCCGGAGCGGGATACCCCCGCTCCGGCCTTACATCATCCCCGCACAAAAATAACTAGTGGGAGAACACCAGCATGCAAGCGCAGAAAAAGACGCATGTACGCTACCTGATCCTGTTCATGCTGTTCGTCGTGACCACGATCAACTACGCCGATCGCGCCACCATCTCCATCGCCGGCTCCAGCCTGCAGAAAGACCTGGGGATTGACGCGGTCACCCTCGGCTATATCTTCTCCGCCTTCGGTTGGGCCTATGTACTCGGCCAGATCCCCGGTGGCTGGCTGCTGGACCGTTTCGGATCGAAAAAGGTCTACGCGTTCAGCATCTTCACCTGGTCATTGTTCACCGTATTGCAAGGCTTTGTCGGCTACCTGCCACTGGCCAACGCGATCATCGCCCTGTTCATGCTGCGTTTTCTGGTCGGTTTCGCCGAAGCGCCGTCGTTCCCGGGCAATGCGCGCATTGTCGCGGCCTGGTTCCCGACCGCTGAGCGCGGCACGGCGTCGGCCATCTTCAATTCGGCGCAGTACTTCGCCACCGTGCTGTTCGCACCGCTGATGGGCTGGATCGTCCATTCCTGGGGCTGGGAGCACGTGTTCATCGTCATGGGCGTGCTGGGCATTGGCTTCTCCATGGTCTGGCTGAAGCTGATCTACAACCCCAAGGAACACCCGATGATCGGCGCCCAGGAGCTCGAGCATATCGAGAAGAACGGCGGCCTGGTCGACATGGACAAGCCCCGCGCCGCCGGCGCCAGCGGGCCGAAGTGGGGCTACATCAAGCAGTTGCTGACCAGCCGCATGATGGTCGGCATCTATTTGGGCCAGTACTGCATCAACGCCATCACCTACTTCTTCCTGACCTGGTTTCCCGTGTACCTCGTACAGGAGCGCGGCATGTCGATCCTCAAGGCGGGTTTCATCGCCTCGTTGCCGGCCATCTGCGGCTTCGTCGGTGGTGTGCTCGGTGGCGTGCTGTCCGACCACCTGCTGCGTCGCGGCCATTCGCTGACCTTCGCGCGCAAGGCACCGATCGTGGTCGGCCTGCTGCTGTCCACGACCATGGTGATCTGCAACTACGTGGACGCCGAATGGATGGTGGTCGGCATCATGGCCCTGGCGTTCTTCGGCAAAGGCCTGGGAGCCTTGGGTTGGGCCGTGGTTTCGGACACCTCACCCAAGCAGATCGCCGGCCTGTCGGGCGGCATGTTCAACACCTTTGGTAACATTGCCTCGATCACCACCCCCATCATCATCGGCTACATCATCAGCGCCACGGGTTCGTTCAAGTGGGCGCTGGTCTACGTGGGTGCCAACGCCCTGGTGGCGGTATTCAGCTACCTGGTGATCGTTGGCCCGATCAAGCGCATCGAGCTGCGCGATGCGCCGCAGGACGACACGGCCCCCCAGCAAGCCCCCGGCAACGAACTGGCCGGCTCGCGTCACTGAGTGAGCATGCCGGCGCCTTTGGCGCGCCGGCTGCCGAACCAAGCCTGAGAACGATAAGAAGGGCCCCACCATGCAGTTGATCGAACACACCGATTCGCCCCGCTACGTCCACCTGCACGAGCACGACAATGTCGTGGTGGTGGTCAATGACCAAGGGCTGGGTGAAGGCAGCCGCTTCGCCGATGGCCTGACCCTGGTCGAAAGCGTGCCGCAGAGCCATAAGGTTGCCCTGGTGGACATCGCCAAGGACGCGCCGGTGCGCCGCTATGGCCAGATCATCGGCTATGCCCTGGAGGACCTGCCCCAGGGCAGCTGGGTCAAGGAACACCAACTGGCCATGCCCACCGCGCCGGCGCTCGACAGCCTGCCGCGCTGCGACGCCGTTCCCCAGGCCCTGCCGCCGCTCGAGGGCTACACCTTCGAGGGTTTGCGCAACGCCGATGGCACCGTCGGTACTCGTAATATCCTCGGCATCACCACCACGGTGCAGTGTGTCACCGGCGTGCTCGACCACGCGGTCAAGCGTATCCGCGACGAGCTGCTGCCCAAATACCCCAACGTCGATGACGTGATCGCTCTCACCCACAGCTACGGCTGCGGCGTGGCGATCGATGCCCGCGACGCCTACATTCCCATCCGCACCGTGTGCAACCTGGCGCGCAACCCTAACCTGGGCGGCGAGGCCCTGGTCATCAGCCTGGGTTGCGAGAAGCTACAGGCCGGCCAGGTGATGCACGACAACGATCCCTCGGTAGACCTCAGCGAGCCATGGCTCTACCGTCTTCAGGATGCCAGCCTGGGCTTCGCCGAGATGATCGAGCAGATCATGGCGCTGGCTGAAGCGCGCCTGCAGAAGCTCGACCAGCGCCGCCGCGAGACCGTCCCGGCCAGCGAGCTGATCCTGGGCATGCAGTGCGGCGGCAGCGATGCCTTTTCCGGCATTACCGCCAACCCGGCGCTGGGGTATGCCGCCGACTTGCTGGTGCGGGCCGGCGCCACGGTGATGTTCTCGGAAGTCACCGAAGTGCGCGACGCCATCTACATGCTCACCGCCCGCGCGCAGACCCCAGCGGTGGCCGACGCCCTGATCCGCGAGATGGACTGGTACGACCAGTACCTGCAACGCGGCGCAGCCGACCGCAGCGCCAACACCACGCCAGGCAACAAGAAAGGCGGCTTGTCCAACATCGTCGAGAAGTCCCTGGGATCGATCGTCAAGTCCGGCAGCAGCGCTATCCAGGGCGTGCTAGGCCCCGGTGAGCGCGTGACCCACAAGGGCCTGATCTTCTGCGCGACGCCGGCCAGCGATTTCGTCTGCGGTACCCTGCAACTGGCCGCCGGGATGAACCTGCACGTGTTCACCACTGGACGCGGCACGCCCTACGGCCTGGCCATGGCGCCGGTGGTCAAGGTCTGCACCCGTACCGAGCTGGCCGAGCGCTGGCCGGACCTGATCGACATCGACGCCGGGCGCATCGCCACGGGCCGCTCGAGCATCGAAGAGCTGGGCTGGGAGCTGTTCCACTACTACCTCGACGTCGCCAGCGGCCGCCAGCAGACCTGGGCACAGAAGCACAAGTTGCACAACGACATTACCCTGTTCAATCCGGCACCCATTACCTGAACCCTGTAGGAGTCCGCCCGCCCGCGCAGCGATTGGGCTGGCGGCGCCATGCGCTTGTCATGCCATTGCAGGCAAGCCCGCACCTACGGGGATCGCACCTGTGAATTCTCACCTAGGAGCACCCCATGCCTGAGATCCTTGGCCACAACTTCATCGCCGGCGAGCGCAGCGCCGCCGGACCGCAACGTCTGCAGAGCCTGGACGCCAGCACTGGCGACACCCTGCCCTATAGCTTCGCCCAGGCCACTGAAACGGAAGTAGACCAAGCGGCCAAGGCCGCCGCCGCCGCCTTCGCCGAGTTCCGCCAGCTGGCCCCGGCGCGGCGCGCCGAGTTTCTCGACGCCATCGCCGCGGAACTGGACGAGCTGGACGACGCCTTCGTCGCCATCGTCTGCCGCGAGACCGCCCTGCCCCCTGCCCGCATCCAGGGCGAGCGCGGCCGCACCAGCGGCCAGATGCGCCTGTTCGCCCAAGTGCTGCGCCGTGGCGACTTCCTGGGTGCACGCATCGACCTGGCGCAGCCAGACCGCCAACCACTGCCGCGTGTAGACCTGCGCCAGATGCGCATCGGCGTCGGTCCGGTCGCCGTGTTCGGCGCCAGCAACTTCCCGCTGGCCTTCTCCACCGCTGGCGGGGATACCGCCGCCGCGCTGGCCGCCGGCTGTCCAGTGGTGTTCAAGGCGCACAGCGGCCACATGGCCACCGCCGACCTGGTCGGCTGCGCGATCCAGCGTGCCGCCGAGCGCACCGGCATGCCCAAGGGCGTGTTCAACATGGTCTTCGGTGGCGGCGTCGGCGAATGGCTGGTCAAGCACCCGGCGATCCAGGCGGTCGGCTTCACCGGTTCGCTCAACGGCGGCAACGCCCTGTGCAAAATGGCCGCCGAGCGCCCGCAGCCGATTCCGGTGTTCGCCGAGATGTCCAGCATCAACCCGGTGATCATCCTGCCCGGCGCCCTGGCCAAGCGCGGCGACGCCATCGCCCGCGAGCTGGCAGGTTCCATCACACTGGGTTGTGGCCAGTTCTGCACCAACCCAGGCCTGGTGATCGGCCTGCGTTCGCCGCAGTACACCCAATTGCTCAGCGATCTGGGCCAGCACCTTGACCAGCAGCCCGGGCAGACCATGCTCAATGCTGGCGGCCTGCGCAGCTACACACAGGGGCTCGAGCGCCTGCAGGCGCATGCCGGCATCGAGCACCTTGCCGGTCAACCCCAAGCGGGCAACCAGGCCCGTGCCCAGTTGTTCGAAGCGCAGGCCAGCCTGCTGGTCAACGCTGATCCGCTGCTGCAGGAAGAAGTCTTCGGCCCTACCACCGTGGCGGTGCAAGCCCAGGATGACGCCGAACTGCGCGCCGCCTTGCAGGGCCTGCGCGGCCAACTGACCGCCACCCTGATCGGCGAGCCGGACGATCTGCACACCTACGCCTGGTTGGTACCGCTGCTGGAGGAAAAAGTCGGCCGCATCCTGGTCAACGGCTATCCGACCGGCGTCGAGGTGTGCGAGGCCATGGTCCACGGCGGCCCCTATCCGGCGACGTCCGACGCCCGTGGCACCTCGGTGGGCACCCTGGCCATCGACCGCTTCCTGCGGCCGGTGTGCTACCAGAACTACCCGCAGGCCCTGCTGCCGGCGGCACTGCAGGACAGCAACCCGCTGGGTCTCAAGCGCCTGGTCAACGGTCAGTGGAGTGAAGCGGCGGTCGCTTGATCGACTGCAGAGGCTTGGCTTGGGTTTTGTGGCATCCTTGAGATCGAGCGCCGCCCGCGCGGCGCTCGATCTCAAGGCGCCCTAAGCCTCAAGGCATACACCCGAACGCGCATTCAAGACCAAAGCCTGTCACTCCCCCTGCGCTTCAGCCTTCTCATGGGCCTGACGCAGACGCTCGCGGCTGTTGCTCAAGTGCAGGCGCATGGCCATCTTCGCGCCCTCGCTGTCGCGCCGGGCAATGGCCTCGTAGATGGCCTCGTGTTCATGACTCAGGCGGCTCAGGTAGTGCGCCTGGTCGTCTTGGACCAAGCGCGCCGAATTGAGCCGGGTACGCGGGATGATGCTGGTACCCAGGTGGTTGATGATATCGGCGAAGTAGTGGTTGCCACTGGCGAGGGCGATCTGCAGGTGGAACTGGAAGTCAGCGGAGACGCCGTCGCAAGCATGCGCGGCGCCTTCGTTGAGCTCATCCAGCGCCTTGCGCATGATCGCCAATTGTTCGCTGGTATGGCGCTCGGCCGCCAGGCCCGCCGATTCGATCTCCAGCGCTATGCGCAGCTCAAGCACCGCCAGCACTTCGCGCAAGGTGACGATGGTGGCTGGATCGATACGCAAACCGCCGGTAGAGGGCGCGTCGAGCACGAAAGTGCCAATACCATGACGCGTCTCCACCTGGCCCGCGGCCTGCAGCCTTGAGATCGCCTCACGTACGACCGTGCGACTGACGCCCTCCTCGGCCATGATCTGCGATTCGGTCGGCAGCTTGTCGCCGCGCTTGAGCTGACCGCTGCGAATCCGCTCGGTCAGCACCGTGACCAGCTCCTGGGCCAGACTGCGCGGCTTGCGCCGGGTCCGGGGTAGTACCTGCTGCTCTGTCATGCCTGCACATCGAATTGGAAAGACAGCCGCCATGATAACGCAATCAGTTGTACGATCACATAAGTCTGTCGCCGTGTTGGCGGCGGCGCTCAACTGACGGCAATTTGCTGGCCCCCACGGTTGCGAAGCGAGGTCAAACTTGCTTTTCTTCAACAGCTTAGGACAGCAACATGCGGGCAATTCTATTAACGGCGGCGAGTTGCATGCTGGTCTCGGTGGCCGTCGGCGCCCAGGCCAAGGCGCTAAACAAGAACGATCGCTACGTATGCAACTGGGGGGCGCAAATCGCCGCCGATGCCCAGCAGGCCAAGTTGTCCGGTGTCACTCTGTATGCCGCACGCAAACGGCTGCAGGTTCGCAAGTTCCCCAAGCCGTGGATGCGCATGACGGCGTTCGGCATCACTGAACAGACGTACAACAGCCGCTCACGCCTCAAACCCACCGCAATCAGGCAAACCTATTATGAGCAGTGCACCCAGCATGCCGTAGCCAAGCGCTAATTGCTTAAATCTCAATAAGTTGCCAATACAACCTCAAGTCGAAATTGAAGATTGTTCATATTCATAAGAAATACTTAAAATTCAGCAAGTTAAAACGATTAATTAATCCTGGATCCTAGGAGAGATGATTTGGCCTTTGCCACGGTGGCCCCGCTTCGAAATGCGCCTGGATCCATCGCTTGAATG
The DNA here is from genome assembly GCA_023388335.1 of Pseudomonadota bacterium. Taxonomy (GTDB): domain Bacteria; phylum Pseudomonadota; class Gammaproteobacteria; order Pseudomonadales; family Pseudomonadaceae; genus Aquipseudomonas. Next base: position 21,206 of record JAEWGL010000101.1, on the reverse strand, counting down.
CGCTCAACGCCGCTGTGTTCAAGCGAGCCGAGGGTCGCACGAGGTAAATGCCCGCCGCCACGTCCAGCTGCCACTGCGCCAGCACGCGTACCAAGCGCCCCGCCCGCAGGTCGTCGATCATCAACCAATCGCCACCGGCCACGATGCCCACTCCCCGGCGCGCCGCTTCCAGCAGTGCTTCGTTGTCATTGCCATGCAACGAGCCGGTGATGCGCACGGTCGCTTTTTCGTTGGCGCAGGTCAGGTGCCATTGCGGATAGGAGCGCAAGCCAGTGAATCCCAGGCAATTGTGTGCGGCCAGATCGGCGGGATGTTGAGGTTGACCGTGGCGTTCCAGGTAGGCAGGCGAGGCACAGAGAATGCGTAGGTGATCACCGAGTTTCTTGGCTACCAGGCGATTGTCGGCCAGCTCGCCAATGCGAATGGCGGCATCGAAACCCTCGCCGACGATGTCGACGAAGCGGTCGGCGTACTCCGTTTCCAGGGTGACGTCCGGATACGCCAGCACGAACTCCGCCAACAGGCCACTAAGCCAGCGGCGCCCCATGGCTGCCGGCAGCGCCAGACGCAACCGTCCGCGCACCGTCGCCGCCCCCTCGGCGGCTTCTTGTTCGGCTTCGCTGATCAGCCGTGTGGCCAGGCGCAAGCGTTGCACCAGGCGCTCGCCCTCATCGGTGAAGCGCAACTGGCGGGTGGTACGCTCGACCAGGCGAATGCCCAGACGTTGTTCAAGGCCGGTCAGGCGCCTCGAGAGGACCGAAGGGTGGCGTTGCAGCAGGCGCCCGGCACCGGCGAAAGAGCCCTGCTCGTGGAGCGCCAGCAGGGTGGCAAGTTCGTCGGCTTGGCGACTGTCGAAGGGGTCCATTTAAGTGCTCTGGCAATTGACTTGGGCGGGCAGCCTCGCGGCACCCCGCCGCGCCGTCACGGCGTCAGGATCAGTGCCCCCTGCGACAGCCCCTGCTGCAGATCCTCATGCGCCCTGGCCGCTTCGGCCAGCGGGTAGCGTCGCCAGATCCGCGCCTGGATGATACCCGTGCTGAGAGCCTCCAGCACCTCGGCGGCGCGCTGCTGGTATTCCTCGGCCGTACCGGTGTGCGCCGCGAGGGATGGCCGAGTCAGGTAAAGCGAACCCTTGGCATTGAGGGTGCCGACCTCGATCGCCGCAGGCGCACCCGACGTGGCGCCGAACGATACCAGCACGCCACGCGGGCGCAGGCTATCCAGCGAAGCCTCCAGCGACACCTTGCCCACCGAGTCATAGACCACGTCGACCTTGGCCCCCTGGGTCAGTTCGCTGACATCGGCGGCCAAGGTATCGGGATCGAACACCAGCACATGGTCGCATCCGGCGGCGCGGGCACGCTCCACGCTCTGTGGCTTGGACACCACACCGATCACGAACGCCCCCAGGTGCTTGGCCCAGGGCACCATCAACTGCCCCAGTGCCCCCGCCGCGCCATAGAGCAACACCCGCGTGCCCGGCCCCACCGGATAGGTAGTCTTGAGCAGGTACTGGGCGGTGATGCCCTTGAACAGCACGGCAGCGGCGTCTTCATCGCTCACCGAAGGCGGTAGCTTCACCAGGCGCTCGGCCGGATACAGGCGCCCGCTGGCATAGCCTCCTACAGGGCCCGTTGCATACCCCACGCGGTCGCCGACGGCAACGTTGGTCACCCCTGCGCCGATCGCCGCCACCCGCCCGGCGCCTTCCAGGCCCAGGCCACAAGGGAGCGGTAACGGCGCGCCGCCCTTGCGCTGCAAGACATCGAGGGGATTGACGCCCATGGCTGTCTGTTCAAGCCAAACTTCCCCAGCGGCAGGGGCCTGCACGTCGTGGGGCTGCAGCTGCATGACAGCCGGGCCGCCGGTTTCGTGAAGCACAATACGCTTGACCATCTCGCATCCTTCGTGGGCAGTGGAAGATGGCCTCAGACTAATCACGTAACCTGCGTCGAACAATCAGGGCGGCTGCAGATGATCTGTGCACCGCGTGCAGCAATGCCCGCCACCCGGCGTTAAGGTTTACTTCAACTCAGCCACCACTCAAGGCAGGCGCACGCCGTTCGACTGCAAAGAACAGTGGCCGCAGGCGAACCCCAATCAGGTTGCCAGCATAGGCGGCCACCAGCCATAACCAGCCGTGCACGCTACCCGAAGCGATGCCGCTGAAGTACGCGCCGATGTTGCACCCGTAAGCCAAGCGCGACCCATAACCAAGCAGCAGGCCGCCGATCACCGCCGCCACCAGCGAACGCAATGGGATGTTCAGACTTGGCGCGAACCGCCCGGCAAGGCCGGCGGCGAGCAAGGCACCCAGGACGATACCGAGGTCCATGACCGTGGTGATGTCCTGCCACAGTGGCGCGGCCAGGGCCTTGGCGTTGGCCGGGGCCTGCCAGAATGCCCAGGCGCTGACGTCAACGCCCAGCCCGGCCAAGGTCTTGGCACCCCACAACGCGAACGCGGAGGTGATGCCCCACGGCCGACCGGCCAGGGCCAGGGTGGCATAGTTGAGTAGCGCCAGGGCAATCGCGCCCCACACCAGCGGCCATGGGCCACGCAGGAAGCGACGCAGGCCTTGGTGCTCGCTGCTCAGCGCGGCCTCGAGCTGGCCATGCCGGCGTTTTTCCAGCGCCACGGTCAGCCAGGCGATCAGGCCGAACACCACCAGGCTCGCCAAGAGCGCCGGCATCAGACCAAAGGCCTGGACAATCGAGGTGGCCGGGAACGACGGCAGGGCGAACCACCAGTCGGCGTGGTGGGTCGCCGTGACCGAACCGATGATGAAGAACAGCAGGGTCACCAGCATGCGCGCATTGCCGCCGCCAACAGTGAATAGAGTGCCCGAGGCGCAGCCGCCGCCCAGCTGCATGCCGATACCGAAGATGAAGGCGCCGAACACCACCGAGATACCGGCCGGAGCGACCAGGCCGGTGACCGGCTGACCGAACAGGCTACCGGCCGACAAGGCGGGGAAGAACAGCACCACGGCCAGGGCCAGCATGACCATCTGCGCCCGCAGGCCGGCGCCACGGCGCTCGGTGATGAACACCCGCCAGGCCGACGTGAAGCCAAAGGCCGCGTGATAGAGGGTCAGGCCCAGGGCAGCGCCGACGATCAGCAGCAGCACCTGTCTGCCGCCAGCGTTGCTATTCAGGAACCAGGCGCCCGCCAGCAGCAGCGCCAGAGCAAACAACGGCGCGCCCAGGCGGCGCGGTTCGGGTACAGCGGTAAGGGAAAGACCCATCGGAATACTCGGATACGGTGGAACGGGGGCGCGAGTATACCGCCCCGAAAGCACCTGACCTACCCTCCCGGCAGAGTGCGTAACCTTCGCACCAGAACCTTAAACGAGACCCGCCCACCTTGAAGGCGATGATCGCATACGGCCAAATCGAGATCGAATAAAAGGATATAAAAATAACAATTTGATCTAACAAAAAGGAATAAAAAAATTGAAACGAGCATCGGGGCTCCTTAGGCTGAGCGGACGCTTCCCTACGCCCCTTCAGGAGAATTCCCGTGTCAGCACGTCCTTTTTCATCTCTGCGTCGCCTGCTTCTCGGCGGCCTGCTGGCCGGTATCGCCAGCGCCTTGTTGCCGCTGTCCAGCGCTTTGGCTGACAACGGCCAGACCCTGCGCATCGGCTACCAGAAATTCAACAGCATCAACATCCTCAAAAGTAGCGGCGCCTTGGAGAAAGCGCTGGCCACGCAGGGCGTGAAGGTCAGCTGGCATGAGTTCGCCGCCGGCCCGCAACTGCTCGAAGCCTTGAGCACCGGCGCCATCGACCTGGGCCATGCCGCCGATGCGCCGTCGGTGTTCGCCCAGGCAGCGGGTAAGCCCGTGGTCTACCTTGCCGCCGAGCAGCCCTACCCGCGCGGGATCGGCCTGGTGGTCCGCGAGCAGGATCACCTGAGCGACGTCAAGGCCCTCAAAGGCCAGCGCGTGGCCACTGGCCGTGGCTGGAACGCCCAGTACCTGCTGGCCGTCGCTTTGCAGGACGCGGGCCTGAGCTATCAGGACATCACCCCCGCCTACGTCAATAATGCCGCCGATGCCGTGGCCGCCCTGCAGTCAGGCAGTGTCCAGGCCGCCACCTTGTGGGACCCCTTCCTGGCCGCCGCCGAGCAGCAACCGGGCCTGAAGAACCTGCGTGATGGCAGCGGCCTGTCCAACAACCGTACCTTCTACCTGTCCACCGCAAGCTTCGCCGACCAGCACCCTGACTTGCTCAAGACCTTCTTCGCCGAACTGGGCAAGGTCAGCCAATGGGCCAACGCCCAACCAGCCGAAGTCGCCGCCCTGCTCGCCCCGCAATTGGGGATCAAGGCCGACGTACTGGAAGTGGCCAGCGAGCGGCGCAACTACAACGCCGTCGCCATCACCCCGCAGATCGTTGCCGAGCAGCAAAAGCTCGCCGACACCTTCCAAGGCCTTGGCCTGATTCCGAACAAGCTGCAGGTCGCCGAAGCGGTCTATCCGGCTTCCGTGCTGCCCTGACCGAAGGATGCCTGCCGTGACCCGTCCGATCCGCTTCAACGCCTTCAGCATGAACGCTGCCAGCCACCAGTCCCCGGGCCTGTGGCGCCATCCGCGCAATACCAGCGTACGGTTCAATCGCTTGGACTACTGGACCGACCTGGCGCGACTGCTTGAGCGCGGTTTATTCGACGCCCTGTTCATCGCCGACGTGCTGGGCATCTACGACGTCTATCAAGGCGGCCCTGAGGCGGCCTTGCGCGGCGGCGTGCAGGTGCCGGTCAACGACCCGCTGCTGCTGGTCCCGGCCATGGCCGCGGTGACCGAACACCTAGGCTTCGGCGTGACCTTCTCGCTGACCTACGAGCACCCCTACCCTTTCGCCCGGCGCATGTCGACCCTGGATCACCTGAGCAGCGGCCGGGTCGGCTGGAACATCGTCACCGGCTACCTGGACAGCGCCGCGCGCAACCTAGGGCTGGCCCGTCAGCTAGGCCACGACCAGCGCTACGACCTGGCCGAGGAGTACCTTGAGGTGCTGTACAAACTCTGGGAGAAAAGCTGGGACGACGACGCCGTGCTGCTGGAACGCGATACCGGCCGCTACATCGAACCCTCGCGTGTGCACGCCATTGGCCATGCCGGCGAACATTTCCAAGTGCCTGGCATGCATCTATGCCAGCCTTCGCCGCAGCGCACCCCGGTGCTGTTTCAGGCCGGCGCCTCGGCGCGCGGTCAGGCGTTTGCCGCGCGGCATGCCGAATGCGTGTTCATCAGTGGGCCGACCACGGCCGTGCTGCGCCGCTACGCCGAAGGCATCCGTGATGCCAGCGCGGCGGCTGGGCGCGGGCGCGAAGAGGTGCTGATCTACGCTCAGGCCCTGCTGATCGTCGCCGATACCCATGAGCAGGCGCAGGCACGCTTCGATGAATACCGCCGGTATGTCGACCTGGACGCCGCACTGGCGCTGCTCTCCGGCTGGACGGGCATCGACTTCGCGGGCCTGGATCCAGATGCCCTGATCGAGTACGTCGAGAACGACGCCGGCCGTGCCGCCCTGGCCGCCTTTACCGCGGCGGATCCGCAGCGCCGCTGGACGGTGCGCGAAGCCGCGCAATTCATCGGCCTGGGCGGCCGTGGGCCGGTATTGATCGGCACGCCCGGCGAGATCGCCGACCAGCTGGAAACTTGGCTCGACAGCACCGGCATCGACGGTTTCAACCTCACCTATGCGGTGCAGCCAGACGACCTCCAGGCGGTGGTCGAGCTGCTGGTCCCGGAGTTGCAGCGCCGCGGTCGCTACCCCCTGGACTATACCGACGGCAGCCTGCGGCAAAAGCTGTTCGGCCAAGGCGATCGCCTGCCTGCCAACCACGCCGGGCGACAGGTGCAACTGGGCGCCCATGGTATTCAGTAACTGAATACCGGGTATTTCAACATTTAATTTGTGGATAGCACCGACGGTTCTATATCGTGTCCCTATCCCCCCCGCCGCACCAGCCGGTGCGGCCACGGCACGGGGAACAACAACAATGTCGAGACTGTCCATGTCGAACACTTCCTACTTCGCCCCTCACGGTGGGCACCCAGCTCAGACCGAGCTGCTGACAGACCGTGCCATGTTCACTGAAGCCTATGCCATCATCCCCAAAGGCGTGATGCGTGACATCGTCACTAGCCACTTGCCGTTCTGGGACAAGATGCGCATGTGGGTCATCGCCCGGCCGCTGACCGGCTTTGCCGAGACGTTCTCGCAATACATCGTCGAAGTCGCGCCGGAAGGCGGCAGCGAGCGCCCTGAACTGGACGTCAATGCCGAAGCGGTGCTGTTCGTGGTCGAGGGCGAGATCGATATCACCCTGCAAGGCAAGCACCACACCCTGACCCCGGGCGGCTATGCCTTCATCCCGCCGGGCGCCGACTGGAGCCTGCGCAACAACAGCAACGCCAACGTCACGTTCCATTGGCTGCGCAAGCACTACCAGAAGGTCGAAGGCCTGGCCCTGCCGGAAGCCTTCGTCACCAACGAGAAGGACATCGAGCCACTGCCGATGCCAGGCACCGAAGGCCGCTGGGTCACTACCCGCTTCGTCGACATGGCCGACATGCGCCACGACATGCACGTCAATATCGTCACCTTCCAACCGGGCGGCGTGATTCCGTTCGCTGAAACCCACGTTATGGAACACGGCCTGTACGTGCTCGAAGGCAAGGCGGTGTATCGCTTGAACCAGGACTGGGTCGAAGTCGAAGCCGGCGACTTCATGTGGCTGCGCGCCTTCTGCCCGCAAGCCTGCTACGCAGGTGGTCCTGGCCCGTTCCGTTACCTGCTGTACAAAGACGTCAACCGCCACGTGCATTTGACCCTCAACCCCAATCGTTAAGGTTTCAGGCTGTCATTCGCAAGCCCGCCTTCATGGCGGGCTTTCTGTTTGCTGGGGAGGGGACGAAGGGCTGAAAAAAACTTGAACGCAAGTCTCTTGAAAGCTTCGAATCTAGACCAAGCGCCCGAATCAAGGAGCCTGCGTCATGAACCCGTCCTTGTTCCGCCCGGCTGCACTGGCCCTTGGCCTGGCCGCCCTGCTGAGCGGTGCAGCTCACGCCGCCCCGACCGACTCCACTTTCGTCAGCGAAGCCGCCGCCGCTGGCGTGGCCGAGATCCAGACCAGCCAGCTGGCCCTGGAAAAATCCACGACGCCCGCCGTCAAGGCGTTCGCCCAACGCATGATCGATGACCACACCCAAGCCAACCAGGCGCTGTTCGACCTGGCCAAGGACCATGGTTTCGATGTGCCCGATCAAGCTGCGCTGACCAGCAAGGCCGAGAAGATGATGCTGCAGGTACAAGATGGCGCCTCCTTCGACGCCGCCTACGCTCGCCATCAGGTCAGTGCCCACGAGCAAGCGATCAAACTGTTCGAGGAACAGAGTCGCGCGCCTACTGCCGAGGAGCCTATTCGCATGTACGCCCGCCAGACCTTGCCGACCTTCCAGCATCACCTGGAAATGGCCCACACGCTTCAACGCACCCTGCCCACCGACGACGATGGAGCCCGCCAGCCATGAGAATGCCCCAACGCGCTCCCGGCTGCTGCCTGCGACTGGATTTTGTTCGCGACACGTTGTTCGGTCCTGTGGCCCACAGCGCCGAATGCCAGGTACAACTGGCGGCCCTGGAGCTGCAAGGACGACCGGCAATGCAATTGCTGGTCGATCCGCCACTGCCCGACAAGCTTGAACGTTCGCACAGCGTGGCCTTCGAGTGGCAAGGGCGGCACTACCACGGCATCGTCCGTCATCACCACCGCTGCGGGGACGGCGGCCTCAAGCTGCTGGTTGAACTGCAGTGATGGATGGCGAGCGAAAAAAGATGAACCCGACGTCAACCTCGCCTCTCCATAGGCAATAAGCAGCGCGTCCCCTGCCGCGCGAGGAAGCGTCATGAACAGCCCATTGCTCAAGCTTTTCACCCGCCCCGGCGAAGCCTGGCTGGACATTCGCCGAGCCGAGGAAGCGCAGCCCAGGCAATACCTGCCCCGGTTGCTGATGCTCGCCCTGATTCCGGCGCTGTGCCTGTTTGTCGGCACCGCCACCGTGGGTTGGAGCCTGGTTGCCGAGGAGCGGGTTCGCTTGAGCGTCACCAGCGCCGCGCAGTTGGCAGCACTGCTGTATGTCAGCACCGTGTTCGGGGTCATGATAATGGGAGGCCTGATCCGCTGGATGTCACGCAGTTTCGACAGCCGTCCGACCCTCAACCAGTGCATCGGCTTCGCCGCCTACTGCGCCACGCCGTGGTTCGTCGCCGGAATCGTCGGGTTGGTGCCTAGCCGGTGGCTGGCGGTGACCGCGCTGCTGCTGGCATCGGCCTACGCGACCTTCCTGTTGTTTGGGGGATTGCAGATATTCCTGCGATTACGCAAGGAACAGGCCCTGCTCTACGCCAGCTGCATCTGGGGGGTGGGCTTGCTGGTGCTGGTGACCGTCCTGGTGACGATGATCCTGTTCTGGTTCAACGGGCTGATGCCTGAATATGTGCGCCCGGCCAGCCTGGGCTGAGCCGGGCTGCGGTCGGGTCAGGCAATCGCCCGGACTGGCCGTTGATGAGCCAGGCGTTGCTCGCTGCGCAATTGCGCGACCAGGTCTACCAGGTCGCGGCAACTGTTGAGCCGGGCGAGCGGGATGCCGGTGACGGTAAGGCAGTCGTCCAGGCGTTCGCCCTGGCCCAGGCGGATGGTCAGAGACACGCCATCGTTGCAAGACACTTCACACCGGTCAGGCAGGCAGGCCTGCTCAATGATCTGCCGCATTTCAAGCATGGAAACTCCAATCAACGACATGGTACGCCCCCTCCGATCAGGATGGACTTTTGACTAATACGCGCCTAGGCGTCGGAAGGCCAATTGAATATACCAATACACGAACGGCGCACCTTGCGCCGCGGCAATCGGCCATGCCGGGTCCCCTAGCACCTTAGCGGAAGAACGTCGTGGTTCCCCGGGAGTTCGGCCCGTTGGCGCTGCGGAGCGACAGACGGTCCGAGATGAGTCGTTCTACGCACACGATCCTGCCCTCACTTACCCAACAGTGCGAGCACCCGCTCCGCCGCCTGCTGCGGATGTTCCTGCATGAAGCAATGCCCGCCCGTGGCCGTCTGCACGGCAATGGCCGGATTGAGTGTGGCCAGGCGGTTAGCCGAACGGGTCACGAAAGGATAGGTGTCAGCGCCATGGAGGACAGTGGTTGGCGTACGGATCTTGGCGAGGGTGGCCCACAAGCGCGAAGGGAAAGAGCTGAATATCTCGACCTCGCGGCTGGGCCGGCACTTGAGCACCACGCCCTCACCGCACTCACCCAGGGCGTGCTCCACATACGCCTGCAAGGCTGCGTCGTGCCAACCCTTGAAGATTCCGCGACCTTGCAGGGAGGCATACGCCGTCTCACGATCAGGCCAGTGGCTGCGCCGCATGGCGGCCTTTCGCGCGAGGGCGTGCCGGCGATGCAGGCCAAGCAGCCTGGCAGCGGCCATGACGACGATCATACGCTGGCTGAAGAACACCGGATCGAGCAGTACCGCACGCTCGAAAAGGCCAGGGTGACGCGCCAGGATCAGCCCGGTAAGCACGCTACCGAAGCTGTGGCCGACGCCATGGCAAGCCACGTCCCCGTATTCATCCTTGGCTGCGACGAACGCTTCCACCGCCAGGTCCGCGCTACGATTCCAGCCGCGGAATGCCCCACCATGATCACTGTCGCCATGGCCCTGGACATCGCTGAGCCACAGGTCGAAGTGTTCGCCCAGACGCATCAGCAATGGCTGATAGGCCAGGCTGCAGAAGCCATTGCCGTGCAGGAAGTGCAGCAGCGGTCGCCCGCTTGCAGGCGTTCGCCAGCCGCGCAGGGTAAAGCCCTCAGAGCAATCATGGGTCCAGGGAATCAGCTGCATCGGGGCACTCGTCGCTCTAGGAAAACGCCGATTCTACAAAGAGCAGCGGGTACAGCGATATCACCAGCAGCGCAGCCATCAGTACGTTGAACAGCGTCAGCCAGCGCGGGTTCTGCAGCAGGTTGCGCAAGGCACTGCCGAACATCACCCAGATGCCCACGCTGGGCAAGTTGACCAAGGCGAATACGGCAGCGATGACTATCACGTTGACCACGTACCCTTGGGCCGGGGTATAGGTAGTGATTGCCCCTACCGCCATCACCCAGGCCTTGGGGTTGACCCATTGGAAGGCCGCCGCGCCCCAGAAGCCCATGGGCTTGCGCATTCCCGCCGCCCCCGTCGAGAGCGGTCCGCAGGTGGCGATCTTCCACGCCAGGTACAGCAGGTAGGCGGCGCCCGCGTAGCGCAGGATGCTGTACAGCGGCGGCCAAGCCTGGAACACCTGGCCAAGTCCGAAACCCACCGCCAGCACCATGACCATGAAACCGATGCTGATACCCAAGGCATGGGGAATCGAGCGACGCACGCCAAAGTTCACGCCCGAGGCCAGCAGCATGGTGTTGTTTGGCCCCGGTGTGATCGACGACACGAAGGCGAAGAGTACGAAGGCAGAAAGCAGGTCCAGTGAATTGAGCATGGTGGGCATCTGTGTATTCAGGGATTAACGCACACTAGCGAAACGCCATGCACAGCAACCCGTACAGTTATCCTAAATTGCGCCACTACACTTCACTGTATATATCCCAACGCCTGGGGATTCGGTGCTCTGGCGATGCTTACGAAGGTAAGCCATAGGTTAGGAAATCTCCTTCAGCGTTGTGGGAACCGTCCTATTTAAATCCTGCGGCGCGGCAAACCATGATCCCCAACGGGGCACCGGAAGGGACCACTGGACCTGCGACCTGGTCATGGGCATCTCGACGTCCATCCGCCCCGTTCCGAACTGGACAACCCCACCACGAGGCCTCGCTATGGATCCGGTTAAGTGCCCGACCGCGCAACTCAGGAATCACCTGCGCCAACTGCTGCAGCACGAGGTCCGCAATCCTGATGATGACCCCCATTGGAGCGGCGTGATGTTCTTCTGCGCCACCGACGAGCGCACCCGCACCCTGGTCGAGCAGATCGAGATGCTCGCCAGTGAAGCGCTCTTCGACCTGCGCGGACGACCGATCGCCTACCGCCTACGCTCGACAGCGGTCGAGGGTGTCCGGGTCCAGCAACTCAAGGATGCGCCAGCCGACGAAACCATCCTCCGCATCTGCCTGCCTCACAAGGGCTACATTACCGTAAGCGCGATCCGTACCTAGGGGTGCGGGCATGCGAGGCGGATCTTTGCGTACAGCTCAAAGAACCTGTGTCTGACCGAGGGTGTTTCCAAGCACCAGCGGCGGTGATACTGGCGACCTACTACTGACACACTCACTTTCAGACACAAGGAAGCCCTTTATGCTTATTCCTGCTCTTGGCCTCGGCACCTTCCGCCTCAAGGACCAGGTGGTGATCGATTCGGTCAGCCAAGCCCTGGACCTCGGCTACCGAGCCATCGACACCGCGCAAATCTACGGCAACGAAGCCGAGGTTGGCCAAGCCATCGCCGACAGTGGCGTCGCCCGCAAGGACCTGTTCCTGACCAGCAAGATCTGGACCGAGCACTATGCCGCCGAGACGCTGATCCCCAGCCTGAAGCAAAGCCTGCACAAGCTGCGCACCGACCATCTGGACTTGACGCTGATCCACTGGCCTTCGCCCGGTGGCCAGGTGCCGGTCAGCGAGTTCATGGGCGCCCTGGCCGAGGCGCAGCAACAAGGGTTGACCACCCATATCGGCGTATCCAACTTCACCATCGACCTGCTCAAGCAGGCCATGGCCGTGGTGGGCCAGGAGGCCATCGTTACCAACCAGGTCGAACTGCACCCTTACCTGCAGAACCGCACCCTGGTCGAGTTCATGCAGCAGCAAGGCATCGCGGTGACTTCCTACATGACGCTGGGCTACGGCAAGGTCCTGGCGGACCCGGTAATCGAGCAGATCGCCGCGCGCCACGGCGCCAGCACCGCCCAGGTGACGCTGGCGTGGGCCATGCAGCTGGGGTATGCGGTCATCCCCTCCTCGACTCGCCGCGAAAACCTCGAAGCTAACCTCAAGGCCCGCGCGCTGCGTCTGAGCGGGCAAGACATGGCGCAGATCGCCGCCCTCGACCGGAATGAACGGCTGTGCAGCCCCGAAAGCCTGGCCCCGACCTGGGACTGATGCCTGTCAGCCAGCGGCCTTGAAGTCCGTGCATTGGCTGCTCGAATGGCTGGATTGGCCTTCTGGCGAAGCGCGATTGGCTATTGATCCTCGCCAGCTCCGACTGGCCTAGGCGCAGCGGTGAACCAGGCGCTTACCGCTTGCGTACCTGCGCCAGGCGCAACCGGTAGCTGCCGGGGCTTTGCCCGGTCCACTTCTTGAATGCGCGATGGAAGGCGCTGGGCTCCTGGAAGCCGGTCAGCTCGGCGATCGCGGCGACGCTCAACGCCTCCTCGCGCAGGCACTCGAATGCCATGCAGCGACGCACCTCATCCTTGATCTGCTGGAACGAGCGCCCTTCGCGCTCCAGTTGACGACGGAAACTGCTCGCACTGAGCCCCTGCTCCTTGGCCATCGCAGTGAGGGTGGGCCATTGTCCGTAGCACCGCGCGCGTAAATGCCGGTACACAGTGGCCGCCAAGCCGTGCTGGTGACGGAAACGAATCACCAGCCATTGCGGCGCGCTGCGTAAAAAGGTCTTCAGCGCCGCCAGGTCCTGCACCATCGGCAGGCGCAGGTAGTCGGCGTCGAATTCGACTTCGCTGCGCCCGGTGCCTATCTGCAGGTCTGGCCCCCATAGCAACAGGTCGTCCTCCTGCGCTGGCCGGGCGATGGCAAGCTCGGTGCGATCGATGGCAATGCGTCGTCCGGCCAGCCAGCACAGCAGGCTGATCACCAGCACCAAGAAGGTTTCTTCGGCATATACGCGGGTCTGCGGGTCTTCGATCGTCGACGCCAGGCTGATCACGGCGCGTCCTCCGCGCACCGTGACGCTGCCCCGCATGTCGCGCAGGAACAGGGCAAAGTTGTTCAGGCATTGGCGCAAGGCCTTTTCCAGGGTCGGCTCCTGGATCAACCCGCGGCATATCAGAGCGAAGCTGCCCAGCGGCATGCCGTGGCTGTCGAGGTGGAAAAACTCGTCGCCCAGCTCCTGGATCAGGTCAAGCCACAAGCGGGCGAAGGCCGTGGCCGGGATCCGCGCCTGGGGCTGCGCTAACAGATGCGGCTCGATGCCTACCGCCCGCAACAGTGCGTCGCGTCGCGCCGGCTGGTCGCGCAGCCCGTGCAACAGGGTGTGGAGGAAGTACACACCGACGGTATCGCTCTCGCGCATGGCTGCTATCGCTGTCTGCTGAATGGTAAAAAATGCCAGGTTGACTGAGCACTTACGGCATAGGCCGCACCGCGGTGTTTGCCTAGACTCGGACTACCGCGCGGGTGCTGGCCATTGTCGCAGAGCCAGGCCGTCCGCTGCCACGTTTTCACTATCGGAGTCCCCATGAGCAACACAGAAATCTATGTGGTCAGTGCAGTGCGTTCGGCCATCGGCAGCTTCGGTGGCTCGCTCAAGGACCTGCCGCTGGCCGAGCTTGCAACCCAGGTCTGCAAGGCTGCCGTCGAACGCTCGGGGCTGGCTCCGGCGCAGATCGGCCACGTGGTCATGGGCAACGTGATCCCCACCGAACCCCGCGACGCCTACCTGGGCCGGGTCGCGGCCATGAACGCCGGGATCCCCAAGCAGACCCCTGCCTTCAACGTCAACCGGCTGTGCGGCTCGGGCCTGCAGGCCATCGTCTCGGCTGCCCAGAGCCTGTTGCTGGGCGAGGCCGAAGCGGTGCTGGCCGCTGGCGCCGAATCCATGAGCCGCGGTCCCTACCTGTTGCCCCAGGCGCGCTGGGGCGCACGCATGGGTGACCTGCAGGGCGTGGACTACATGCTCGGCATCCTGCATGACCCTTTCGAACACTTCCACATGGGCATCACCGCCGAGAATGTCGCCGCCGCCCACGGTATCAGCCGGCAGATGCAGGATGAGCTGGCCTTGACCAGTCAACGCCGCGCCGCCCGTGCCATTGCCGAAGGCCGCTTCGCCAGCCAGATCGTGCCCTTGGCGCTCAAGACACGCAAAGGCAGCGTGCAGTTTGCCGTGGACGAAAACGTGCGTGGCGAGGTCAGTGCCGAGCAGCTGGCCGGTATGAAGGCCGTGTTCAAGCAAGACGGCAGCGTCACCGCCGGCAATGCCAGTGGCCTCAATGACGGCGCGGCGGGCCTGGTCCTGGCCACCGCCGCGACGGTCCGCCGCGAGGGCCTCAAGCCCCTGGCCCGCCTGGTCGCCTATGCCCATGCCGGCGTTGAGCCAGCGTTGATGGGCCTGGGACCGATCCCGGCCACCCGCAAGGTGCTGGACAAGGCCGGGCTGAACGTCGCCGACCTGGACGTCATCGAGTCCAACGAGGCCTTCGCGGCGCAGGCCTGTGCGGTGGCGCAGGCGCTGGAGTTCGACCCACAGAAGGTCAACCCCAACGGCTCGGGCATCTCCCTGGGCCACCCGGTGGGTGCGACCGGGGCAATCATCGCCACCAAGGCGATCCATGAACTGCACCGCATCCAGGGCCGCTACGCCCTGGCCACCATGTGCATCGGCGGCGGGCAAGGGATCGCCGTCGTCTTCGAGCGCGTCTGATGAAGGAGCCAGGCAAGATGAACATTCAACAAATCGCCGTGATCGGAGCCGGGACCATGGGCAACGGCATTGCCCAGGTGTGCGCGGTCGCAGGCTTCGAGGTGACCCTGCTCGACGTCTCGCAGGCCGCGCTGGAGCGCGGCCTGGCAACCCTGGGCAAGAACCTCGAACGCCAGGTCAACAAGCGGACCCTGGACGCCGAACAGGCCAGCTCGGCGCTCAAGCGCATTCGTACCAGCACCGACTATGCCGAACTGCGTTCGGCGCAATTGGTGATCGAGGCCGCCACCGAGAACCTGGCGCTCAAGCAGCGTATCTTGCAACAGGTGGCGGACAACGTCGCCGACGATTGCCTGATCGCCACCAACACCTCGTCGTTGTCGATCACCCAGCTGGCCGCAGCCATCGCCCATCCCGAACGGTTCATCGGCGTGCACTTCTTCAACCCGGTGCCGATGATGGCTCTGGTCGAGGTGATCCGCGGCCTGCAGACCAGCGACGCGACCTACGCCCAGGCCTTGCTGGTTACCGAGAAGGTCGGCAAGACGCCAATCAGCGCCGGCAACCGCCCCGGCTTCGTGGTCAACCGCATTCTGGTACCGATGATCAACGAGGCAATTTTCGTGCGCCAGGAGGGCCTGGCCAGCGCCGAGGACATCGACATCGGCATGCGCCTGGGTTGCAACCAACCCATCGGCCCGCTGGCCCTGGCTGATCTGATCGGTCTGGACACCTTGCTGGCGATCATGGAGGCCTTCCACGAGGGCTTCAACGACAGCAAGTACCGTCCTGCCCCGCTGCTCAAGGAAATGGTCGCCGCCGGCTACTTGGGACGCAAGAGCGGCCGCGGGTTCTTCACGTACTGAGGAGCTACCCATGTCGGCGAACGCCGCCCTGCGTTGTGCAAACTTTGAAGCGCGGCGTGACAAGGCCATTGCCCTGTTTGCCGAGAAGGGCTTCGGCCAGGTGAGCATGCGCGAACTGGCCAGTCACCTGGGGTTGACCCCGGGTTCGCTGTATCACCATTTCCCCAGCAAGCAGGACCTGCTCTACGACCTGATCGAGGAACTGTATGAAGAGCTGCAGGCAGCCTTGCACCCCGGCCTGCGGGCACTCACCCGTGGTGGCCCGGCGCTGCCCTACCTGATCGCCACGCACTGGGCGCTGCATGCCGAACGCCCTCTGCAGTTTCGCCTGGCCGAACGTGACCTGTGCTGCCTGCGCGACGACCAGCAAGAGCGCCTGGCCAGGTTGCGCAACGCCTACGAAACCAGCCTGCTGCGGCTGATCGCGCCCCAGGCCTTGCTGCCTGGCGAGGCCCTGACAGCCACCGCCCACGTCCTGGCCACCCTGCTCAATAGCCTCCCAGGCTGGCTGCAGGCGCGGCGCCTGCCCCAGGCCCAGGGCCTGGCGCTGATGGAAAGCCTGCTGCTCGGCGGGTTGGAGCGTACCCTTCGCGGCGAAGGCCTCGAGCTGCCCGCCTGAAAGGTTCAGCGCAGCTGCGTCTGGATCTGGTCACGCAGGCTGTCCAGGTCGAACGGCTTGGCCAGGATCGGCGCCTTGCGCGCGATCGGGCTGCCGGATTCGAGGATCTCGGCGGGGTAACCGCTGATGAAGATCACCTTCAGGTCCGGGCGTAGCTTGACCGCGGGCTCAGCGATCTCCACCCCGGAGATGCCGCCTGGCAGGCGGAAGTCCGTCACCATCAGATCCAGGTGCGGCTTGCGCGACAGAATGTCGAACGCCTGCTTGCCGTCTTCGGCTACCAGCACGTGGTAGCCCTCACCTGACAGGTAATCCTGCAGAATCATGCGAATCGCCGGCTCGTCCTCGACGATCAGTACTACATCTTGCGCATCTTCACTCATGCCAACGCCTTGAATATCAATAGGATGGCCATACGACCCCGGGCTTACGCAGAGGTTGCCTGTTCCCGACCACTTTCTTGCAGCGCCCCCGGCAAAGGCAGGTAGACGCTGAAGGTTGCACCTTTTCCCTCCTCGCTGTCGACCCGAATACGGCCACTATGGGCCAGAACAATCTGTTCCGAGATGTAAAGCCCAAGGCCCAACCCCGCGATACTCTGGTTCGCCGCCACCCGTTCGAACTGCTGGAAGATCCGACGCTGGTTGTGCGGGCTGATGCCGATGCCCTGGTCCTGGACCTGCACGCAGGCCATGCCGCTCTCCTCGAATACCCGCACCCTGACCGGTCGGCGTTCGCCATAGCGCAGGGCATTGCTTAGCAGGTTGGCCACGACCTGTTCGATGCGAAATTCATCCCAGTGGCCGACGAGCGCCTCGCACCGCTCCAGCTCGATCGCCGATTCCGAGGCGGCAGCCTGAGGCGCGAAATTCTCGACCAAGCCGTTGACCAACTGGCCGATGTCGAATCGCTTGGGCCGGATCGACAGCTTGCCGGTGCGGATCCGCGACACATCGAGCATGTCCTCGATCAGACGGATCAGGCTGTTGATCTGGCGCTCGTCGCGCTCGACCATGGCGCGCATCTTGTCCAGGGCGAAAGCATCGGCGTTGTCCCGCGCCAGGTGCATCTTGCGCAGCTGGGTTTCCAGGATCAGACCGTTGAGCGGGGTGCGTACCTCGTGGGAGACGATCGACATGAAGTCATCGCGCATGCGCACCGCATGCTCGAGCTCGCTGCGCGCGACTTGCAACTGGGCCAGCAACTGTTCCTGCTCCTGGCGGCTGCATTCGAGCGCCTCCAGCTGCTGGCCAAGGGCCTTGCGCTGGCGATAGAGGTCGACGAACACCGACACCTTGCTCTTGACCGCATGGTTGTCCAAGGGCTTGTGCAGGAAGTCTACGGCACCGCTCTCATAGCCCTTGAAGGCATAGTTCATCTCGCGACCGGCGGCACTGACGAAGACGATCGGGATGTTCTTGGTCTTTTCCGTACCGCGCATCAGCTCGGCCAGTTCGAAGCCGTTCATGCCTGGCATCTGAACGTCGAGAATGGCCAGGGCAAATTCGTGCTCAAGCAACAACGACAAGGCTTCTTCGGCCGAATTGGCCTTATGCACCTCACGATCCGCCCCCTGGATCAAGGCTTCGAGCGCCAGCAGGTTTTCCGGCAAGTCGTCGACGATCAGCAGTTTGGCTGGGATATGGCTTAGCATGCGCTGGCTTCCAGGGTGGCGAGCAACTGCCCGATACCGCTCAGAGAAAGTATATGGTCCGGCTGGTGCAGGGCCAGTGCGGCCTCCGGCATCAGCGAGACCTGTGCTTCGCGGGGATCCTGAACCACGGTCCGGCCACCGCTTTGTTTGATATAGGCAAGGCCGCTGGCGCCATCTTCGTTGGCACCTGTCAGCACCACGCCGAGCAAATGCGGGCCGTAGGCATCCGCCGCCGACTCGAAGAGAAAATCTATCGCCGGGCGGGAAAAATGCACTGGTTCCTCCTGGCTCAGGGACAACCTGCCGTCCTGTTCCACCGATAGGTGATAGCCAGGACCTGCGACATAGATCATTCCGGCGGCGATGGGTTCCTTGTCCCTGGCCTCGCTGACCGGACGCAGCAACTTGCGCTGCATCACCTCGGCCAGGTGGCTGTCGCGGTGATCCGGCAGATGCAGCACACAGAGCACCGGAATCGCAAAGTCGGCCGGCAAGTCGCCCAGCACCTTGAACAGCGCAGAGACGCCGCCGGCCGACGCGCCGATCACCACTGCCTTTACCTCGCTCATAACTTGCGGTAGATCCGTTCGGGCCTGACCAGGACCTCGAACCGCCCGCTGTAGGTCGAGAAATCCAGGGTTTCCTTGCTGCCCAGCATCAGGAAGCCGCGGTGACACAAGGAGCCGTGAAACAACCCAAAAGCGCGATCCTGCAGGTCCTTGTTGAAGTAGATCAGCACGTTGCGACAGGAAATCAGCTGGGTTTCCGAGAACACGCTGTCGGTGGCCAGGCTATGGTCGGCGAAGGTGACGTTCTCGCGCAGGCTGCTGTCCATGATGGCATTGCCGTAGGCGGCGGTGTAGTAGTCGGAAAAATCACGACGGCCACCTGCCTTGCGGTAGTTCTCTTCGTAGGCCTGCATGCTCTGCATCGAGTAGATTCCTTGCTTGGCTTTCTCCAGTGAATGCGGGTTGATATCGGTAGCGTAGAGGATAGTGCGCTCGAGCACGCCCTCCTCGCGTAGCAGGATGGCCATCGAGTAGACCTCCTCGCCTGTGCTGCAGCCGGCGATCCATACCTTGATCGATGGCCAGGTGCGCAGCAGCGGCACCACCTCCTGGCGCAGCGCCAGGAAGTGATCGGGATCGCGAAACATCTCGCTGACTGGGATCGTCAGGTACTGCAGCAGCTGCATGAACGTGGCCGGGTCGTGCAGTACCCGCTCCTGCAGCGCCGACACCGTACGGCATTCGAACTGGCGCAGGGCATGGTGTATCCGACGCTTCATCGAAGCGCCGGAGTAATCGCGGAAATCGTAGCTGTACTTGAGGTAGATCGCCTCGATCAACAGCCGGATCTCGATATCGGTATTGCGGTCGGTAGTCAAATTCGCTCCAGTTGCGGCAGCCAGACACGGATCAGGGAAAACAACCGATCAAGGTCGATCGGCTTGGCCAGGTAGTCGTTGGCACCGGCCTGCAGGCAACGCTGCTGGTCATCCTTCATCGCCTTGGCGGTCACGGCAATGATCGGCAGCTTGCGCCAGCGCGGCTGCTCGCGAATCAGCCGGGTCGCCTCGAAACCGTCCATCTCCGGCATCATCACATCCATCAGCACCAGGTCGATGTCCTCGTGCTGCTCCAGCCGTTCGATGGCCTCGCGGCCGTTGCGGCCGATCTCCACCAGCGCGCCCTTGTGCTCCAGGGCACTGGTCAGGGCGAAGATGTTGCGCACATCGTCGTCGACCAGGAGGATCTTGCGGCCCTCGAAGACCTTGTCGCGGCTGCGCGCGGTCTTGAGCATGCGCTGGCGCTCATGGGACAGCTGCGATTCTACCTTGTGCAGGAACAGCGTGACTTCATCGAGCAGCCGCTCCGGCGAGCGCGCGCCTTTGATGATGATCGAGCGCGAGTACTTGAGCAGGTCGGCCTCTTCGTCGCGCGTCAGGTTGCGCCCGGTGTAGACGATGACCGGCGGGAAGGCACGGATGTCTTCGGCGGTCATGCGCTTGAGCAGTTCGTTGCCAAGCATGTCGGGCAGCTTGAGGTCGATGATCATGCAGTCGTAGATGTTCTCGCGCAGCAGGTCCAGCGCCTCCTGGGCCATGGCGACGGCGGTGATCTCAATGTCCTCGTCGCCGATCAGACGGGCGATGCTCTCGCGCTGCAGGTCGTCATCCTCGACCAGCAGGATGTGCTTGAGCTTCTGGGTCAGCTTGGCCTCCAGGCGGGCGAATACCTGCTTGAGCTCCTCGCGGCTGGTCGGCTTGACCGCATAGCCCACCGCGCCCATGTGCATGGCTGCTTCGATCCGATCCTCGACCGAGATGATATGCACCGGGATGTGGCGAGTGCTGGCCTGCTCTTTCAAGCGTTGTAGCACGGTCAGGCCGGAATGATCGGGCAGGCGCATGTCCAGCAGGACCGCGTCCGGGATATGGCTTGCGGCCAGTTGGAAGCCCTCGTCGGCCGCCTGGGCCACCAGGCAGCTGTAGCCAAGCTCATGGGCCAGGTCGTAGAGAATCCGTGCGAAGTTGGGCTCATCCTCGATGACCAGGATGCAGCGGTTGCTGAACGGCGCCTTGTCGCGATCGTCGGCGAACGTCGGCGCGGCCAGCGGCACCGGCACCGGTGTCGCCAGCACGCGCGCGGCAGGCGGCTCGACCAGCGGACGCTTGAGCACCAGCGGCGCGGCTTCGTCCGCCAGCGGCTCGTAGCGCTCCGGCAGGACCAGGCTGAACACGCTGCCCTTGCCGACGCTGCTTTCTACTCCGATCTGCCCGCCCAACAGGCGCGCCAGGTCGCGGGAAATCGACAGGCCCAGGCCGGTGCCGCCAAAGCGCCGGTTGCTGGTGCCATCGGCCTGGTGGAAGGCCTCGAAGATCACTTGTTGCTGGTCGGCGGCGATGCCGATGCCGCTGTCGCGCACCGAGAACACGACACCGAGGTCATCCTGGTGGCTGATCTGCAGGCTGACCTGGCCGCGCTCGGTGAACTTGATGGCGTTGGACAGCAGATTCTTGAGGATCTGCTCCAGGCGCTGGCGGTCGGTGAACAGCGACGGCGGCAGCTGCGGGTCCAGCTCGACGCTGAAGGCCAGCCCCTTGTGCTGGGCCAGAGGCTCGAACATGCCCTGCAGGCCCTCGACCAAACGCACCAGTGGAGTGTTTTCCGGTCGCACCTCGAGCTTGCCGGCCTCGACCTTGGCGATATCGAGGATGTCGTTGATCAGGTTGAGCAGGTCGTTGCCGGCCGAGTAGATCGATTCGGCGAACTTGACCTGCTCCTCGCTCAGGTTGCCCTGGCCATTTTCGGACAGCAGCTTGGCCAGGATCAGCGAACTGTTGAGCGGCGTGCGCAGCTCGTGGGACATGTTGGCAAGGAATT
>JAEWGL010000092.1 GCA_023388335.1 Pseudomonadota bacterium | reverse complement strand
CGGCTACCGGCTGCTGGCGGCCGACTACTCGCAGATCGAGCTGCGCATCATGGCGCACCTGGCCAAGGACGAAGGCCTGTTGCACGCCTTCCGTAACGACCTGGACGTGCACCGCGCCACCGCGGCTGAAGTCTTCGGCGTGCCCCTGGAGGCAGTCAGTACCGACCAGCGCCGCAGCGCCAAGGCGATCAACTTCGGTCTGATCTACGGCATGAGTGCCTTTGGCCTGGCCAAGCAGATCGGCGTCGACCGCAAGCAATCGCAGGATTACATCGATCGCTACTTCGCCCGCTACCCCGGCGTGCTGGCCTACATGGAGCGCACCCGTGCCCAGGCGGCCGAGCAAGGCTTCGTCGAGACCTTGTTCGGCCGGCGCCTGTACCTGCCGGACATCAACGCCAAGAACCCGGCCCTGCGCAAGGGTGCCGAACGCACGGCGATCAACGCCCCGATGCAGGGCACCGCGGCGGACATCATCAAGCGCGCCATGGTGGCGGTGGACACCTGGCTCAGCGAATCCGGCCTGGACGCGCGGGTGATCCTGCAGGTGCACGATGAATTGGTCCTGGAAGTTCGCGAGGACCTGGTCGAGCAGGTGAAGGCACAGATCCGTCCCTACATGAGCAATGCCGCGCAGCTGGACGTTCCACTGCTGGTGGAAGTCGGCGTTGGCGCAAATTGGGACGAAGCTCACTAAACGCCTGAGTCGGGTGCGAAGATCTGCGGCGTCGCGTCGCGGATCACGCGGTGGCTGACCGCCGTTGAACCGAAAGTCCTTGAAGCTATGCCAAATAGTTTTCAAGGCCCTGGAACTAAACCGGTGAATTGCGACTCTGAGTAACTGAATGGCTGGTGAAGCCTTTCGATGCTCCTATGTTGTGTTAAGTGTTGGCAGATAAACCGGACCCCGCCCTAGTGGTCTGGACTTGAACCCCGAACTTCCCCCTCCCCATATGAAGTCCGGGGTTTTTTTTGCCTCGAATTTGGCCTGCGCGCACTGGCGCAGGCCTTGCTGGCGCCCGGGTCAGCCCTCAGCCTTGTCTTCCAGCGACATCCATTGCGCCAACACCCCGTAGGCCTCCTCCAGCCCCTGGCGCTTGGGCGCCGAGAACAACTGGATGGTCACGCTGTCGCCCCAGCCCTTGCGGATCTCGCTCTGTACCTTGAGCAGGGTGTTCTTCGCCGCGCCGTAGGTCAGCTTGTCGGCCTTGGTCAGCAAGATGTGCATCGGCATGCCACTGGCGATCGACCAGTCGAGCATCATCTTGTCGAAGTCGGTCATCGGGTGGCGCACGTCCATCATCAGGATCAGGCCCTTGAGGCATTCGCGGCTGCCCAGATACGCCTCGAGGTGGCGCTGCCAGTGCTGCTTGAGCGGGATCGGTACCTTGGCGTAGCCGTAGCCCGGCAGGTCGACCAAACGCCGTTCATCGTCCAGACTGAAGAAATTCAGTAGCTGGGTGCGCCCTGGGGTCTTCGAGGTACGCGCCAGGCTGGCGTGGGTCAGGGTGTTGAGGGCGCTGGACTTGCCGGCGTTGGAGCGGCCAGCGAAAGCCACCTCGTACCCCTGGTCGTCCGGGCATTGTTCGACCTTGGCAGCGCTGAGGGCGAAGGTGGCTTTCTGGCAGAGGCCGAGGATGGGGTTTTTGACTTGCATGGGATATCCGATGTGGGTGTTGCCAAGGCCTTGGCCGGCAAGCAGTGTCGTTTCCGTTTGGATGACGGGAGTATATAATGCCCCAGTTTTTGTGTGCGCATTATCCCAGCGTAGGACGATGTGCATGGGGCGTCGGTTACAAGCTCGCGCGTCAGAACGCGGCTCGGCCCCCAACCCTGAAAGGTCATTGCAAATGACGAAATGGCTGATGGTCGTCGGTGTCTTGATACCGTTTTTCAGCGCTCAGGCTACACAGGATCCCGTGGCGTTGTACAACCGCACCTGCGCGGCTTGTCACGCCGGGCAGCTGCCGCAGGCCCCCAGGATGGGCGACCGGGCGGCTTGGGAGCCAAGGCTGGCGCAGGGTATGGAGGTGTTGGTGACGCATGTTTCCCAGGGTTTCAAGGCTATGCCGCCGCGTGGATTGTGCATGGACTGTAGTACCGAGGACTACCGGGCAATCATCCGCTGGATGAGCGGCAGTCCCGGCACATAACACCCACTCTTAGCCGTGTTGGATTAGCTGATGAACAAGACAATCGTGAGTCTGCTGTTGACCCTGGGGGTCGCAGGTGCGGCCGATGCTGCGCAAACCATCAAGGGCGATGCTGCCGCCGGCCAGGCCAAGACCGCGGTCTGCGGTGCTTGCCACAACCCGGATGGCAACAGCCTGGCCTCCAACTTCCCGAAACTGGCCGGCCAGGGCCAGCGCTACCTCGAAAAACAGCTGCATGACATCAAGTCGGGCCAGCGCGTGGTGCTCGAGATGACCGGCATGCTTACCCCCTTCAATGACCAGGACCTGGCCGACATGGCCGCCTATTTTGCCAGCCAGAAGCCCAGCGTGGGCGCCGCCGACCCGCAGCTGGTCGAGCGTGGCCGGGCCTTGTTCAACGGCGGTGACCTGCAAAAAGGCATGCCGGCCTGCACCGGTTGCCATTCTCCGAACGGTGCCGGTCTGGCGCTGGCCGGTTTCCCGCACCTGAGTGGGCAGCACTCGCAATACGTGGTCAAGCAGTTGACCGACTTCCGCGAAGGCAACCGCACCAACGACGGCGACGCCATGACCATGCGCTCGATTGCCGCCAAGCTCAGCAACAAGGACATCGAAGCCCTTTCGAGTTACATCCAGGGGCTGCACTGACCCTGCGTTAACCCGCTGTTAATGCTGTCAGGGCAAACATGAAAAGGGTGGCGCAAGCCGCCCTTTTTTATGTCCAGTGCCGTTACACTAAAGAACTTGAGCCCGGCCCGGCCTGTCTGAATAACAGGTCGTGTCGAGGTGACCTTTGATTGCTCGGGAGTAAAGCATGCGTAAACTGATTCTCAGCGCCGCGCTGGTCGCCGCCAGCGCCTTCGGAATCGCCAGCGTACAGGCCGCGGAGCCTGCCAAGTCCGGTGAGCAGTATTTCGAGCTGAGCACGCCTGTGCCGGTATCCAATCCAGGCAAGATCGAAGTGGTCGAACTGTTCTGGTACGGCTGCCCCCACTGCTATCACTTCGAGCCGGTCATCAACCCTTGGGTCGATAAGTTGCCGCAAGACGTCAACTTCAAGCGCGTCCCCGCCATGTTCGGTGGCGCTTGGGACGCCCACGGGCAGATGTTCCTGACCTTGGAAGCCATGGGTGTGGAACACAAGGTCCACGAGGCGGTGTTCGACGCCATTCAGAACCAGCGCAAGTCACTGACCAAGGCTGACGACATGGCAGATTTCCTCGCCACTCAAGGTGTGGACAGGGACAAGTTCCTCGCCACCTTCAACTCTTTCGCCATCAAAGGTCAGGTGAACCAAGCCAAAGAGCTGGCTAAAAAGTACGAGATCACCGGCGTACCGAGCATGGTGGTCAACGGCAAATACCGCTTCGACCTGGGTTCCGCCCAAGGGCCTGAAGGCGTGCTGAACGTCGCCGACCAGCTGATCGCCAAGGAGCGCGCCGCGCAGTAAGCGGCGCCTGTCATGCGACGTTGGAGAGCCCCGCGCATCGTTGGCCTGCATGAGCCCAGGGTCAATGAACATCACCTGCAGGCCAACGGCCTGCCGGCCGATGGGCGCTTGCGCCTGCTGAGCTTCAATATCCAGGTCGGCATCAGCACCGAGCGCTACCGGCACTACCTGACGCGCAGCTGGCAGCACCTGCTGCCGCACATCGGGCGTGCCGGCAACCTGCAGAAGATCGGCGATCTGCTCGCCGACTTCGACCTGGTCGCCCTGCAGGAAGCCGACGGCGGCAGCATGCGTTCGGGGTACGTCAATCAGGTCGAGCACCTTGCCCAGTTGGGCGCCTTCCCCTACTGGTACCAGCAGCTCAACCGCAACCTCGGGCGCTTCGCCCAGCACAGCAATGGCGTGCTCAGCCGCCTCAAGCCGCAGCTCCTTGAAGACCACCCCCTGCCTGGCCCGGCTGGCCGCGGCGCCATCCTGGTGCGTTTCGGCGAGGGCGAGGACGCGCTGATCGTGGTGATGATGCACCTGGCCCTGGGCGCCAAGACCCGCGCGCGGCAGCTGGCCTACATCCGCGAACTTATTGGCGGCTACCGTCACCAGGTGCTGATGGGCGACATGAATACCCACGCCAATGACCTGCTTCAGCATTCGCCCTTGCGTGACCTGGGCCTGGTGGCCCCGCAGGTCGAGGCGACCTTCCCCAGCTGGCGACCGCAGCGTTGCCTTGATCACATCTTGCTCAGCCCAAGCCTGACCCTCGAGCGTGTCGAGGTGCTGGCCCAGCCGATTTCCGACCATCTACCCGTCGCCGTAGAGATTCGTTTGCCTGACGCCCTCACTGTGGATACGCTGCCGGCCTTGAGCTAATGGCCATTACCCGTTGCGGACCCAGGCATGACCGACGAAGCCGAGCGCTGGAAAGAAAAGTACCTCAAGAGCATCGAACAGCAGGAAACACTCGAGCGCCGCTGGGAAGCCCGTCTCGACCTGTTGCGGCGGGGCCTGGTGCGCAGCACCCTGGCGGCCGAAGGCAGTGACCGGGCAGTGGACCAGTGCATGAAGGAAATGCGCGAGGTCATCCGCAGCGACAACCTGGACGCCGGCCTGGCCGGCCTGATCCCGCGCCTGGAAAAGGCCATGCTCGATTCCGAGCAGCGCCGTGAAACTCGCCTTGGCCAAATCAGCACGGCGCTGACGGCCCTGGTCAGTCAGTTGCAGTCATTACCTCTGCCCGGCGACGTCAGCCGTCCCCTCAAGAAATTCGCCAAGCAGCTTGAAGGCCGCGTTACCCAGGCGCGAGAGATGCCCCTGTTGCTCAGCGAGCTCAGTGGGTTGCAGAGCCGCGCCTTGTCGGCGCTGGACCGGCCGGAGCAAGAATCCCGTCCTGGGTTACTGCAACGCTTGTTTGGTGGGCGTGACGGCGAGGCTCAGCCCCAACCGCAACCCATATCTAGCCCGAGGGCGCAGGCCCAGACTCAGGACGAGCCGCCGCAGACCGCTGGGCAGGCCCTGATAGCCAATCCCGCAGAGGAAGTGGCCCCTGTACAGGACGAGCACCTAGCAGAACCGCTCGATGTGCCTGTGCCTGTGGCTGAGTCGATCGAGCCGGATCCCGCGCCTGCCCTCCCGGCCAGCGAGCATGCGCCGCACGATGCCGCGCTTGGAGAGGACGGTCCCTATGCGCTGCCCGATGGCCGCGAGCCCTCCTACAGTTCGGTTGCTGCGCACATCGAACAGACCCTGGTCGGCCTGCTCGACGAACTTCGCCTGCCGGAACGGCACAAGCCCCAGGCCCAGGCCATGCGCGAGCGGGTGGTGCATGGGCTGAACTGGTACGAGCTGATCCCCGTGCTCGACGATCTGGCGGTGTTGATGCTCGCCATCACCGACAGCGACCAGCATGAATTCGAGCAATACCTGCAGCAACTCAACGAGCGGCTGGAGTCTTTCCAGAGCCACCTGCAGGAAGCCAGCGCCGGGCATGCCGACAGCACCTGCGCGGCCCGCGACCTGGACAGCCAGCTGCGCGAGCAGGTCGATGGCTTGCAGAGCAGTGTCCAGGGAGCGGCCGATCTGCCTAGCCTCAAGCACATCCTTGAAAACCGCCTGGAAGGCCTGCGGCTGACCATGGACGATCATCGGCACAAGCGCGATGAGCGCGAGCAGCAGTTGGCTACCCGGCTCAATGGCCTGGCCGAGCGGGTCGCGAACATGGAGCAGGAAGCGCTCGGCTACCGCGAACACCTTGAAGAGCAGCGGCAGAAGGCGTTGATCGATCCATTGACCGGACTGCCCAACCGTGCGGCCTGGTCCGAGCGGGTCGAGCAGGAGATGCAGGCTTGGCAAGCCCACGGCGGCGACCTGCTGATGGCCATCCTCGACCTGGACCACTTCAAGCGCATCAACGACAGCTATGGTCATCTGGCCGGCGACAAGGTCCTGAAGATCGTGGCCAGCGCGCTGCGCAAGCGCCTGGGCAGCCGTCATTTCATCGCCCGCTTCGGCGGCGAGGAGTTCGTCCTGCTGATGCCGCAAACCCCGCTGGCCGCCGGCGTCGAACTGGCGCAGAGCCTACGCGCGACCATCGAGGCCTGCCCTTTCCATTTCAAGGGCGAGCGGGTGGTGGTCACCCTCACGATCGGTATCAGTGCCTTGCGTGCCGGCGAGCGCAGCGAGGCGGTGCTCAAGCGGGCCGATGAGGCGTTATATCGTGCAAAGAATTTTGGGCGTAATCGGATAGAGCAAGGCTGAGTGCCCGGCCCATGCATACGTTATGCTGTTGCATCACTGTCCTGTCTCGATGTGGTTTCACCATGAAAGCGCTTTTCACCGCCGTCCTGCTGCTGATGCTGGCCGGTTGCTCCACCGGGCTGCGTATCGATCGCAGCCATGTTTCGGCCAACCAGGACAACCGCATCGTGTTCGTTGTCCTGCACTACACCAATGCTTCGCTGGAACGCTCGCTGGAGCTGCTCACCCATGGCGAAGTCAGCAGCCATTACCTGATCGGCGATGGACCGGCCACGGTCTATCAACTGGTCGACGAAAACCGCCGCGCCTGGCATGCCGGCGACAGCCAGTGGGACGGGCGGACCTGGCTCAATTCGAGTTCGATCGGTATCGAGATCGTCAATCCGGGCTTCACCGATACGCCGACGGGCCGACGCTGGCACCCCTACAGCGAAGCACAGATCGAAGCGTTGATCGCCTTGCTCAAGGACATCGTCAAACGCAACAACATCCAGCCGCGGTACATCATCGGCCACAGCGACATTGCGCCGTTGCGCAAGCTCGACCCAGGCCCGCTGTTTCCCTGGAAGCGCCTGGCCGATGCCGGCCTTGGCCTCTGGCCAGATGCCCGAGCAGTGGCGCAGCAGCAGGCGCGATTCGCTACCCAGCTTCCCAGCATCACCTGGTACCAGCAGCAATTGGCGCATTTTGGCTACAACATCGAGCAGACCGGTGAGCTGGATGTGAGTACTCGGCATGTGCTGGCCGCGTTCCAGATGCGCTTTCGCCCGCAACGTTTCGATGGGATGCCGGACGCCCAGACCGCCGCCATGCTGCAAGTACTCAACACCCTGCGCTGAGGCCATCGGCCAGGCTGACTGGGCACGCAGTTGCTATACCTCATGGTAGTCAACTGGATAGCCCTCGATGTCACCAACCCTCGCCGTTCTGCGCCATGTGTTCTATCGACCCTGGCTACTGGCCTCCCTTGCGGCCATGGCCAGCGCGGGGCTGTTGCTGTTCGCCAGTGTCGGGGTCTCATTGCAACAGGCGCGTGAGCGCGAAAGCGAGCAGATGAACGCTCGCGGCGAGCGCTTCCTAGAGCGTCTGGAACAGGTCTTTGGCCAGCTGCGCGAAGGCATCGACCAATTGCAGGCACAGCCCTTGCGCGGTTGCGATGCGCAGATGTCGACCGCCCTCCAAGAGGTCGGCTTGAGTTATCGCTTCATTTATGAGGCGGCGTACGTGGACGGTAGCGTCACCTGCTCGAACCGGATCGACGAGCGCATGGTCCATCCGCTGCGCGCGCCGGATATCGAGGGCCCGACCTACAGCTACTGGCTCAACACCACCACCGAACCCGACGACAACCTGGCCGCGCTGATGCTCGGGCATGGACGGTTCCTGGTGTCGACATCCCGTGGGCACCTGGCGGATGTGGTCGACCTGCCCCCTGGCAGCAGCGTGTTGATGGTGCTGGACCGAGGCGCACGAGCGATACCGGTGCTCGGCCCGGCCCAGCCCTGGCCGCCCAGTGCCGACTGGCCGTCTTCCAGCAAATCGCTGCTGGAGGCGTCGGACCGGCTGATCTATCGTATGCCGACCAACTCGCCAGACTACCAGCTGGTATTGATCGCCCCCCGCACCAGCGTGCCGCTGAAGATGAACGGCATGCTCTGGCTGCTGATCCCCGCAAGTCTGGTGCTGGCCAGCTGCATTGGCTGGCTGGTGCTACAGCTGATCTACCAGCACCGGTCGATGAGCTCAGAGCTGCAAGGCGCCCTGCGTCGGGGCGAACTGCAGGTGCTCTACCAGCCGATCTTCGAACTCAACAGCCGGCGCTGCGTCGGCGCTGAAGCCCTGGTGCGCTGGCGCCGCCCTGACGGTAGCCTGACCAGCCCGGACCTGTTCATCCCCCTGGCCGAGAACACCGGGCAGATCCGTCCGATCACCGACTTTGTCCTGCAACGCGCGCTCGAGCAGCTGGGCCAGCTGCTGCGCTCCAACCAGCACCTGTACATTTCAGTGAACCTGGCGGCCTGCGACGTGATGGAGCCGCGCATTGGCGGGGTAGCGGCGCGACTGCTGGCCATCCATCATGTGCCTGCCAGGCAGATTGCCTTTGAAGTCACAGAGCGCGGGCTGATCGACGTGGTGGTGGCGCGCGATAACCTGCAGGCCTTGCGCGCGGTAGGCCACCCAGTGCTGATCGATGACTTCGGTACGGGCTACAGCAGCCTTGCCTATCTGCAGACCCTGCCGGTCGACTGCCTGAAGATCGACAAGGCGTTCGTCGATGCGCTTGGCCACGATGCTGCCAGCAGCGGAGTTGCCCCGCACATCATCCGCATGGCGCACGCCCTGCAGTTGCGGGTGATCGCTGAAGGCATCGAACATGAAGACCAGGCGCAGCTGCTCAATAGCGAGGGCGTCAATTATGGCCAAGGCTGGCTGTTCGCCCACCCGCTCAG
This sequence comes from Pseudomonadota bacterium, assembly GCA_023388335.1. Taxonomy (GTDB): domain Bacteria; phylum Pseudomonadota; class Gammaproteobacteria; order Pseudomonadales; family Pseudomonadaceae; genus Aquipseudomonas. Next base: position 27,228 of record JAEWGL010000092.1, on the reverse strand, counting down.
CGCCCGGCAGTTCGCCGAGCTGATCACCCGTGGTCGGCGCAGGGGCGCGCGGCGTATCGACGATGAAGCCTGAACCCCTCAGGCGGGCAGCGCCATGTAGAACTGGGTACCCTGGCCCGGACGGGAGAACACGCCCATGCGGCCACCGTGTAGTTGCACGATCTCTTTGCACAGTGCCAGGCCAAGCCCTGCTCCGCCTTTCTTGCGCCCGACCTGGACGAAGGGTTCGAAAATGCGGCCTTGCTGGCCATAGGCAATCCCTTCACCGTTGTCTTCCACGCTGATGATTACCCGCTCGGCATGGCGCCTGGCATGCAGGCGGATCCTGCCACCGCTGGCGGTATGACGGATGGCGTTGTGCAGCAAATTATCCAGCACGCGATCGAGTTGTGCCGGATCAGCCTGGATGCGTGGCAATGGCAGATCGAGTTCGGCGAGCAGTTCGATCTGCTTGTCCGCGGCCTGTGCGGCGAAACGCGAGCGGGCCCGTTCGAGCAACTCTTCCAGGACGCAGGGAGCAAGGTCGAGTTTCTGCAGCCCGCTCTGGTAGCGCGAGAAATTCAGCAGGTCATTGATCAGTTGGGTAAGCCGTTGCATCTCCTCGCCGATGGTCTCGAACAGGTCGTGCTCGCGGGTGTCGTGCGCGAATTTTACCCGTTCCCGCAGCAGGCCGAAGGCCATGTGCATGCCGGTGATCGGCGTGCGCAACTCATGCGAGGCGCGCAGGACGAATTCGCTGCGTACCCGCTCGAAGGCGCGCTGTTCGGTGACATCGTGCAAGACCATCACCGCGCCAAGGATCGAGCCCTTGGGGTGGGTGACCGGTGTCAGGCTATAGGTCAGCAGTCGGGTTTCATCGTCGACCTCAAGGCTGAGGTCTTCCGGCAGGCGATCCAGGCTGCCGCCGCGCAGCACCTGGCGCAGCTGCTCGTCCATCTCTGGGCGCTGCAGCGCATCGCCCAGACCACTGCCCAGGCGGCTGTCGTCCCAACCCAATTGGCGCTGGGCCACCGGGTTGAGATGCTCCAGGCGGCCTTGGCGGTCGATGATCAGCAAGCCATCATCGATGCTGTCGAGCACAGCTTGCAGGCGCTGTTGGCCCGCCAGGAGCTCATCGATATTCGTAGCCTGGTGCTTGCGCAGGGCCTGGGCCATCAGGCCGAAACGCCGGGTCAGTTGATTGAGCTCAGTGGCCTGGGTGACCGGCAGAGTCACTTCGAAGTTGCCCTGGCCGACCTGGTCGGCAGCCTTGGCCAGGGCCTCGATGGGTTGGCCGAAGCGTCGGGCGATATTGTGCGCGGTGATAAAGCCCAGGGTCAGCACGGCCAGCCCCATCAGGCCCAGCATTCCGCCGATCAACAAGGCACGGTCACGGGCCTGCGCTTCACTGCGGCTGATGTGCTCGACGGCATGCTTGTGCGAGTCGATGAGGTCGGTACGTACCTGGTTGAAAGCCGCCCCGAGCGGTTCGTCGACACCCATGCTGCGGGCGGGCTCCGGACTGCTGCGGTAAGCCTGCAGGAAGGCCTGGTAATTGCTGTTGGTCTTGCTGAGGCCGGTGCGCTCGCCGCCGAGTTCCAGGCCTTCGTCGAGCAAGCGCTGAAAGCCGCCCTGCAGGGCCTCGAGGCTGGCCGGATCACGTGCCTCGTCGAGTATCAGGATCATCTGCTCGCCCAGGTTCTGCCGCAGTTTCAGGCCGATCTCAAGGAGGTGCGTGGTATCGCGTACCAGGGTTTGCTGCGAAGACGCCATCTGCAGCACGCTGACCAGGCCGATCAGCAAACCCAGCAAGGCGACAGTAATCAGGGCCGAGATGCTCAGGAAAAGCCGCGTGCGCAGCTTGATCGCCCATTTCATAAGTTGTACTGCTTGCGTTTGCGGTACAGGGTCGAGGCGTCGATGCCGAGGGTCTTGGCGGCCTGGTCGAGGGTGTCGCTGGTGGCCAGGACCGCACCGATGTGCGCCCGCTCCAATTCATCCAGACTAAGTGCGGCGCCCACCCGCGGTGCATTGCCCATCGGTTGCTCGCCCATGCCCAGGTGGCTGATCTCGACGCGCTCCTGGGGGCAGATGATGCTGGCCCGTTCGACCACGTTGCGCAGCTCACGAATGTTGCCTGGCCATCGATAGTTGAGCAGCGCCGCGCGGGCTTCGTCGCTGAAGGCTCGGCCTGGGCGCGAGTACTCCTTCACGAAGCGCGCAAGGAAGCGGTCGGCCAGGGTCAATATGTCTTCGCTGCGCTCGCGCAGTGGCGGCAGGTGCAGGGTGATCACGTTCAGGCGGTAGAGCAAGTCTTCGCGGAAACGCCCCTCGCGGACCATGTCCTCGAGGTTGAGGTTGGTGGCCGCCAGGATACGGACGTCGGCGCGGCGGGTGACGGGGTCGCCGACTCGCTCGTATTCCTTGTCCTGAATGAAGCGCAACAGCTTTGGCTGCAAGACCAGTGGGAAATCGCCGATTTCGTCGAGAAACAGTGTGCCGCCATCAGCCTGGTTGACCCGGCCCAGGGTGCTTTCGCTGGCTCCGGTGAACGCACCGCGGCTGTGGCCGAACAGTTCGCTCTCCATCAGGTCGGCGGTCAGCGACGGGCAGTTGATGGTCACGCAGGCCTTGCGGGCGCGCTTGCTCCAGCCATGGATGGCGCGGGCCAGCTCGCCTTTGCCGGTTCCCGACTCGCCGAGGATGAGAATATTGGCGTCGGTGGTCGCCACCTGACGTGCGGTTTCCAACACCGCCATCATCGCCGGGCTGTGCGAATCGAGGCCATCCTTGGGCTTGCGCACCTCCCCTTCCAAGGCTTCCAGGCGCGCCGAGAGCTGACGCACCTCCAACTGCTTGGCAGTGGCCAAGCGCAGCTGGTCGGGGCTGCAAGGCTTGACCAGATAATCGGCCGCACCGGCTTGGATGGCATCGACGGCGGTGTCGATCGCCGAATGGGCGGTGACGATGACCACACGCATCCAGGGCGCCTGGATACGCATCTGCGCCAGCACGTCCAGGCCATTGTCCTCACCCAGGCGAAGGTCGAGGAAGCACAGATCAAACACTTGGCGTTGCAGCAGTGTTTCGGCCTGCGACGCGCTGGTGGCCGTGGCCACGCTGTAGCCTTCGTCCTCCAGGCAATAGCGAAAGGTTCGCAGGATGGCAGATTCGTCGTCCACCAGCAGAATGCGGCCTTGGCTGTCCTGGGCTGATTCCATTTCCTACGCTCCTTTGGGATTAATCTTGGTTAGTGTCGGAAAAATCGGGCAAGTTGCATGGTCGATTCTGATTGATTCCGTTCCCTGCATGCTAGTCACTTGCGAGTGGATTAGCTAACTAGCTGAAAAATAGGCTTTTTATAAGGATTTAGCCGGCTGGCATGCAGTTTGCGGCGATCCTAGGCTTTTTAACTCTAAGGAGGTGTGTCATGCCTGTTACGCATCAGATGGTTGCCGCCGCAGCCGCCTTGGTACTTGGCCAGGCCTTGGCGTTGACGCCGGCGTACGCCGACAACGTCCAGGATGCGCGACGTGAGGGCGCGCTGCAGACCGCGCTGGCATTGAACCGAGTGCTCAATCCCTTCCGCATCCAGGTCCAGGTTCAAGACCAAGGCGCTCGACTGTCGGGCGAAGTGGAAAATGAAGTCGAGCGTCAACTGGCCGAGCGCGTGGCATTGGCCACCCAAGGGATCGAGCAGGTCGATAATCAGCTCAAGGTCAATCCGGAACTGGTCGAAGAGCCGCTGGAGCTGCGTGCCTACGCCAAGCGCCTGGAAGACGCCACGCTCGGCGCGGTAATTCGTGCGCGTCTGCTCTGGAGCCGGATCACCCAAGAGGCCGCGATCGAGGTCGAGAGCCGTGAGGGGGTAGTCACCCTGCGCGGCAAGGTGGATAGCGCCGAAGCCAAGGAGCTGGCCGGTGTACTGGCGCGCACCACCGAGGGCGTCTATCTGGTCAACAACTTGGTCAGCATGGACACCGCGGCCATGGCCAAGGCCCGTGAAAAGCCTGTCGACGCCCCAAAAGGGCCACAACCCAGCGATCGCTGGATCGTCGACAAGATCCAGACCAGCTTCCGCTTCAGTCGCAATCTTGACGGCCCGAATATCAAAGTGGCCAGCGAAGACGGGTTGGTACGGTTGTCGGGCGAGGTGGTGAGCAACGAGCAGAAATCCATCGCCAGTGAGGTGGCCAGGCAGATCGTCGGCGTTCGCGGTGTCGATGCCGACATGCTCAAGGTCGCATCCAAGGTAGAAGGCTGAATCATGCAAAACGCACGACGTCTTATGGCCCATCGTGCAGGATACGTCCCTAGGGTCTGTTGGCACCTATATTAACCTATTGATTTTAAAGGAATTTAAGGTATCTCAAGGGCTGGCACGCAGGCTGCAATGTTCCTTCTAGGTTTCAAAAAAAATTACAGCAGGAGGAGCCGGCATGAACCGCCAGACCGTCAACAGCACGCAGATCGCCACACTGCCTTTGCGCCAGTTCCTGTTTCTCAGCCTGGCGCTGATGTTGACGCTGGTTGCCGGCCAGCTCTACCACAGCGTGCAAACCGCTCGATTGGCCGAGCAAGTCGCGGTACAGACCGCGCTGCTGGCGCATATCCAGACCACGCGGGCCAGCACCCTGATCCAGGCGGCTGATCGTGAGTCCTCGGTCAACGCCGCTCCGGCCACCCTTGATACCGTCGTACCCCAACAGCGCTGGATCTTTTAAGCGCCGCCCGCGAAATGATTTCGCAAAAGAGTAAGGAGAATCACCATGCTGAGCTGGGCTATTACTTTCCTGATCATTGCCATTGTCGCCGCCGTACTGGGCTTCGGTGGTATCGCCGGCGCCGCTACCGGTATCGCGAAGATTCTGTTCATCGTCTTCCTGGTGCTGTTCGTCGCTTCCTTCTTCTTCGGACGTCGCGGTAGAGGGTGACGATGAACAGAGCGTTTTGCACAGCTGTGGCCGCTGCCCTGTTACTGGGCAGTGGTACGGCGGCAATGGCGGCCAATGACGGCCAGCTCCGTGCCAATCAGCTGTTGAGCGCGGACTCCGAGTACCGGGAGACTTGGCAAAGCGTGGTGAAAAAGGAAGAGCGCTTGCCTGATTGGGTGATCAATCTCAGCGGCAGCGCCGAACAGATGTCAGCCGTCGAGGAAGACGGCGACAAATACCTGGTCGGGCCCTTGTGCGAGACAGAGCAGAAGTGCTTGTACAAGCGCCTGATCGTGGCATTCAGTTGGGACAAGGAAGAAGCCTACGGCATGCTGGTCGAAGTACCTGAGGGTTTACCTTCAGACAAGTCGCCCACGCGCCATGCCAGTTACCGCTGGCTCGGCCAGCCCGACGAGGGCATGCAGGCCTTGCTCCGTGAACAGCTCAAGCGCGATCCGAACTGGTACTGATCCGCTCTGATGCGTTGTAACGCTATAGAGGCTGAACCTTTTTCCGTTTCACGCTTCTATGGTGCGTCACCCGAGGAGGGTTGGCGCATGACTAGGGGGCCGGGCTGTTCTGACTGTTGTAGAGTCGGAGCGGCCTAGGGGTACAGGGAGTGCCTCCCTTGAGGGCCGGGTCAGGTAAGGCGGCATCGGAAGTTTCAGGCCAGCAGCATGGGATAAGATGCTCCGCTGGTCTGGCTTCCGAAGCGCTGGAACACAGGACAGTGGGAGTCTCACGTAAGAAATTCCCCCCAAGACACATTTTGTGTAGACCGTACATCGATATTTTTTTGCGTTTCATACGGTCCACAACCCTCTCTTTTCCTGTCATTCGGATTGTCGAACACAGCCCTTATAACCGCAAATGCATCCGGACAAATCTGCCGGAATATGGCGGTTTGGCCATGTTCGGAAAACCGAACGCCCTAAAATCATTTGCTCGAATGCCTTGATTTCACGCTTTCAGCCCATGCCGATTCGGCATGGGGTAGTCGTTTACGGCATTAGACCTCATCTTCTCTCATGGCAATAGTTGCCGCCTTTTTCGCAGGCCGGAGCGCCGAGCCGCTCGCTTGCGATGACCTTCTACGGCGTCGCCGAACGCAACCCAACAGGTCCGGAGCACGTATGCGACGGCTCTGGAACGGGGTATTGCGCTTTGCGCCCGTGTCCACTTGAAGTAAAGGTAATGACATGAAGAAGGCAAAACTAAGCCTCGCCTGGCAGATCCTCATTGGTCTCGTTCTGGGCGTCGCAATCGGCGCGCTGCTGAATCACTTCAGTGCGGAAAAGGCATGGTGGATCAGCAACATCCTGCAGCCTGCCGGTGACATCTTCATTCGCCTGATCAAGATGATCGTCATCCCGATCGTGATTTCGTCGCTGATCGTGGGTATCGCCGGGGTTGGCGACGCGAAGAAACTGGGCAGCATCGGCCTGAAGACCATTCTCTACTTCGAGGTCGTGACCACCATCGCGATCGTCGTCGGCTTGGTCCTGGCCAACCTGTTCCATCCGGGTGCCGGCATCGACATGAGTACCCTGGGCACCGTCGATATCTCCAAGTATCAGGCTACCGCAGCCGAAGTACAGCATGAACACGCGTTCATCGAGACCCTGCTCAACCTGATCCCATCGAACATCTTTGCCGCGATGATGCGTGGCGAAATGCTGCCGATCATCTTCTTCTCGGTGCTGTTCGGCCTGGGCCTGTCGAGCCTGCAGGCGGATATCCGCGAGCCACTGGTACGTACCTTCCAGGGCGTGTCGGAAGCCATGTTCAAGGTCACCCACATGATCATGAACTACGCGCCGATCGGTGTGTTTGCCCTGATCGCCGTGACCGTCGCCAACTTCGGCTTCTCCTCGTTGCTGCCGCTGGCCAAGCTGGTGCTGCTGGTGTACTTCGCCATCGCCTTCTTCGCTTTCATGGTGCTGGGCCTGGTGGCGCGCCTGTTCGGCTTCTCGATCGTGAAGATCATGCGCATCATGAAAGACGAACTGGTCCTGGCCTATTCCACGTCCAGTTCGGAAACCGTGTTGCCGCGCGTCATCGAGAAGATGGAAGCCTATGGTGCGCCGAAGGCCATCTGCAGCTTCGTGGTCCCGACCGGTTACTCGTTCAACCTCGACGGCTCGACCCTGTACCAGAGCATCGCGGCGATCTTCATCGCCCAGCTATACGGCATCGACCTGTCCTGGAGCCAGCAACTGCTGCTGGTGCTGACCCTGATGGTCACCTCCAAGGGTATCGCTGGCGTGCCGGGCGTGTCCTTCGTGGTCCTGCTGGCCACCCTGGGCAGTGTCGGCATCCCGTTGGAAGGCCTGGCCTTCATTGCCGGTGTCGACCGCATCATGGACATGGCCCGTACCGCGCTGAACGTGATCGGCAACGCCCTGGCCGTGCTGGTCATCGCCCGCTGGGAAGGCATGTACGATGCCGCCAAGGGCGAGCGCTACTGGAACTCCCTGCCGCACTTGCGCAGCAAGGAAGCGATTGCAGCCGGCAAGACCGCCAACCAGTAAGGTAGTGCCGCGCTGAACAAAAAGCCTCGACATGTCGGGGCTTTTTGTTGGGTGGACGGCCATCCCTTGCAGCACATCCAGCGCCAAGCGTGCGCCTCGATACGCTATCATCCGGGGCATTTTTCGGGGGGAACATCGGATGCTCAACGGCCTTTGGCTCAGCTTTTTCCTGGTGGCGGCCGTTTCCGCGCTGGCCCAGTGGCTGATCGGTGGCAACGCCGGAATCTTCGCCGCGATGGTCGAGAGCATTTTCGCCATGGCCAAGCTGTCGGTCGAGGTCATGGTCCTGCTGTTTGGCACCCTGACGCTGTGGTTGGGCTTTCTGAAAATTGCCGAAAAGGCCGGCATCGTCGAGTGGCTGGCCAAGGTGCTTGGGCCGCTGTTCGCCCGCCTGATGCCCGAGGTGCCGCCGGGCCACCCCGCCTTGGGCTTGATCACCCTGAACTTCGCCGCCAACGGCCTGGGCCTGGACAACGCTGCCACGCCCATTGGCCTGAAGGCCATGCGTGCGCTACAGGAGCTCAACCCCAGCAGCAGCACCGCCAGCAACGCGCAGATCCTGTTCCTGGTACTCAATGCCTCGTCCCTGACCTTGCTGCCGGTAACCATCTTCATGTACCGCGCCCAGCAGGGCGCCATGGACCCGACGCTGGTGTTCCTGCCGATCCTGCTGGCAACCAGCTGCTCGACCCTGGTGGGCCTGCTCTCGGTAGCTGTCATGCAGCGCCTGCGGCTGTGGGACCCAGTGGTGTTGGCTTATCTGATCCCTGGCGCGCTGCTGCTGGGTGCGTTCATGGCGTTTCTCGGCACGCTGTCGGCGGCGGCCCTGGCGAGCCTGTCATCGATTCTCGGCAACCTGACCCTGTTCGGCCTGATCGTGCTGTTCCTGGTGATCGGTGCGCTGAAACGGGTCAAGGTCTATGAAACCTTTGTCGAGGGCGCGAAAGAAGGCTTCGACGTGGCCAAGAGCCTGCTGCCCTACCTGGTCGCGATGCTCTGCGCCGTCGGTGTGTTGCGCGCCTCGGGTGCGCTGGAGCTGGCACTGGATGGCATTCGCCATGCGGTGGCGTGTATGGGCTTGGACACCCGCTTCGTCGAGGGCTTGCCAACCGCCTTGGTCAAGCCGTTCTCGGGCAGCGCGGCGCGCGCCATGCTGATCGAGACCATGCAGACCCACGGCGTCGACAGCTTCCCGGCGCTGGTAGCGGCCACCATCCAGGGCAGTACCGAAACCACCTTCTATGTGCTGGCGGTGTACTTTGGCGCCGTCGGCATCCAGCGCGCCCGGCATGCCGTGGGCTGCGCGCTGCTGGCCGAGTTGTCGGGGGTGATCGCAGCGATCCTGGTCTGCTACTGGTTTTTCGCTTGAACCTGGGACTGGGTGGCGGCAGCGTCGTCTAGCACGCTGAAGCGCAGCACGCCGATCACCTGGCCGTCCTCGGTCAGCACCCGAACCTGCCAGCGCCCGACCGGATTGGGCGGGAAGTTCTGCTTGTGAGTCCAGGCCCGGTAGCCTTCCTTGCGCCCGCCATGGATGTCCAGGGCGATCCGGTCGACCTCTTTGCCGTTGAACTGCCAGACGTGGTAGATGCGCTCGTTCAGGCCCCGCGGGGCATTGATTGCGGTGTAGGCATACAACCCAGAGGTGCGGATCTGGCTGGCGCCGATCTCTTTCAGGGCGGTACCGGGCTTGCGGTTCTGCACCTCGGTGCTGACCGCGACCTCGGTCATCCACAGGGTCGCCGGTGGCACCCAGGAGCGCAGCAGCCAGCCACCGCCGCCCACCGCCAGGGTCAGGACAACCAGGGCTATGCCGCGCCGCCAGTCGCTGATCGGGAAACTGCTGGCCAGGCTCGGGAACGACAGCGCCATGGCCGTCACCAACGCCAGCTTGAAGCTTTGCGAGGTGGTCAGGTGGAGGATGATCGGCAGGGCCGTGAGCAAGGCGGCGAAGAGGGTCAGGGTATGCAGGGCCATGAACAGCCAGCGCCGCGGGGCCAGCCAGCGGTAGTACAGCGGGTCGATGATCGAGATCAACCCGGCCGCGCCGAGCAGGCCGGTGAACACCAGCTGGCCGCTGTTCCAGGTGGTGGTGATGAAGAAGAACGGCAGGACGAAGAACAGACTCTCCTGGTGGATCATCTGCGTCGCGTAACGCAGCAGAGGCTGGGGGATTTCCCGTTTGAAGGTCCGGCTGAACAAGCGCGTGACGGTGTTTTCGAGCATCAGCCAGACCCAGCTGACCAACATCAGCACAGCGATCCAGCTGGCCAGCCCGGCTTGCCGGTCGACCAGGATGAAACTGCCGATTCCCGACAGGAAACCACCCAGGGCAATGATCCCGGGATAGCGCTTGAGCAGCTCGATCAGGCGCTGGATGAAAAGCGGTAGAGAAGGCATGGGTGGCAACTGCAAAGAGGTACGCGCACAGGATAGCGCTGTTTCAGCGCTCCCGTGTAGCGCCGCTCTGACGTGGCTGCGCGTGCTTTCGACGGCGCAGCAGGCCAACCGCCAGTATCAGCGCCAGCGCCAGGGCCACCAGTCCGTACAGCTCGTCATAGCCCAGCAGCGGTTTCTCGATGCGCAGATAGCCTGAGTCCTTGAGCAGCTCGCGCAAGGCTTGGTCGGTTTCCTTCAGGCTGACCTGTCGCAGTTTCTGGACCGGATCCCTGAAACGGCCATCGGTGTAGTCGTTGAGTGCTCCCCAGTAGTAGTCGGCCAAGGCGCTGTTGCCCTGGGTGGTCCAGCTTTCCCGGGCAATGGCCGCCTGCTTGATGCGCTCGAAGGTGTCCGGGTCCAGGCCGTTCTTGCGCAGGTCTTCGAACAGGTGCTCGAGCACCTGGACCGCTTGGTCGATATCGTCGCGCTCCAGGTCGGCGTTGAGGCTCAGCATGCCGCTGTTGCCGAAGCTCTCGCGCTGGACGCTGGGGCCGTAGGAGAGGCCGTGGCGCAGGCGCAGCTGGTCGTACAAGGCCCACTCCATGTAGCGCGAGAGCAGATCCAGGGTCTGGTCATGGGCGTTGTCCAGCACCGGCTCGATGAACAGCCAGTGCAGCTTGGCACCGCCGCCCACCCAGCCGCGGGTCAGGTCGCGTTGCTGCTCGGCCTGTTGAGTGATGCCCTCCAGGTCGCGCCGGTCCTCTGGCTCGACCGCTTCCAGCTCGCCGAAGGTGCGTTCCAGGTAAGCCGGCAGCAGGCGTTCGAGACCGCCGACCATGATCAGGGTCATGTTGTTGGCGGCATACCAGTGCGTGCGAAGTGCCTCGACCTGCTCCAGGGTCATGTCCTCGAGCGAGGAGCGCTCCGGGCACTTGAGGCCGAGTTCGATGGCCAGTTGGTCGCTGGCGCGGTGGCCGATGTCCTGGCGGTCGAGCCAGCGCTGCAGGTGGCCGTAGTGGCCGCCATCCTCGCGCTCGATGATCTTCTTTGCAGTGGCCAGGGCCTTGGCATCGAATCGCGTGTCGTGGATCGTGGCAAGCAGCAGGTCGAGCACCTTGCGCTGGTTGCGCGCCGGGGCTTCGATCACGAAAGTGGTGTCGGCGCTGCTGGTGTAGGCATTCCATTCCCCGCCTAGGGCTTGCATGCGTGTTTCCAGGCCCCCCTCGCCGCTTTCGTCGATGCCGCTGAACAGCATGTGTTCAAGCAGGTGCGGCAGCTCTTTCTGTTCGCAGTTGAAGTCATCCAGGCCAACGCCGACCACCAGGCGGATCGCCACATGGTCGCGTTCGTAGCCGGATTTGAGAATGACCTGCAGGCCATTGGGCAGCAGATAGCCCTCGGCCTTGGAGCGGTCAAGGGCAACGCTGGAGAGGCTGCAAAGCAACAGGCATATGAACAACAGACAACGCATGAGAGCTTCCAGGCCGGGATCCGAGGGGTGCGGGTCAGGACAGGTGGGCGTCGTCCGGTACATTGTCGAGCAACAGCCCGCCGGTGTCCGAGCCACCTAGTACCACATAGGCACTGCTGCAGAACAAAGAGTTCAAACGTTTCATGTCGGCGATCAGCTCCAGGTGCAGCGAACTGGTCTCGATACTTTGTACCACCTTGCGTTGCAAGCGACTGACATGGGCATGCGCCAGGCGCCGCTCCTGGGCGCGGAAGCGGCGTTTCTCGCGCAACAGCTGGCGGGCGCTTTGCGGGTCGGCGCTGAGAAACACCGACAGGCCCAGGCGCAGGTTGGCCAGCAGCTGCTCCTGCAGGCCGGACAGCTCCTGCAGGCCGACCTCGGAAAATTCCCGCCGCTGCGAGGTCTTTTGCTGTTGCACCTTGCGCAGCATGCGTTCGATCAAGTCGCTGGCCAGCTTGAGGTTGATCGCCAGCTCGATGATCTCGGCCCAGCGCCGGTTGTCCTGGTCGCCGAGGTCTTCCCGGGGCATCTGCGCCAGGTAGAGCTTGATGGCGTTGTACAGCGCCTCGGCATCTTCGTTGAGGGCGCGGACCTGCTGCGGCATGGCCGCCTGGGTGCCACGCAGGGCATTGAGCATGGCATCGAGCAGGCTATCGACGATATCCCCCAGGCGCAGGGTCTCGCGCACGGCATTGGCCAGGGCGAGGCTGGGGGTGTCCAGGGCGGCGGGGTCCAGGTGACGCGGGCGCGCGCGGCCGTTGCTGTCTTCGCGGTCCGGCAGCAGCCAGGTGCACAGACGCGCCATGGGCGTGACGCTGGGGAGCATCAGCAGGCAGCGCAGGGTGTTGTAGAGCAGGTGGAAGCCGATGACCAGCTCCTGGGGGCTGAAGCGCAGCTGGTCCATCCACTGCACCAGCGGATCGAGTACCGGAATCACCAGCAGCAGGCCGATCAGCTTGTACAGCAGGCTGCCCAGAGCCACTCGGCGTCCGGCCGAATTCTGCATGCTGGTGCTGAGGAAGGCCAGCAGGCCGCTGCCGATATTGGCGCCGACCACCAGGCCGATGGCTACAGGCAGGCTGATCAGCTCGGCGCCGGCCAGGGTCGCGGTCAGCAGCACGGCCGCCAGGCTGGAATAGGAGATCAGCGCGAACAGCGCACCGACCAGGGCATCGAGCAGGATGTCGCCGGTCAGCGAGGCGAACAGCACCTTGACGCCTTGGGCCTGGGTGATGGGTGCGGCAGCCTCGACGATCAGCTGCAAGGCCAGGATGATCAGTCCCAGGCCGATCCCGACCCGTCCCAATTGGCCCGCGCGCGTCTGTTTGCGGGAGAGGAAAAAGATCACGCCGAGGAAGATCAGCAGCGGCGACAGCCAGGACAGGTCGAACGTCAGTACGCGCGCCATCAGCGCGGTACCCACGTCGGCACCGAGCATGATCGCCAGCGCAGGCGTCATGGCCATCAGCCCCTGGCCGACGAACGAGGTCACCAGCATGGCCGTGGCGTTGCTGCTTTGCACCAGCGCCGTCACCAGGATCCCGGCGATGAAGGCCAGCGGACGCCTGGCCATGTTCTGGCTCAATACCCTGCGCAGGTTCGACCCATAGACGCGCAGTACGCCGGTACGCACGATATGCGTGCCCCAGATCAGCAGGGCTACCGCGGAGAGCAGGTTGAGCAGGGTCAGCATAAGGCAAGCCCCCTGTTGGTAGGCGCCCAAGCGGGGCGAAAACGATGACGCCGTGAGCCAAGCCTGGCTGCGGGCGTTTCTTCTAAGTGTTACTTAAAGCTTTAGTCGGCCAAGGGCCATGCCGCCAGCATCGCACAGGCTGAAACATTTTTGAAACATACCTCGGATCGCCGCGCCTGCAAGCCCCCTGGCCTCGGAGCGATAAACGAAGAAGGCCCCGAAGGGCCGCAAGGCGGCCCCAATTGGCTCAACTGACTGGCATTTCCCGAAGGCCTTCTTGCGTTGCCATCCCCGGTTTACTGACCCGGGATGTCCTTGCGCAGCTTCACGGCATCGTGCTCCTTGCCGCGCTTGCGCGCCATCGCGGTACGCATGCGGATGTTGATGGCTTCTACCCCCAGGGAGAAGGCCATCGCGAAGTACACGTAGCCCTTTGGCACGTGCACGTCAAAGGCTTCGGCGATCAGCACGGTACCAACGACGATCAGGAACGACAGGGCGAGCATCTTCAGCGACGGGTGCTTGTCGATGAAATTGCTGATGGCGCCGGCGCAAAGCATCATCACCAGCACGGCGACGATGATCGCGGCGACCATTACCGGTACGTGCGACACCATGCCCACGGCGGTGATCACCGAATCCAGGGAGAACACGATGTCGATGATGGCGATCTGGATGATGGTGTAGAGGAACTTGCCGCCCGAGCCCTTGGGCTCGTCCGCTTCTTCGTCTTCACCTTCCAGGCCGTGGTAGATCTCCTGCGAGCTTTTCCACAGCAGGAACAGGCCACCGAAGAACAGGATCAGGTCGCGACCGGAAATACCCTGGCCGAACACCTCGAACAGGTCGGCGGTCAGGCGCATCACCCAGGTGATCGACAGCAATAGCAGGATGCGCGTGACCATGGCCAGAGCCAGGCCGAAGATCCGGGTGCGTGGCTGCATGTGCTTGGGCATGCGGCTGACCAGGATCGAGATCATGATGATGTTGTCGATACCGAGAACGATCTCAAGCGCCGTGAGGGTGAAAAAGGCAACCCAGATTTCCGGGCTGGTCAGCCATTCCATGTGTCTTCCTTCGAACGATAAAGGCGCTGCGTCCGAGCAGGACGCAGCGCAGGGGATGATGCTGTTTTCTTACAGACTGCTGAACAGCGGGAAAATGCCCATGAGCAGCGCGGCGAGCATTATGCACAGGCACACCAGCACTGCCCACTTCAGGGTAAAGCGCTGATGGTCGCCGAACTCGATACCGGCCAGGGCCACCAGCAGGTAGGTAGAGGGTACCAAGGGGCTGAGCAGGTGTACCGGTTGCCCGACGATCGACGCGCGGGCCATTTCCACAGGCGTGATGCCGTAGTGGGCGGCGGCTTCGGAGAGCACTGGCAGGACGCCATAGTAGAAGGCATCGTTGGACATGAAGAAGGTGAACGGCATGCTGACGATGGCCGTGATCACCGCCAGGTACGGGCCCAGCGCATCTGGAATGACCGACAGCAGGCTCTTGGACATGGCGTCGACCATGCCGGTACCCGACAGGATGCCGGTGAAGATCCCTGCAGCGAAGATCAGACCGGTGACGGCCAGCACGCTGCCAGAGTGGGCGGCGATACGGTCTTTTTGCTGCTGGAGGCAGGGGTAGTTGACGATCATGGCGATGCTGAAGGCGACCATGAACAGCACCGGCAGCGGCAGCACACCGCTGATCAGCGCGACCATCAGGGCCAGGGTCAGGACACCGTTGAACCACAGCAGCTTGGGGCGGCGGGCCTCGGGGAACTGCGACACGCTGATCTCGCTATGGTCGATCTCGTCACCCGGCAGGTGCAGCTCGCCCAGGCGTGCGCGCTCGCGCTTGCCGTACAGGTAGGCGATGGCCAGGATCGCGAAGACACCGAAGAGCATGGCTGGGATCATCGGCACGAAGATGTCCGACGGGTCGACATGCAGGGCGCTGGCGGCGCGTGCGGTCGGGCCGCCCCAGGGGGTCATGTTCATCACGCCACCGGCGAGGATGATCAGGCCGGCCATGATCCGTGGACTCATGCCCAGGCGGCTGTACAACGGCAGCATGGCGGCCACGCAGATCATGTAGGTGGTCGCGCCGTCACCGTCCAGCGAGACCACCAAGGCCAGCACGGCGGTGCCCACCGACACTTTCAGCGGGTCGCCCTTGACCATCTTGAGGATCTTGCGCACGGCCGGGTCGAACAGGCCGGAGTCGATCATCAGGGCGAAGTACAGGATGGCGAACATCAGCATGACGCCGGTGGGCGCTAGCTTGCTGATGCCTTGCAGCATCATCGGGCCGATATCGGAGTAGAAACCCCCGAACAGGGCGAACAGGATCGGTATCAGGATCAGTGCGATCAAGGCCGAGAGGCGCTTGGTCATGATCAGGTACATGAAAGTGATGACCATGGCAAAGCCGAGGAAGGTCAGCATGGCGGTACTCCAGGCGTAGCGCGGCGAAAAGAAAGGACGATTCGGGCGGGAGGATCAGCGCGTGGGGCGCTGCGCAGGGAGTCGGGGGTGTACAGCGAAACGGTAGGCGCAAGAAAACATCAGTATCACCATTGTTGTTGTTGAGTGGGCCGGGCGCGGAAATTTCCGTGTGCCCTGGCTGACCGGTCTGACGCCGGTAGTGACGCTATCCTAAGAGCGCAAGCTTTCACCCAGCTTTCACCCCGCTTTCGATCGGCCAGCGGGCATGGACAGGAGGCAAGACGGATGCATGAATTCAATGAGGGCGGATGCCACTGTGGCGCGTTACGCTATCGGCTTGTGGGTGCGCTGACGGATGTCGCCCATTGCCATTGCTCGATCTGCCGGCGAGTCAGTGGCGGGCTGGTGGTGACCTGGATCACCCTGCCCTATGCGTGCTTCCAGTGGCTGGCCGGCACACCCCGCGCGTACCGGGCGCCCGCCAGTTGCACGCGGTACTTCTGCGGCAAGTGCGGTGCCCATGTGGCCCTGGTGACGCTGCACAGCCCGCAGACCATCGACATCACCGTTGGCACGCTCGACGCGCCGCAGCAGGTGCCGGCGCAGCGACACATCTGGACCGATAACCGCCTGCCATGGCTGCACCTGGACGAGCACCTGCCCGGCGAGGCCGGAGAGTTGCCTTGAGGCACGCTACTCGATGATCACACCGCCCAGCGCCTTGGGCCTGTCGAACGACGCCTGGCCCCGAAGCTGCTCGGCCTGGCGCAGGATGTTCTGCGCCTGGCGGTTGCTCGGATCCTGACGCAGCACGCTATTGGCCAACACCCGGGCGGCGTTGCCATCGCGACGGGCCAGGGCGTTGCGTGCCTGTGACAGCTGCTGGCCCACCAACCCTGGATTGCTCGCAGCCGCCACGGGCCGTGGCGGTGGGCGGACGGCGGGCGCCTGCTGGGCAGCCTGGCGCTGGGCCTGGTGATGCTGCTCGCGCTGTTGCTGTTGCTGACGGTTCATCTGGGCTTGGTCGCGCAGCAACTCCTGGAGTGCCAGGGCTTGCTTGTGCGATTGCTCAAGGGCCTGGCGCTCGCGCTCGGCCAGTTCCTGGGCCTGCTTGGCTCGGCGCGCCTGATCGGCAGCCGCCTGGCGAGCGGCCGCCGCTTTTGCGGTCGCCGCCGCTGCCGCCTGGGCCTTGCTGTCCTGTTCGCGCTGTTGGCGCTCGAGGCCCGCCTGGGCACGTTGCAACAGACTGATGGCGCGTGGATCCTTGCTGTCGATACCCAGCGCTCGCTCGGCATTCTCCAAGGCGCAATCGAAGCGGTTGCCGCGCAGGCAGCCCTGGCCCGCTGCCAGATCGGCTTCGAACTGCTGCAAGGCCTTGCGTGCGTTCATCTGGTAAGCGCCGTAGCCACCGAGCGCCACCAGTACGGCCGCCACCAGTGCGAGCTTGCGCCCGTGCTGCCTGGGTCTTGCCACGGCCACCGCCGTGACCGGCACAACCGGGATGGCGTGGACGGGTGCCGGCTGGCGTTCGACCTGATGGCCGGCGACCGTGACCTGCCGCGGTTCACTGGCGTTGGCCATCGGTATTGACGGCGCCACGGCCGGTGCCGGTGCAACCGCCACGCCGCCGGCCGCGGGTGCGACGCTGGCCTTGGGCGCGGCAGCTACCTGGCTACTGGCGCCACAGTACGGACAGAAGGCTACCGGGCCGTACTGAGGGCGAGCACAGGCAGTGTTGGCGCAGTCCCGGGGAAACGCCAGCATCTTCGAGGAAGCGGACATAGACGGCTGACCTCACTCAGTTCAAGGGCGGCGGCGCTACGGGCACGGCCGGCGGCGGGGTTGGCGCGCACGGCATGGCCGGGACGAACAGCGCGGCCAGTTCGGCGATCTGCCCTGCCGGCAGCCAGGCACTCATGCCCTCGCGCCACAACAGGCTGTCACGCGTGACCTGATTACCTTGTACATAGTCGCGCAGCTGGCTGTAGGTATACGGCCCATAGTTGCTGCCGGCGACGCTCATGTGGTAGCTGTACTGCGGCGTGGCCGCCGGGGGCGGCACCATCCCGGGTGCCGGTGCCGGTGCCGGTGGCGGTGGCGGCACGGTGCCCGGCATGGCAGGCGCCGACGGCTGCTGTGGCGCGGCGCTGGCCGGCTGGAACAGCGCCTGGAGCCAGGCATCGTCGAAGAACGCCTTGCGCAGGGTGCGCTTCTCGGCGTGCTCGTCGTGCACTTCGTCACGGTAGACATCCGCGCGCGAGCCGCTGACCGGTTCGGCGAACTGCTCAAGTAGCTGGCGGGCCTGTTCCACCAGGCGTACAGCCTGGTCTGGGGCCTGGCGCTTGAGGCGGTTGTCGTACTCGTTCTTCAGCAGTTCGGCGATCTTGTACGGGAAGGTCTGGTACAGCGACGACACGCCGATCTCGTCATGGCGCATCTGCGGCTTGTAGCTGCCGCGGCGCATGTCGTCGAACAGCGCGACCATGGCGGCCAGCTGCTGCGGGCTGCGCAACTGCTCGTAGCGGGCGCGTAGCTGGTCTTCGATATCCTTGCGCTGCAGCTGGTTCAGGCCATTCTGGCGAATCGCGAACTCGTCGCCGACGGTGAAGTAGTCCTGGTCGATCATGAACTCGTAGCGATCACCCTGGGTGCGGCGCAGCACGCCCAGCGCAACGGCGTGCAGGTAGAGCTTGAAGTCCTCGGCGAACTGGCGGTACTGCTCCTGGGTGAACTGGATCGGTTGCACGAACTGGCTGATGCGCTTGTGGCTGTGCAGCGGGATGGTGGTGCTTTCCTTGCGGTAGCTGGCCAGGTAGGTCGGCAGCGGTGTCAAGGCCGGCAGCGGGAAGCCGCTGAGTTCGGTGAAGCAGATCAGCTTGCCGGGGGTACCTGACTCGACGAACTGGATCTGCCCGGCGGTGAGGCCGGTGCCCTGCGGCATGCACTGGGCGAGCATGGTGCCATAGGTACGCTTGAACTCGGCGGCATCCTGCACGCCGACCAGGCAGGTGTAGCGGTCCTTGGCGATGCCGAAGCCACCATTGAGGTTCAGCGGGGTCCAAGGCATGGCACGCTGCAGCAGCTGGCGGAACTTGTCGCGCTGCTCGTCAGGGGTCAACGCGGCCAGTGCGGCGAGCAGCGGGTCGGTGCCCTGGGGCTGACGTGGCAACTGCTGCACGGCCTTGGCACGCAGCTTGGCGAGCAATTCGTCCTGGCCCTCCTCGTCCTGCAGCTTGCCGAACAGGGTCTTGGAGCCACCGAAGTCCTTGAAGGCTTCCTTGGCCCACTGGCGTACCTGCAGGGTATCGACGGCCTGTTCCTCGACCGCCTGGGCCAGGCTCAGCGGGATCAGCGTGGCGTGCTTCTCCTTGATTCTGGCGTCGATCTTGCTGATGTCGCCTTCGATGCGGCGCAGCAGATGGTCGACCGCGTTGCGACCGTCCTGCAGACGGCCGACGAAGCCGTTCCACACCGCCCGCCCGCTCTGGTCGACCGATTCCTTGCGGCCCAGCCATTCGGAGACGTCGCGCAGCAGTTGCGCAGCCTCACGCGCGGCGACGAAGCGAGCGTAGAACAGCAGGCTGTCGCGCAGCGTCTCCTTGACCTGGGTGAGTACCGTGTCGGCCTGTTTTTCCTTACCGCTCAGGCGCGCCATCAAGCCACCGCCGGTGGTTTCCTTGAGGCGTTCGAACTCGCGGGCAAGCTCGGAAGATTCCAGCTTCTCGGCCAGTTCCTTGAAGCGCGCGGCGTTCTTGTCCAGCGCGGGGATGATGCCGCTGCCTTCGTTCTCCAGCCGGTCCTTGAGCATCTCGACCAGCGCCAGGGTGTAGTCCAGGCCGCCGCGCTCGTCGTCGTCCAGGCGACGGAAAAGTTTTTCCGGCAGGGCGTCCTCGCGCACCAGCTCGGCCAGGCGCCGCACGCGGTTTTCGCGGATACGCACTTCGTGGTTGCGCTCGGCGCTGTCGACACTGCTGCCCTTGGTGTCGCGCTCGAGCTGCTGCTGGATCTCACGCACGTGGGTGAGCCACTGGTCCTTGTCAGCACCGCCATGCTGCAGGCGTTCGAACAAGGCTTCGACCTTCTGCTCGATCTGCGCGATGACGCTGTTGTCGCCTTCGACCAGCAGCAGATCGTCTGCCAGCTGGTAGTGGGTGAACTCGCCCGTGGCCAGGGTCAGCTCGACCCGCGACAGAAATTCCGGCAGCTCGGTGAAGGTGCGCGGGGTGACGTTGAGCTGCTCCTTGAGGAAGTCGTCGCGCTCGCGATCGGTCGGACGATTGTCGCTCAGCGAGCTGTTGGCGATGCCGAAGAAGGCTTTGAGCATGTGCTGCACCTGGCGGCTCAGGCGCACGTTCTGCCGTGCATCGACCTGAGTGTCGAGCACCGCCTGGCCGAGCGAGGAATAGGCGCACGGGAAGCGCAGCTCGGTGTCGTCGCCATAGTCCTGGGGCAGGCGCACGGTGTAGGAGCGGATCTTGTGCTGGTTCTGGTTGACCGCGATCGAACGCTTCTTGTTGGCGAAGTCCTGGGAGGTGAAGTCGGTGAACAGCACGTCCGAAAGCATCTCGTAGACGTCTTCCTGGTCGCCGGTCTTGGCCTGGGCAACGTTGCTGTTGTCGATGATGTAGACATCGTCATAGGGACGGTTGTCGATGAACAGGTTGTCGGTGGCATCCCAGTGGCGCAGCAGGCGGTTGCCGCGCATGCAGGTTTCCAGCTCCATCAGCGCCGCGTAGCCGTTGGCCTGGACGCGCTCGGTGTTGAAGGCGTGGAAACCGCCGGGCAGGACGAAGAACAGGTCGACCTTGCCGGCGATGTTGTGCTCCTTGAGAATTGCCTTGGCCAGGTAGCCCATGTCGAGGAACGAGCCCGAGCCGGTGCCGCCTGCCGCCGAGCCGGTGATGACAATGCGGATCTTGCCAGGGTCGATCTCCAGGCCCAGCTTCTTCAGCTTGTCGGCGTGGCCGCCGATGTTGCTCAGCAGGCGGCCGACCTTGTCACGCAGCTTGTCGCGGATGACCGGGTACTTGTCGAAGAAGTACAGGCGCGACAGCGCGCGGATCTGTCCGGCGCCCTTGGAGGGATCGATACCCAGCGCGCGGATCTTGTCCGGGGTCAGCGGGAACCACTCGGCCACTTCACGGTGGCGGTTGAGCTCATCCATCGAGTGGGTGTACTTGCTCAGGTTGAGCGGCTCGATGATTTTCTCTTCGGAGGTGAACGCCACCTGCTCGGCGAGCACGTCGGTCTTGACCGACTTGCCGTCCTGGGTGACCTCGCCGGCGTCCAGGTCGAAGTTGACGAACTGCACCAACGGGAAGTCGGCAATCTGCTGCACCTGGTTGTTACCGCCCCAGATGGCATTGAGAATCCGCCGGCGCAGGCGGATGTTGACCTTCATCCCTGTCCCGCCCAGGGCGATGAACAGCGTCGGGTGGATTTTTTCACTGACGGCGTTCAGCGCTGCCGGGCCGGAAGGTTGTGCGTGCTCGTTCATCATGAAGCTCCATGAGCCCTGGCTGGGCTGGCCGACTCGCATCGGCGTGCTGATCCCTACATCGGGGTGAGGCGGCTGGCGTTGCCGGCCGTGGGGGCTACGGGCCGACTCAGCGCTTGGCCGAGAAGGTCATCAGCCAGGCGACCAGCGAGAGGGCGCCCACGCCAACCAGTGGCGCCAGGTACAGCGGGGTGAGGAACTGACCAGCGTTGATCACCGCCAGCACGGCCATCGCCGAAATCATCAGCAGGCCCAGGAACAGGAACCAGGCGGAGGCGTTGGCGCGGCTCGGGGCGACACGCTCGCGCACGCGCCAGTTGGCGTAGGCGTTCTTGATCACGAAGAACACCAGGGCCAGCACCACCAGCACGGCAACGCCGATCAGGGCGTCACGGCTGTCGACTTTCTTCGGGCCCAGGTCCAGGACCTGGGCGGGAACGCTCAAGGTCGCGGTGGTGGCTGGGGTTTCGCTTTCAACAGGGGCTGGCAGGGCGCTGGTTTGGGCCATTTCGAGTTTTCCAGGGGTATCCAAAAGTTATTTGAGGCGCACGGCGACGTCGCCGCCGAGCGTTTCGAGGCTGGGGCCGAACAGACCACGCTTGACCGTGGCGACCTTGTTCTGGCGGTCGTCGTAGACGCTGGCGCTGGCGAACGGCTTGAGCGGGATCTGCCGGGCCACGCCTTCGACCAGCACCGTGACCGGCTTCTTGCCGGCGAGCAGAGTCACCGCCAGAAGGCCGCCGAGCAGTGCCATCACCAGCAGGGCCAGGAGCAACAGCACAGGCCCCAGCGGGTAGTTCACCTGCAGCACGATGGGCAGGCGAGTGGCCGACGAAGAGGCTTCGCTGGACGGGATGAAGACATCCGGCAGGGCGTCATCGGGAAACAGCTCATTCATGCGCGCGATGAACTGCTGGGAAATACGCAGCTGCTGGTCGTCGAGACGGATCTCGATGGCCCCGGCCCGCTGGTAGCCGCTGGAGAACAGCACTTCGCTGGACCACTGCGATGGCAAGGGCGGCAATTGCAGCTGGATTTCCAGCTCATCGGAGCGTGCACCCGGCTCCAGGTCGCGCAGGCTCTGCATGGAGATCGCCGACTGCAGCGCTTCACCGGGGATGTCCAGGTTCAGGGCAACCTTGGCCGAATGGATCTGATACGGGTTGAACTGGTTCTCGAAGCGGCCGACCACCACCGCGGTCTTGGGCGAGCTGTCGACATCGATGTCGAGCACCAGGGTTTGCTGGTCCGGCGCCAGTGTGGCGCTGACATCGGGGGTGTCCCTGACGCCGGTGGGGATGAAGCGCACGGCGGCCTGGGTCAACGGCTTGAGGCGTACGCGGTCATCCTTGAGCAGACTGGACAGGGCCGGCTGCGCCAGGACCTGCTCCAGCGCCACGCCGGCGTTGTCGCCATAGGCCAGGGCATAGATCATCAGGCCGTTGGCGCTGAAGTTGCTGCTCTTGACCGGCATTTTCTGCGGGAAGGCGGCGATGCGGGTGAT
Organism: Pseudomonadota bacterium; assembly: GCA_023388335.1. GTDB lineage: Bacteria > Pseudomonadota > Gammaproteobacteria > Pseudomonadales > Pseudomonadaceae > Aquipseudomonas. The sequence continues at coordinate 4,796 of JAEWGL010000092.1, read as the reverse complement.
CACCGACTCGTTGTGCAGCATGTCGTAGAACTCGCGGTTCCTGACCTGGGTGTCACGGCTATTGTTGGGGCTGTTCTTGTTGTTGGTGACGATCCAGATGATCCCCTGGCGACCCTCCAGGCCGGTCTGGATGGCCGCCAGCAGGGCTTGCTTGAAGTCGGTGTCGGCATAGGCGCCGCTGGCCTTGCGCGCCAGTTGCAAGGCATTGACGCTGTCACCGAGCTTGGCGTGCGTGCCCGGCCCACGGTAGGTCCATTGCGGGGAGGCATGCTGGCTGTCGGCCTGGTTGAAGGCGCCGATCACCACTTCGCCGTTGCCGGCGGCGGTAGCGGCCAGTTGGCTGACCAAGGGTTTGAAGCCCGAGGATGGGTCCAGGTAGAAAGGCTCCATCCAGCCGGAGTTCTGCACCAGGAACACCTGGCGCAAGGCGTCGGCCTTGGCACCGAAGCACACCAGGCTCAAGGCCAACAGCGCGCCGCGCAACACGAGGCAGGTCAGACGTTCCATCGGTAGAGTGCTCCAGACGAGTCGATGTACAGCCACAGGGCGTTGTCGAAGAAGAACCATTGCGCGTTCCAAGGCCTTGCGACCTTGAGCAGCATGCGCAGCGGCGGCTCGCCGAGGCGTTCGAGGCGGTACTCGGTGTCGATCGCCTGCTCGTCAGCGAAGAACTTCTGCAGGCCCGAGGTTTCGCGCACGCAGAAGGACAGCAGATGCTGGCTGTCGCTGAACTCGACGAAGGGATAGATCACATCCCGCGTGGTCGGGTTGGTGTACTCATCGTTATCGGCCCAGGGCGTGTCCAGGCGCACGTTGAAGCGCAGGTTCAGGTGACCGGTGCCCAAGCGCGCCAGGCCTTCCTTGCGCTCGTCGGAGTCCAGGCGCAGGCAATACTGCTGACTTTCGGCGAACAACAACTGCCAGGTGCCATAGCCATCGACGAAGGGGGGACCATATTCGGGCATCGCCTTGGCGCCCTCTGGCCAGCTCAGCCACTGCGCTGCTAGCCCTTCATCGAGGCGCACGCTGAGGTAGCCCTGTTCGCCGATCCACAGCAGGCGTCGCGACGCGGGTTGCGACAGCGGCGCCGACAGATTGTCCAAGAGCGCTTCGGCGCCCTCGATAGGGTGCTCCAGCCAGCCGTCGGCGGTGCGTTCCACAAGGCAGGTGCGGCCGTCTGGCATGCGTTGCGGCACCAGCAGGCGTGCTTCGAGGTTGCCAGGCGCACCCAGCGCGGTGCCGGGGCAACGCTGCAACCGATAGCGGCCGCTGAGGGGATCGACGCTGACTTCGCAGGCGCCCTCTTCGCCCGCGAGGATCAGGTGCTGCTGCTCGCCCTGGGGGCGCAAGGCTACGCCCCAGGCCCAATTGGGCAGGCTACAGCGACCGATGGGTGATGCCTGCGGCAACAACGGGCGCCATTGCTTGGCGCGCGATTGCCAGAGGAACAGGCCGCCTTCACGGTCAAGGGCGAACAATGCTTCGCGATGACCGCCGAGGTTGGCGACAAGGAAGTTCAGGCCGTTCTTGCGCGGCGCAACGACTGCTTCGGCGTGGTCGTTGAGGCTCGGGGTGGGGCTGGCGAGGAGCTTGCGGCACAATGCTTGGAGGGTCTGTTCGGCACCATCGAGCGCGCAGCTGCTTTCGACCACGCGACGGCCGCTGCCATTGCCGTAAGGCGGCAACCAGCGACGGCGGGGATCGTAGCGCACGGTGGCCAGTGCCTGGCCGGTCCGTGGACAGTGGCTGAAGGCCGCGGGCAGGTAGGTGCGGCCATCGGGTGCCAGACGTGCACCGGCAGCGAAGTCAAGGTCGAGCGCATCGGCCACGGGTTGGCTGGCAACCTGCTGCAAGGTGAAGTCGCCTTGGGCGTTCTGCACCCAGCGCTGACCATCCATCGACCACTCGTACGCGTGGTCGTTACCGCCTATGTCCATATATCCACCTTGCCGACAGTCGTCCGTGCGCAGCCAGGCCTGCGAGACGCAGGCCGACACGTCGAGAGAAACCGGTCCTCGGCAGCTGTACCAAGGCAGACCCCGTCCAAACGACGTAAAAATGCTATTTTTTTAGCGGCGAAATAGTGGCACAGGTGGATGCAAAGTCAACCCATGGTTCAGGGCAGTTGCAGTCCGCCAGCAGCTTTGTGAAGGGTGCGAAGGTGTTCGCCGACCGCTTTGATGTTGGTTTCCACCGCGGCAATTTCCTTGGCGCGGGCAGGTTCGAGCAACGCCCTCGCTTCCTTGTCCAGGTCGGTGCTCAGGCGGTGCAACTGCGCCTGGCGTTCGCTGCTGGTCTTGTGCAACTGACGGCGTTCGTCAGCCTGGGGAAGGCCGTAGCCCGGGGCGGCAAGCAGCTCGGCCGGACGACTGAGAAAGCCACTGTTGGCAAGGATCTGCTGCAGGGTCTCGTTGGCCTTGGCGATACTGCCGTCGTTCTGCGCGCGGGCATTGAAGTAGCGTTGCTTGACCTCGTCCTGGGCCAGCAGCAACTGACGGCGCAGGCTGGCCTGCTCGAGCAGGAGCAAGGCCGCGCTGGTACGCAGGTCGGCGCGGGCGAACCACTGCCGGCGTTGCTCGGCACCCTGCTCCAACCAGGCTTCGACCGTGGCCTCGGGGATCGGCAATTGCTGGCGCAGGACCTGGAACATTGCCTGGTAACGGTCCCGGTAGGAGTCGAAGCGATACCCCAGGCGCAGGGCTTCACGCGGATCGTCGAGCACATGGGTATCGGCCAGGCCGCGGCCTTGGAGCACTTCCAGCAAGCCGTTGGGCATGATGCTGTCGAGGTCGGCAAGACGCGGGTTGCCGGTGCCGCTGCGCAGCAGTTTGAGGGTTTCAACCGCGCAGTTGTTGGACAGGAAGTAGTAGTTGCCGTCGTAGCTCCAGTGCATTTCCGCGGCCTGACGTACCAGGCTTTCGAGTTCCGCGCGGTTGAGCTTGAGCGGTATGGAGGCCAGGCTGCGCAGCTCGGTCTTGGTGTACTCGTCGATCACCTGGCCCAAGGGCAGGACGAACAGGCGTGACGGGTAGGCGCCCGTCAGGCCGTCCCAGCTGGACAGTTGCAGGTCGTTGACGAAGGCGCGGTAGGACAGCACCAGGTGCTGGTCCAGGTCCAGACGGCAATCTGGCCCGCGCGGGCGCCCTGGGGCGCAGATCACCAGGCGGAGCATGCTGTGGCCCCAGCGGCTGACCCAGTTCTGGTTGGCCTCGGCAAGCAGGTAATCGACCGAATAGACCCGCTCGGGGTCGATCTCGCCCAGTGGCTCGCGGGCGAAATCGTTGCCGGCATTGAGGAAGGGCAAGCCGTTGGCGCAGCGGGCTTGTTGTGGCGCCCAGCCGAAATGCTCGCGCAGGTATTGGTTCAAGGCGGGACGGCGGCAAGCGAAGCTGGGGTCGAGGAGAAAGTACTCCATGTTGACCGCGATGAATTCTTTGGGGCTGCTCAACTCGTAGCTGTCGGGGCTGCGCACCCGTTGGCGATTGTGCTGCTCGCGCTCGCCGCGGCGGCCTACATATTGCGGCCAGCCTGCCAGGTCGAGCAGGCGTGGGTCGTCGCTGAGGGTGAAGCGGCGCGCGGTCTGCCCACGGCAGACTTCGGGCAGGCCGATACGGCCCAAGCTGCCCTGCTGGCGCGTGCAGCGGGTGATCAGCTGACGTTCGGCGCTGGGCCAGAGGCGTGCTCGGTCGTAGAGGTGAGTCAGCTCGTGCAGGACGGTGGCCAGCAACTCCTGGCGGACCGTGCCGTGTGGTCGGCCGGTCTGCTGGCGCGCGGCGCTGCCGTCGACCAGCCCGGGCAAGAGGCGGCGGTTCAGCTCAAGGGTGGAGACCAGCGATGCCTGGCCATAGGCGTCCGCGCGCATGTCGGCGCGCCAACTGACCTGGATCCGGCGATCAAGCTGCTGCCTGAAGCGCGGCGGGAGCTTGTCCACGGCTTCATCGAGCAGCGCTTGCGTGGCTTGCTGCTGTTGCGGATCGAGGCCAGACGCCTGCAGGTCGAGCTGCAGGTCGGCGAGAACGGGCGTGCCGAGCAGCGTCAGGACGCAGCCGAGCAGCCAGGCACGCCTGCGGCTCACAGGGCAAGAATGGCTTCGGCCAGGACCTGGTCGCTGGCGTCGCGTGCTTCAGGTACACGTTGACGCAGCGTATCGAACGCCGCTTCCAGCTGGGCGCCGCGGATATCACCTCGGGTCGCGACAAAGCTGGCGGCGTCGTCGTGTGCCTCGCGCACGACCTTGGAGTCGCGAATGGAGGTGGTGGTGTCCGAGGTGAAGTCGATCGAGCGGCCAAAGGCGCGGACGATGATATTGCTGGTGGCCACCAGGGTTTGCGCCTGGGCCACGTCGGCCAGTATCAGGAAGCCGAGGGTGGCGGCGATCAGCGGTTTACGCATGGAGCATCTCCGAAGAATACAGGGGAGTCAGGGATAGTCATTGGACGAGGATTGCCCGTGCCAGTTCAAGGTCGCCGACCGATTGCAGCGGGTACTGCTCGCGCAGCGTCCCCAGCGCGGCCTGCAGGCGCGCGCCACGAATCAGACCTGCGCTGGCGACGAAGGCCGCGGCATCGTCACGGGCTTGCACGATCAGCTTGCGATCGAAGGGCGCCGTGGTCACCTGGCTGGTGACGTAGCCGCTCACGACGAGGCTCTGGGTGGTGGCATCCAGGGCATGGGCGCTGCCCATGCCGACAAGTGCGAACAACAGTGGCAACAGATAACGCATGGTCTCGAAGGCTTGTTGGAATTATGACAAAGCGAGCCCGTCTGCGTTGGCCGGGGTCAGCGCAGACGGGCGA
>JAEWGL010000064.1 GCA_023388335.1 Pseudomonadota bacterium | reverse complement strand
GCGTCGTACTCTCGGCCTCTCGCATGTCGACGAACCTGGCGCGCGACATGTCGCCCTCGATCTCGGCCGCCCATCGCTGGGCCTCGGCCTTGGTGTCGAAGGTGGCGGACAGGGCTGGATACCCTTTTCGGCGGATCTTGGTCCGCCATGTCCCATTGGGACGCTGTTCAATAGTAGCCATGCACCGGATTTTGCCGGGGACACTTGGGACATGCAAATTCTTCCAGTGTCCCAAATTTGTCCCAAATATCGGGGCCAACAAAATCCGCAGGCATAAAAAAACCCCGCAACCTCAATGGCTGCGGGGCTTTCGAATATGGAGGCCGAGGTCGGAATCGAACCGGCGTAGACGGATTTGCAATCCGGAGCATAACCACTTTGCTACTCGGCCTCAAAGTTCGGAAACAGCTGCTTGCGCGTTGCTATCTCCTTGAAATCGCACGGCTTTTTCAAGCCTGCTGCGTTTCGATGGAGGCCATTATGTCTGCATTCGATGCAGCTTGCAACCCCTTGATCGGAAAAAATCTTCAAGGGGTTCAACGCCTTAGCGCATGCGGCCGAACTTGCTCCAAAGGCTGACCAGGACACTCTCGATGGTCCCACTGGCGGCCAGGCCTACCCTCTCCTGCAGACTCTTGCGCTCGGCGTAATGCAGGTGGAACAGGTTGGCGTTGCGGGCGCGGTCGCTGAGGTATTCGTCGCTGGTGCGCAGTTCGTCGACCAGTTGCCTGTTCAACGCAGCTTCGCCAAGCCAGACCTCGCCGGTTGCCACTTCGTCCATATGCAATTGGGGGCGATAGCGGGAGACGAAATCCTTGAACAGCTGATGGGTGACGTCGAGGTCTTCCTGGAACTTCTCACGGCCCTTCTCGGTGTTCTCGCCGAACACGGTGAGGGTGCGCTTGTACTCGCCGGCGGTGAGTACTTCGAAGTCGATATCGTGCTTCTTGAGCAAACGGTTGACGTTGGGCAGTTGCGCGACAACACCGATCGAGCCGAGCACGGCGAACGGCGCGCTGATGATCTTCTCGCCAATGCAGGCCATCATGTAGCCGCCGCTGGCAGCGACCTTGTCGATGCACACGGTCAGTGGAATGCCAGCCTGACGAATGCGCGCGAGTTGCGAGGCGGCCAGGCCGTAGCTGTGCACCAGCCCACCGCCACTCTCCAGGCGCAAGACCACTTCGTCACGCGCCGTGGCGAGGGTGAGCAGCGCGGTGATTTCGTTGCGCAGGCCTTCGGTAGCCGAGGCCTTGATGTCGCCATCGAAATCGAGCACGAACACCCGGCTCTTCTCATCGGGCTTTTTCTTCTGCTGCTTCTGCGCCTTGGCCTGCTGCTTGCGCAGGGCCTTGAGCTGGGGCTTGTCGAACAGGCCTGACTCCAGGCGCTCGCGCAGCTCTTTGTAGAACTCGTTGAGGCGGGTTACCTGCAATTGGCCACCGCCCTTGCGCTTACCCTTGCCTCGCAACCCGGCCACGGCCGAGAGGATGATCAGGATGGCGATCACCAGGGTTGCGGTTTTGGCGAGAAAGCTTGCGTACTCTGCAAGAAACTCCACATTGACTCCTTGATAGACCTGCGCCGTCGCGGCGCGAAACTGTTTCCAGCATACCGGTGCGCTCCAGCGACGACCAGCATGGGAAAACGCCAGCAACACAGTTCAAACGCTCTTTTCAAACGCTTGTATGTTTTTCCGTTGACAGCCTTCCGAGTGCGACCTAACCTCGCAGCAACCTTCACCACAGCCGGATGACCGTCTTGGGCAGCATCTACCTGATTCGACATGGCCAAGCCTCTTTCGGTGCCGACGACTATGACGTCCTATCGCCTGTGGGCGTGCGTCAAAGCCAGGCACTGGGCGAGCACTTGGCGCAATTGGGCCTGCGACTGGACCGCTGCCTGGCCGGTGACCTGCGCCGCCAGCAGGACACCGCACGCCTGGCGCTGGAGCGCCTGGAGGCAGCCGGGTGCGCGGTCCCTGCCGTGGAAACCGATGCATCCTTCAACGAATTCGACGCTGACGGTGTAGTCCGTGCCCTGCTCCCAGGGCTGTTGCCGGAAGAGCCACAGGCCCCGGAGATCCTGCGCAACGGCGCGCAGAACCGCAGTGAGTTCCAGCGTTTGTTCGCGCTGATGGTGCAACGCTGGTACGACGGCGAGCATGCCGAGGATGGCCTGGAAAGCTGGCAGTCGTTCACCGCGCGCGTCGACGCTGGCCTGCAGCGGGTACTGCAACAGGCCGCCAGTGGCGACAACATTGCCATATTTACCTCCGGCGGAACCATCGCCGCCCTGCTCCACCTGGTCACCCGGATCACACCCAGCCAGGCCTTCGCGCTGAACTGGCAGATCATCAACACGTCGCTGAGCCTGCTGAAGTTCCGCGGCTGCGACGTGGCGCTGGCTTCCTTCAACAGCCAAGCCCATGTACAGCTGTTGAAGACGCCGGAGCTTGTCACCTATCGATAGGCCCGGCCCTTGGCGGCCTTTGCTGGCCGCCACCACCACTAGATAAGGAATACACCATGAGCGATGTAGCAAAAGCCGTCGAAGCGATGAAAGCCAAGTTCAATCCAGCCGCCGCCGCCGGCCTGGACCTGGTATACGGCTTCAACATTACCGACGAAGACAAGCACTACGCGCTGATCATCAAGGACGGCACCTGCGAACTGCAGGAAGGCGAGAACCCGGACGCCAACTGCACCCTGGTGATGGACAGCGAAACCCTCAAGGGCATCGTCAGCGGCGAGACCGATGGCATGCAGGCCTTCATGGGCGGCAAGCTGCGCGTAGAAGGCGACATGATGCTGTCGATGAAGCTTAGCGAGCTGTTCCCGGCCTGAGTGGCCCGGCCCCTGGCGTTAAGAGAGACCGAAGCGTGATGCGCTTCGGTCTTTTTTTTGCCCGTCGCGGCGGACGCCGAAGGCATCAGGTGCATTGATCGAGCAGCAACACCCGCACCAATAAGGCCGTGGGACGCTTGTTCCACGCCGGCACGAGAATTAGATTAACCAATAGTCACTGACTCGAATAATAAGGCAGCCGCATGACGCTCACCGACCAGTCCACCCAGGTACGCCCCGGCGAAGAACTCGATGCAGCGGTCATCGACCCCTACCTCAAAGCGCACATCCCTGGACTGACTGGCGCGCCGCGCATCAGCCAGTTTCCCGGCGGGGCTTCCAACCTGACCTACCTGATCCAGTACCCGGACAAGGAGTTCGTACTGCGCCGCCCGCCCTTCGGTCACAAGGCCAAGTCGGCCCACGACATGGGCCGTGAGTACCGCATCCTCAACCAGCTAAACAGCGGCTTCCCTTTCTGTCCCAAGGCCTTTGTACACTGCACTGACGAGGCATTGATTGGCGGCGAGTTCTATGTCATGGAACGGGTCAAGGGGATCATCCTGCGCTCTGACCTGCCGGCGGACCTGGGCCTGGATGCCGCCCGCACCGAGGCGCTGTGCAAGAGCTTCATCGACCGCCTGGTGCAGTTGCACCAGGTCGACTACAACGCCTGCGGCCTGGGCGAGCTGGGCAAGCCCGAGGGCTATGTGCAGCGCCAGATCGAAGGTTGGACGGCGCGCTATGAGAAGGCGCTGACACCGGACGCGCCACGCTGGGAGAAGGTCATTGCCTGGTTGCGCGAGAAGATGCCCGCCGACCATCCGCGCTCAGGCATCGTGCATAACGACTACCGTTTCGACAACGTCATCCTCGATGCCGACAACCCCATGCGTATCATCGGCGTGCTTGATTGGGAAATGGCCACGATCGGCGATCCATTGATGGACCTGGGCAACAGCCTGGCCTACTGGATCGAGGCCAGCGACCCGGCTGCGGTGCAGTTGATGCGACGCCAGCCGAGCAATGCGCCAGGCATGCTGACCCGCCGCCAGTTCGTCGACTATTACGCCGAGCGCGCGGGCTTTGCCATCGACAACTTCGACTTTTACTACACCTACGGGCTGTTTCGCCTGGCGGGTATCGTGCAGCAGATCTACTACCGCTTCTATCACGGCCAGACCCAGGACAAGCGCTTCGCCCAGTTCATCCACATGAACGCGCTGCTCGAGCAGATGAGCCTGCAGGTCATCGCCAAATCCAGCCTTTGACGACAGCCAACAAGGAAAACATGATGTCCAAGACCCAACTGTTCGACCTCGATGGCAAGATCGCCTTCGTCTCGGGTGCCAGTCGCGGCATCGGCGAATCCATCGCCCACCTGCTGGCCCAGCAAGGCGCCCATGTGATCGTCTCCAGCCGCAAGCTCGACGGTTGCCAGCGCGTAGCCGACGCGATAATCGCCGCCGGCGGCAAGGCCACGCCCGTGGCCTGCCATATCGGCGAAATGGAGCAGATCGCCCAAGTGTTTGCCGCCATCCGCGAGCAGTTCGGACGCCTGGACATCCTGGTCAACAACGCTGCGACCAACCCGCAGTTCTGCAATGTACTGGACACTGACCTGGGCGCTTTTCAGAAGACCGTGGACGTCAACATCCGTGGTTACTTCTTCATGTCGGTGGAGGCCGGCAAGCTGATGCGTGGACATGGCGGCGGCAGTATCATCAACGTCGCCTCGATCAATGGCGTGTCACCGGGGCACTTCCAGGGTATCTACTCGGTGACCAAGGCGGCGGTGATCAACATGACCAAGGTCTTCGCCAAGGAATGCGCACAGTTCGGCATCCGCTGCAATGCACTGTTGCCAGGCTTGACGGACACCAAGTTCGCCTCGGCGCTGGTAAAGAACGACGCCATCCTTAACGTCGCCCTGCAACAGATTCCACTCAAGCGCGTGGCCGAGCCCAAGGAAATGGCCGGCGCGGTGCTGTACCTGGCTAGCGACGCCTCCAGCTACACCACCGGCGTGGCGCTCAATGTGGATGGGGGGTTCCTGTCCTAAGGGACTGGCTCGCCTATAGACACGTCGCCGCAGCGGCCTTGCGACGCAGGGCGACGCTGTCGTTCTTCTGTGCGTAGTAATCGACGTGGGTCCCGCCAGCCTGCGCGTAGATATCGGCGAACGACTCGGCTTCACGGGTATAAACCGTGAAACCACCCGGCTTGCGCGGCTGCAGGTAGCCGCTGGCGTCGACACCGAACACCGCCTCGTCCTGCCAGCTGAACTGGATGCACTGGGCCACGATTTCCTGTGCCTTCTGCGAATCCAGCTGCGCACTCGGTGCCTGGCTGCGCGCCGCGTCCATAGCCGATGACGCACAACCGGCCAGCAGCAACACAGCCGACATCGCCAGAACAACTCGCATGATGAATCCTCGAAGAAAAAAAGAATCCGACTCTAGCACTGCCAACGCATGAGCGGCAGATTGCATTGAATTCTGGAGCCTTACTGACGGTCGCAATTAAGACATACCCAGATCCCAAGGAGACTCCCATGAACCCTCGCTCGTTGCTGTCCGCTCTGCTTTTTGGTGTGACCCTGGCTTATCTGCCTCTACAGGCCAGTGCGGCCGGAGCCTCCGAGGAAAGCGTCACCGCCCCTGAGACCCATAATCGCGAGCTGAAGGTCGGCGACAAGGCCCCCGATCAATACAAACGCGATGACGCAGCGCCAGTGGACTGGAAAGCCAAAGGCCTGCCCGCCCCTGAGAAGGAAAGCCATTGGGTGAAAATCGGTGATCACTTCGTGCTGGTGCAGATCACCAATGGGGTGGTCCTGGACATCAAGCCGGCGAATTGATCGGCCTGGCTCACGCCCTGGCGTCGCTCCCGCCGCTGGCGGGACACCGCTGCAGCCACTGACGCAGTAACCGATCCACACAGCGCCGCCCCCCTGGACGGCGATATTTTTGCGCGCGTGAAACAAATTCGATAAATCAAGGTCTCAGGGTGTACCGAGGAAACCCTTGCCGATCAAGGACCTATATCGTGCTGACGCGTTTCGCAAGTATCCCCCTGCTGGCTGGCATGTTGTTGCTGACCGGCTGCCATAGTCATCACTACGATGACCGTGACGATGGTTATCGCGACAATAATCGCCATAAGCATGATCGCCGCCACGACCACCGTGACCGCAATGATGACCGTCGCTACAACGGCCGTTACCACCGCTGAGCCATTGATACCCGGCCACACCGCCTTTTGTGCGGAGCCGTTCTCATGATGATTTTTTCGAGGTTCCTACCATGCGTTTGACTCTGCCTTCCCTCGCCTTGGGTATGCTGCTGTGCCAGAGTGCATTGGCCGGCGATGGCACCGCTGCCATCGGTGGCGGTCTTGGCGGTGCCCTGGGCAATATCGTTGGTCAGCAGCTCGGTGGCGGCACCGGCGCGGCTATCGGCGCCGGTGTGGGCGGTGCTGCGGGCAGCGCCGTCGGCGCGCGCAAGGGTAATCGAACCGAGGCAGCCATCGGCGGTGGCCTAGGCTCAGCTGGCGGCTCGCTGCTGGGCGCCAAGGTGGGTGGTTCCACCGGCTCCACCGTTGGCGCAGGCCTTGGCGGCGCGGCTGGCGGCGCCATCGGCAACCACCTTGGGGACGACAGCGGCAGCAAAAAGCACAAGCGCCGCCACCGTCACAGATGACAATCAGCCCCGTCTCGGCGGGGCTTTCTGTTTGTGCTGAAAGAAAATACCGCGGTACGTCAAGGACGCTTCCGATACAAGCTGGCACACTGGCAGCGATGCCACCCGTACCACCCTGTGAAGGAACACTTGTCCCATGAACCATGAGCTGCTCTGGGTCCTTGGCCTGCTGGCCACCGTCGTCGCGCTGTTCATCGCCAACCGGCCGCGCATGGACGTGGTCGCGCTGCTGGTCATCGTGATCCTGCCGTTGTCGGGCATCCTCACCGTTGAGCAGGCGCTGGCGGGTTTCAGCGATCCCAATGTGGTGCTGATCGCCGCCTTGTTCGTAATCGGTGAAGGTCTGGTGCGCACCGGCATCGCCTACCGCATCGGCGAATGGCTGACCGCGCGCGCCGGCAACAGCGAAGTGCGCCTTCTGGTGCTGTTGATGGTGGCCGTGGCCGGGCTTGGCTCGGTGATGAGCTCCACTGGCGTGGTAGCGATCTTTATCCCGATAGTGCTTAGCATTGCCGCACGCCAGAGGATTTCCCCCAGCCGCCTGATGATGCCCTTAAGCTTCGCCGGCCTTATCAGCGGCATGCTCAGTCTAGTGGCGACGCCACCCAACGTGGTGGTGCACAGTGAACTGCTGCGTCACGGCGAGGCCGGCTTCGGTTTCTTCAGCTTTACCCCCTTCGGCCTTGTCGTGCTTGTGCTCGGCATCGGCTACATGCTGCTGACGCGCCACTGGCTCAAGGGTGAAGTGCGCAAGGATGGCCACCCGGAGTCGCAACGGACCCTGCTCGATCTAGTGCTCGACTACAAGCTGGCCGGGCGAGAGCGTCGCCTGCGCATTCGCCCGCGCTCGCCGCTGATCGGCCATTCCCTGGGCGAGCTGGAGCTGCGTACTCGCCACGGAGCCAACGTGATCGGCATCGAGCGCCAGCACAAGCTCATCACTCGGGTAATCAACGCCGACTCGTCAACCATCCTGCAGCAAGGTGACGTGTTGCTGCTCGACCTGTTCGCCAAGGGTGATGACCTGCGTAGCCTGTGCCAGAGCATGCAACTGGAACCCCTGCATTTCAAGGCCGCATACTTCATCGACCAGTCCCAGGAATTGGGCATGGCTGAAATTTCGTTGCCACCGGGTTCGCAATTGATCGGTAAGAGCATTCTAGAGCTGGGCTTTCGCAGCCGTTTCGGGCTCAACGTGGTCGGCCTGCGGCGCGACCAGCACGCCATCGATGAACAGTTGCTCGAAGAGAAGCTCAAGCTCGGCGATACCCTGCTGGTAGTCGGACCGTGGAAGGCCGTGCGCCAACTACAAGGCAAGCCGCGGGATTTTCTGGTGCTGAGCCTGCCTGCGGAAATCGACCAGGTCGCGCCCGCCCGCGCCCGCGCGCCGTATGCGTTGATCAGCCTGGCGGTGATGGTGGGCCTGATGGTCAGCGGCGTCGTGCCTAATGTCATCGCCGCGCTGATCGGTTGCCTTTTGATGGGCGCCGGCCGCTGCATCGACATGAACAGCGCCTACCGAGCCATTCATTGGCAAAGCCTGGTACTGATCGTCGGCATGCTGCCCTTCGCCCTGGCTCTGCAGCAGACCGGCGGCATCGCCCTGGCGGTCACGGGACTGGTCGGTGTGCTCGGCGACGCGGGCCCCAGCGCGATCCTGGCGTGCCTGTTCGCCGTGACGGCAGTGATTGGCCTGTTCATTTCCAACACTGCCACCGCGGTGTTGATGGCGCCGGTGGCGATCAGTACCGCCGAACAGCTGGGGCTGTCGCCTTACCCCTTTGCCATGATCGTCGCCCTGGCCGCGTCGGCGGCGTTCATGACCCCGGTGTCGTCGCCAGTCAATACCTTGGTGCTCGGCCCAGGCCAGTATCGCTTCGCCGATTTCGTAAAGGTCGGGGTGCCGTTCACGTTATTGGTGATGCTTGTGAGCGTGGTGATGGTGCCTTGGTTGTTCGGGCTGTAGCGGCGTGCGTGCTGTGCGACGACCCATCGATAGGAGCAATTCCCTGCACGATACTATCCAATTGACATCAACCGGCATCTTCACGACACTGCCTGGATCCAGAATCAGGTACCCGCAGTCGTCGTCCTGGTTCCCGTCTCCGCCTGCCGGTCAAGCCACATGGTGACTCCAGCCCGTTCGCGCGTCGTGCCCTACCTACTGCTGCTGAGCCTGACCTTCGGGCTGACACTGGCCGGTATACTGGCCCGTCCAATCGAGTCGCTGTCGTTGTTCTGGCCGGTCAACGCGGTTATCGCCGGCGTGCTGCTGCGTGCTCCGCGCCTGGCCAGCGTCGCCGGATTCTCGCTGGTCTACTTGGCCATGGGTGGTGCGGACCTGGCCTGCGGCAGCCAGTGGCAACCAGCCCTGTGGTTCAACCTGTGTAACCTGGGAATGATCCTTGCGGTCTGGCGGTTGCTGGTGCGCCTACCCCGGGCCCACTGGCGGCTGCGTACGCCGCATGGTGTGCTATGCCTGTTCGGTGCCTGCGCCACGGGTGCAGCAGTGGCCGCCAGCCTGGCGTGCCTGGTAGCGACGTCCTGGTTCGAGCAATCCTTGTCGGCCACCTGGCTGGCCTGGTTCAGCGAACAGTTTTCCACCAGCATCCTGGTGCTGCCGGCACTGCTCACCGCGCCGTCTCCCGGTGCCTTGCTGCGCGGCGGCAGCCAGCCGATCGGTGTCGCCCCACTGCTGGTGCTGCTGGCGTGCCTGGCGATAAGCATTGCGCTGGGCGGTCCCGGCGCCATCGCCTATCCGATCGCCGCGCTGCTCTGGTGCGCCCTGATCTATTCGCCATTCCTGATCGCCCTGTTGACGCTGCTGACTGGCAGCGCGTTGATCGTCGCCGTGGCCCAGCACCTCGTGCACTTCAGCGTGCCGCAGAGCGAGTTGGGCGTGACCACACTGATGTCGGCGCGCCTGGGCATCGCCATGCTGGTGCTCGGGCCGCTGGTGGTGGCCTGTGTCAGCCAGGCCAACCGCAGCCTGCTGAACCGCCTGGCGCACAAGGCCAACACCGATCACCTCACCGGCGTGCTCACGCGCAGCGCCTTCATCCAGCGCGCCACTGCATTGATGGAGGGCCGCCAGCGGCACGCACAGCCGCCGCCGATGGCCCTACTGATGCTCGACATCGACCATTTCAAGTCGATCAACGACCATCACGGCCATGCCGTCGGCGATCGGGTGCTTCGGCAGTTCGCCCGCACCATCGGTGATCAGTTGCATGGTGGCGAACTGTTTGCACGGCTCGGCGGCGAAGAGTTCGTCGTCGTGCTCCCGGAACAGTCGCCCGAGCAAGGCAAGTTCACTGCCGAGAGGTTGCGCCGCGCTGTGCAGGAGATGCAGGTAGATCAGTCCAACCAGCGTGTACGGATTACCACGAGCATCGGCCTGGGTGGCTGTGACGATCACGCCAATGGCGTGACCTTGGACGCCCTGCTGGCCCAGGCAGACCGGGCCCTTTACCAGGCCAAGGCTCAGGGTCGCAACCGTGTGGTACTGGCCGAAGAGCTGCGCCGAGTCGGCTGAATCGGCCCGGCGTCAGCTCTTCAGATCAGGGTAGGATCAGCGCGTGAATGCCGGTTCAAGGCCAACGCTGGCTACATCGAGAGTGCCATGCCGGCGCCGTCCAACACTGTTCAATTTCTACACAATTTGACAAAGCCCGCCGAACATCTGGCTTACAGCGATTTATCCACAGACCTACCCACGATTTTTGTGGATTGTTTTTCCCTTGTAATACAGGCGCATCAGGACAGGCGCAACAAGGCTGTATTGGCCTGGCGAACCAGCTCGATCCACTCGCCGGCACTGATCACACCAGACCGCTCCAGCGCTTCGGCGCTGCGCAAGGCCTGGTCATAATCTTCTTCCTGCAAAGTACCTTCGCTCAGAAAACGGTCACGCCACGCCAGCATGGCTGAGGTGCCCTTCTTGCATTCCATATATCACTCTACTCCAAGGCAAATGGCCATCACGCTGATGGCGGGCCGGGGGTAAAAAGGTGCCGGAGGTTACACGAGTGCATTTAATTTGCGGGCCTTTGCCGATACCGTTTGTCAGCGAACTTTATTGATCGGACACGGTGGCTGCGCCAGAGACGTCAAGCCCGAGCAAGGCGCTTGGGCTTGAGGATAACGGTGGGAGTTCAGCCTGGCGGGATGGTGCCGAGCAAGCCGATTATAATGGTCAGCAGGAGAAATCCACCCAGGAACGCAGCGAGCTTTATCATCAGGACCTCTACAGAGCATTGGCGATACGGCGGGCATTACCGGCCCAGCATATGCCGCCTGAAAGGCTGGGCTCGAGACGTATTGTCGACCGCTGGCTGATACGGTGACAGATTCAGATTGGGGGGAAAAAAGCAGATCAGATCCGCGCCAGGACAACAGGACAACCTGCCTGGAGGACCATGAGCCATGGCGAGCCAATTGCTGCGGAACTGTCAAAGCTCCATCACCATCTCGTGCCAAGCCATGCCACCATGTTCGGAGGCCGATGGCCGTACGTAGCGGTAGCCCATGCGCTCATACAGGCCGACGTGGCGGTCCTTGCACATCAAGTGAATGCTCTGCTTGCCTGCCGCGCGCATCTGGGCGATAAAGCGCTCCATCATCAGCCCGGCATAGCCCTGCCCCTGCTGCGCGGGATCGATCACCACCGACATGATCACCACGTTCGGCGCCTTGGGGTCATGCCCGACCAGTTCCTTGAAGGCCTCGTCCGACATCACCACCTCGTGGGCGCAGCCGCTGTTGATGAAGCCGATCACATGCTCGTCCAGCGTCATGATCAGAAACCCCTCTGGGTATTGGTCGATGCGCGTGGCGATCTTTTCCTGGGTGGCGGCCTCATCGCCTTCGTAAGCATTGATCTCGATCTGATAGCAGCGGGTAGCATCCTGCGCGGATGCTTGACGGAATACGGGAGTCGACATGGCGGCAATCCGGATGGGGGCGCCAGCAGGCGTCCGGGGTTGAAGTTCAAGCGTAGATGCTAAAAGAACTTCGCCCCAGTTGCGCCACAGTGACCGCGATTTTTTTTGCTGCCAAGCCTGCTTGAACTTGCCGCACAAGCCTAGTCAGGCACGCGCTTGCCGCCTTCAGTGGTGCCTTCTTTTTTCGCCGTGCGCTGCGCGGTGGTCTTTTTTTCATCCGTCGCTTGCGGGTCAGGCCGTAGCGCATCGTTGTCCCGCTCGACCTCGCCGGGCGAGCGCTGGCTGGGGGTGCTGCCGGTGTCTTTTTTCATGGTGCCTCTCCGCGATGGGCTGTTCTGATTCGATCGGAACCTGTGCGCAGAGGTTCAACAGCGACAAGCGCAGTGATTGACCTGGATCATCCTGCCTGAATGCATGAACAGTTCTGGGCGGCAACCAGCAGTGTTACCGTATGACCAATTGATAGCGGCATGGATGCCATGGCTGGAGCCTCCCATGGACAGGTACCACGAAGCTGCCCTACGCCTGCAAAAATCCCTGTTGGACCTGCGCCGGGAAAGCCAACGCCTGCGCTCGATTGGCGAACTGGAAAAGGCCAACCGACTGGCGCAAGCCGCGGACTGCATGCAATCGATCCTGGACAATTCACCGCCGGGCTTGAAGCCGACGACGCTGCATTGATCACGCGGTACGATCGACTGCAAGCGGCCCCACCCCTGCATCAGGTTGGTCAGAGTGGCTGGTCGTATCGCCGGACTGCGGCGTTCCGACGTCCCGTCAAACCCGCTCCTGTGTTTCAGCGTCTACCCACAGTTTTATGTACGCCATAGAACATTGTGGGAGCGTGCCTCGCCGCGATGGACTGCAAAGCAGCCCCTCTAAAGAGAGGGGCCGAACGCCATGAGCCGATCAGTGGACACAGCTCTGCGCCGCCACCGTGCCAACAGCGCGCGGTGGATGATGCGGCACGTTGTCGAAGACTACCCGCCTTGCCCGGCCCACACCCCACGCCAGCGCCCGCGTCATCGATTCACCGGGACGCGTGTCATGGGCCTCCTCATGCAAGGCCATGCCAGAGGCAGCATAAACGCCGATGAACATCTGCGTGGCACCGGTACGTGAAAGCCGGACTTGCACATCGATGCGCGTGCCGTCATCAAGGGTCTCGTCGTGCGTTCGATGGTGAAGTGTTGGATCTGCCCATGACCAGAATCGGTCCCCACGTATTCTCATCCAACCCTCCTGCTACTTTGGTCTTATTGATTTTGTTCGCACCTCAACAATAGCGGAACAAAATAACTTAGCAATAGCAGCGGTTGGCGTGGTGAGAACGAATCGGACAACTGGGTATTCTAAGCCGGACACGCGCGATCCAGGCCGACAGCTTAGAGGGCAAACCTGGAGCAGATGCCAAGCTATTCAGCCGCTCACTCTGCGCCTGGTGGAATTCCATCCTTGTTCTTGTCCTTCAGCCGCTCCCGTTCTTCCTTCGTGGAGTGCGCGGGGACCTGGCTGTCCTTCTGCTGGTCTTTCTGCTGTTCAGTCATGACAATACAATACCTTGCGAGTGATGTGCATTGGGCACCTGGCGTGATGGCCAGTTCAAAGCGAAGGCATTCCAAGCATCGTGCCAGCGCAACGCACTCATCCCCTCAGAGCTGGAGCAGACCCACGGTCATCGGAGCAAGTGCTGCACAAGCGAGGCGTAACCATCCATGTAATTATCATTGCGAGCATCGGCTCGCGCCGCGGGAAGTTGAAAGATCAGTGTAAACCTACCGGTAAGTCGACGACGCAATCCCTTGGGCATTTCATAAGCAAAGTGAATAAGCCAAGAACCATCACCTAGCAAGAAAGTATCGCGCCGATAGCGCTCTACTTGCACTTCACTTATTCCGATTTCACGCGCGATCATTTCATTGGTTGGCTTGCTGTCCATCGGTAGCCCTATAGAGGTAGCTGAACGGTGTACAAGGCACTACTTGAATTTGGTAGCGCCGCTCTTGGTGATTGGCCGTTCATGAGCGGCTATCTTGCGAGCACGCCCCACACCCCAGGCGAGCGCCCTTGTCATGGATTCACCCGGACGAGTGTCGTAGGCCTCCTCATGCAATGCCATACCGCATGCGCCATAGACGCCGATGAACATCTGCGTGGCGCCAAGCCGCGACAGCCGGACCTGCACATCAATGAGCGTTCCATCCTCGAGCTCTTCGTCGTGAGTGCGATGGTGAAGGGTAGGGTCTGCCCAGTCCCAGAAAAGATCGCCTCTGTATCTCATGGCCGCACCTGTCCGGTTGTCGAGTTCATCCGCCGTTTGTTTACGATAACGGAACTACTGGCTTCGGCAACTGTATAGGCGGGGTTTGACAGGGTGTTCAGACAATCGGTGGGCAATCCTTTACAGCCTCATACTCCTTGCACAACTTTGGTGCCTACGCAAGCCACGATTAGCCTGGGCAGCCGATGCGTGATACCTGCGTAACCGTGAGCAGGTCTCTGCATTGGTTATGCGAGTCCCAAGCGAGGTTGCCTCAGTAGCTTAGGCTGCCGCTGACGGTGCAGGTAGGCCAGCAGGCTTCCTGGCGCAAGAGTGCGTTCGAAGAAGCCGGCGCAGGACCGGTTCATGAGCATCGAGCTCTGACTGGCCCTACAGGAGATAGGAGCCGGGCTGTTGCGCAGCGGCCCATTCATGCCGTCCCCGTCTCGGGGACCAGCTGTATTTTTGTGTACCCAAAAACGCAAAAAGCCCTGAATAATCAGGGCTTTGAAGATGGCGGAAGCGTAGTCCGCCAAATGCCATTCCAGCACCTTCTACTGAAGTCCACAAAACCGACGAGCAGCACCTCTAAATCAAGCATTACGGGTTAGCATCTTCCACTGAGGTGGGTTGAAAGCCACCCATAGCCAGCGTCCAAAGTATGGGCTGGAGTATGGGCTGCGAGTGAGGAGGAAGGTGATGAAATCGAACCTGCTAACGGTCAAGTCAGTAGAGCGGTTGCTGCGCTCTGGTGAAAAGGCCATGCATGGCGATGGCCAGGGTCTCTACCTGAAGGTGTCGGCTGTCGGTAGCGGGAGCTGGATCTACCGGTTCAAGCTGAATGGAAAATCCAGAGACATGGGCTTAGGTACCGTGGACGATATCTCGCTCGTGCAGGCCCGAGACTCGGCCAGCCAGGCGAGAAATATAGTCAAAGGTGGGTCAGATCCCGTGCTCTTGAGACAACAACTTTCCAGAACTTGTGAAGAAGATCTAGCGAGCCCCGCCAAGATCTTCAGGGAGGTAGCCGAGGACTACATCGAAGCTCACAAAGCCGGCTGGAAAAATGCCAAGCATGCGCAGCAATGGACTAACACTCTCGCCACCTATGCCTTTCCCATTATCGGGAGCAAGCCAGTCGACGAGGTTGGAACAGACCACATCCTGCAAATCCTCAACCCGATATGGACCCAAAAGCCTGAGACAGCTGCCAGGGTGAGAAATCGGTTAGAGCTTGTTTTGGATGCGGCTAAAGCGCGTCGGCTGCGTACAGGTGAAAACCCGGCACAGTGGAGAGGTCACCTTGATAAGTTGCTCCCTCGACGAAGGTTGGCAGACCGAGGGAATCATGCAGCCCTACCTTGGCAGCAACTGCCCGCCTTCATGGCAGCTCTTGAAGCATCCACGGACTTCAGCTCAATTGCGGTCAAGCTGACTGTCCTTTGTGCTCTGCGCACCAGCGAAGTATTAGGGGGTTGTTGGGGTGAGGTCGATCTCGAAGAAGAAATCTGGACCATTCCCGCCGCTCGAATGAAAGCAGGTCGCCAGCACCGAGTTCCGCTATCGCAGCCTGTTTTGGATATGCTGCGCAGCCTCAAGACACAGAGTCGCAGTGAGTTGCTCTTCCCCGGTCGTATTACTGGCCGTCCCCTGTCTAACATGGCGATGCTACAAAAGATTCGTGGAATGGATGAGATTTCGCTGAAGAACAAAGGACCAGGCTGGCGCAACGAAGCAGGTGAAGTCATTACCATGCATGGTTTCCGATCAAGCTTCAGAGACTGGGCAGCCGAGACAACTAACTTCGCCAACATCGTTCCTGAAATGGCCTTGGCGCATAAAATCAGTAATGCGACTGAAGCAGCGTATCGACGAGGCGATCTGCTGGAAAAACGAAAACAGCTTATGGAGGAATGGGCTCGCTATGCACTGTCAGGTTGCAAAGCAACCTGACAAAGGCAAGGTGTTGCCTGAACTGAATTAAAGAATGGAAACGAGACTCGCATCAGGCCTGCGAGCCGTTGAAAGCAAAGGGTTTTTTGCCATCCCGAAAACAGGAATAGCCTTGATTCTGGACTCATTCTCTTGTGCTTTCAAGCGCAATAGCTGGAGCAACGCGGCCACGGCAGCAACGGCAGAACAAGTAGGCATAGCCAGAAAAGCATTAGCGGTCCAGAGCCAGCTCTGACAAGTTGATAGCAATACAGGAGATAAATACACAGATTGTGAATGCTCCGATCACACCTACTAGGTTGTTCCCCAATTTCACGGGCTTAAGCTGCATAGGTGGAGCGCTGAGCGCGCGCCGTGGAAACAGGACGCGCGGGTGAAAAGCGAAATTCTCCAGTCTTAGACGTTCAATTTAGGTAAGGAAACTTATGCCTCGCTTCGCTGCCAAAGCGTGCGCCGAGCGGCATGAGCACGAGCATGAAGGCCGCAAGCCGCGAAGCGGCGCCCGCAACCGCAGACATAAGAAAGCTTGTTCGCTCGCCGCCGCTTAAGTGCGAGCATTTTCATAAGCAATCGCAGACTGGCAGAATCAGGCACGCCAAAAATCTTGAGGTAGTCGTCAATCAGGCTACGTCACCGCGCCAACGAACGAATCGTCTCGTTCAATACGTTGTTCCATTGCCCATGTGACATCTCATGGAGTGCGAATTGGCCGATCGACCCGCTGGAGATGATGACGTCCGGATTTAGATCCCCCAGAAATTCAAGGCTTTTTGCGAGAGTTTTCTTGTGCCAGAACGAAACATACGTTCCCCAGGAGTCATGCTCCGGAAAAATAGTGTCACCGGTAAAGAGATAGGTTTTCCCGTGCGGCGACTTATACAGAAAACATACGCTCCCCGTGGTATGACCTGGCGTGGGAATGACTTCGATATCATCAGCATAAATACCTTGCGCTTCGAAAACGAGATCTACTGGACACGCCTTGGCAATTGCGCTCTCTTCCAGCTTGTGGCAACACAACTTATGTGGAACAGGTTCTTGAGCTGCTGCAGGTTTTTCCCGGCCTCATCGCGATGACTCAAAAACTGGAACGCCATACCGCCCAACTGTCGAATTTGATCGTATTCGTCCACGCGCGTCGAGTTGTAAAAAAGAATATTCCCGCTGCTTCGCGTAAGCAGGTAAGCGTGCGTTGACATCTGTGGCCCGAAGGGATGTTCTGGTTGTGTCTGCCACAAATCAGGATATAATTGCTTCACTTGTAGACTCCTCCAATTGGTAGTTGTCGGCTGGACGCTATCTTGAGCCATGAGGCCCAGCCGCCCATACACTTGCGCTCGCCTCAGAGAGCGAACCACCCCCACAGCTCCATAGCTTTATCTGGAGTGTAGGGAGGCAGAAGCGATTTGAAATCCGAGCCCTTCGGGGCCATGACAACGGACTTCAAGTGGCTGAGCGAGTCGAAGCCGTACTTGCCAAAGTACTGGCCGAGTCCCGAGGTGCCTACGCCGCCGAACGGTAGGTAGGACGCCATCATGCACTGGAGCATCGTCTCGTTGACCGCGCCGGCGCCGAACGAGATGGACGCCATCACACGCTCGACGCAGGACAAATCTCCACTGAATACGTAGACAGACAAGCCCTTGGGCTTGCTCTTGATCGTGGCGATGACCTCACCCAGACTGGAGTACGGCAGGATCGGCAGGATCGGGCCGAAGATCTCGCCATCCATGACTGGGTCCGACCACTGCGCCGGATAGACCAGGGTCGGGGCCATGTACCGCTCGGCCAGGTCGGCTTCGCCGCCGAAGACGATCGGTGCCCCGTCGAGCATGGTCTGCAGCCGCGCCACATCCTTGGCTGTCACGACCCGGGAGAAATCCGCGAAGTCCGCGGGTCCGCTCCGTAGAGCCTCGTCAGCGCGTCCTTGGCTTCGGCCACAAAGGCCTCGGCCACACTCTCGTGCACATAGACGTAACCGGGTGACACGCACCACTGGCCGGCGAAGGCCATCGCGCCCCAGACTAGTTTCTCGGCCGCTTCCTTCAGATCCGCGGTCTGATCGACGATGGCCGGGTTCTGCCCACCGAGTTCGAGCAGAACCGGGGTCAGGTTCTCGGCAGCGGCCCGCATCACCACTTTCCCGACCCGGCTGCTGCCGGTGAAGAAGATGAAATCGAAGGGCAGCAGCAGTAATTCCTCGACAGCTTCGCGCCCGCCAGTGACCAGCGCCACAGAGTCGGCCTCGAAATACTTGCCGAAAAGATCGGCATACAGGTCTGCGGTCTTCGCGGTGGCTTCGCTTGGCTTGACGATCGCCGTGTTGCCGGCGGATATCGCAGTGATCAGCGGATGGAACGTCAAGGCGATCGGGGCGTTGAAGGGCGAGACAACCAAGCAGACACCATACGGCTCGCGGTAGATGACGCCGCGGTATCCACTGCCGACAAAACGGCTCGGCAGTGCAACTCCTCCGGTTGCATCCACTGTGCGAGTTTTTCGCGTGTCTCGGCAATGGTGGCCAGGATGCTGTTGAACTCGAAGTCGCGCTCCATCCATGAGGTCTTAAAGTCCTCGCTTAGCGCGGCGTGTATCGCCTGACTGTTTTCCGTGAGCATCTGTTCCAGGCGGTTTAGCTGCTCCAAGCGCCATTCCCGCGATTTGGTCCTATCGCTCAGGAACATGTTCTTTTGCGATCGGAACAACTCCGACGTTGGTTTGATTTGTTGTTCGTTCATAGGATGCTCCCGTTTCCTGGCTAATGGTTGAATGTTTTCACTTAATCGCAATCGGCGGTATCGGCCGGTCGGGATACCCCTCAGCAGGTAAAGTCCACGACTACCTTGCCAAGGCCATAGCCTGTTCGGACGAACTCCATGGCCTCGGAAAGCTGCTTCTTCGAAAAGACCTTGGCGATGGTCGAGTGGAACCGCCCCTCGGCAACGTCATTTACGATTTCCTCAAGGCGCATTGAATCGGGCTGCGTCGAATTGAAAAAGGCCCGTGCACCCGCGGGAGCGCGCGTCTTGATTCCCAGAGGATCAACGATGGTTGCGATTGCACCACCGGGCGCCAGCACTCCCCACGAGTGATCAAGGGTTTCGCCCCCCACCGTGTCGAGCACGAAATCGACGTTGTCGATGAGGTTTTCGAAACGCTGAGTGCGATAGTCGATTACCGAGGAAGCCCCAAGGCCAAGAACGTAATCACGGTTGGCGGCTGATGCGGTCCCGATGACAGTGGCACCAGCCGCCTTGGCGAACTGGACCGCGAAACTGCCCACGCTTCCGGAAGCACCGTGGATCAGTACGTTCATGCCAGGGCGAAGGTCGCCTGCAACATGGAGAATCTGCCAAGCCGTCAAACCAGCGACAGGAAGGGCGGCGGCTTCAACGTCCGAAAGGGTCTGGGGAATTGGTGCGAGCCTGGCCTCATCGACGACAACCATGTCCGCGAAAGCACCACCCTTCGCGCCAATGAAAGCCACCACACGATCGCCGACAGACAAACGGCTGGCGCCCTGGCCAACCTTGACCACCACTCCGGCAAGTTCCGCGCCAATCACGCCTGGCAGATCAAGCGGATGAATCGCGGTCAGCATGCCTTCCCGCAGCCTCCAGTCGACGGGATTGATCCCAACCGCTTTGACTTGCACGAGGTACTCCCCCTGTCCAGGTGTGGGCACGTCAACTTCGTCGAGCGTCATAGTCTCAGGTCCGCCATAGCGGTGGACACGGAACGCAGTATTAGCTGTCATACATGGACTCCGATCATTTGCGGTTCAGGCTTGATCGCCAGTCACCGGTGAATTCCGACTACCTTGAGGTAGCCCGCCGATATCAATCGGCCCAATGGATTGTTCACAGCATTTACATGCATGCGGTAGATTGCGTGGCACGCGAAGAACCAATTGGCCACGAGGATTGCAGCCGCACCGGGTCAACCGCCGACGGCTGCGTAGACCTTCGCGATGTCGAACATGTTGTGGACCGAGACGAACTTCTCCGACTGGATATCGATCGTGAAGATTGAGGTCGCTGGCAACGCAAGACGCGTCGCTACCGAACCCTTGGCGAAGGTGTAGGTCGGAAGGGCCGTAGACACGACGGTAACGGTTGAACCGGACCTCGCAGGCGGCAGGTTCATCGGCACGACATCACCTATCAAGGGGTTGGTCCAGATGTCGATCATCGAGTGCTTGATGCCTGTCACAACGTGGCCGAACCCCTTGGAAAAGTCCCTGATAGCTTCAATGCCCACGATGGGAGCGTCGGCGTTGAATTGCAGCGTGGAGGATGGCGCCGGGAGGTAGGTGTCGCAGAGTCGGTCAGTGTCCCTGGAATCGATGGCGTCGTAATAGGCCTGGACGATCCGGATGACATCTGCGGTGGGAAAGGTGATCTGGCTGCTCATTGCTGGTTCTCTCTCTTGTGATTTTGAAATGAATTCCAATCCTGATCGCCGACCTTGCTGTCAAGGTACCCCCCTGGTACTCAATCGATACAATGCATTGAATGCAGCATATTCATGCACGTGGTAGATTGCGCGGCATCGCAACGGAACCAATAGCCACGGGGTCACCCTCGCGGCGGAGTCACTAGAAAATGAAAGAACCAGACCTCACCCGCATCGATCTGAACCTGCTTGTGGTGTTCGATACCTTGATGCGGGAGCGCCATGTGGGCCGTGCTGCAGAGCGGCTCTTCCTATCCCAGTCTGCAACGAGCCATGCGCTCAACCGTCTCCGCGAGATGTTGGCCGATCCTCTGTTTACACGGCACCCAAGGGGCGTGGAACCAACGCTGAAGGCACGTGAACTCGCCGAGCCTATAGCCGGAGTGCTTGCAAGCGTACGCGCCATCGTGCGGCCCTCTGCTCCCTTTGATCCTGCCTTGCTGCACAGGACTTTTAGGATCGCGGCCCACGATCTTGCGGTTCTTTTGATTCTCGCCCCACTCATGTCCGAGTTGCTCGTGACCGCTCCAGGGGTCGACCTCAGAACCCTTCCGGTGAACGCCGCGACGGTCGTGGACGACCTGGACCGAGGCAATCTGGATCTAGCACTGGGCGCGTTCGGCGCCATGCCTCAGCGCATTCAGAAGATAGCTCTCTATACGGACGGCTTCGTCGGCATCGCGCGCCGCGAACACCCAAGACTGAAGAGCGGGCGCATGAGTTTGGACGCGTTCGTCGATTTGCCCCACGCCCTAGTTTCGTGGAGTGGAGACGCCCATGGACAGGTCGATGAGGCTCTAGAGGCGCTGGGACTCAACCGCCGTGTCGCCCTGACCGTCAATCAATTCCTGGCACTGCCGTTTGTCATTGGATCCAGTGACATGATCGCAGTCTTGCCGCGTCGGGCTGCGATCCAGATGGCCGAGGCCGCGACACTTACCCTTTTCCCGCTTCCAGTCAAAGTGGATCCATTCACTTCATACATATTGATGCCTCATCAGTTGGCCGCAGAGCCTGACATAGCCTGGCTCTGTGCCTCCCTGCTTAAGGCAAGCGACCGATCTACTCAAACAGGGGAACCTAGGTTCAGTCACGAGTCAGTGGCCCAGACATGATGGCGTCCGGCCGACGTAGCTCGCTGCCGAATCTATCGCCTCCTGGTTTTGCTTGATAGGAAGACGTCAGGGACGGACGTACAGCGAAATCACCACATTCCAATGCAATCTGCGGCGGGCATAGCCCACGCGTGCCAGACAAGGAGTCATGTGATGGAGTATTTGTGCTCCCGTCCGATCTCCCAAGACACATCGCCGCCGAGCACCGTCGGGGCAAGCTGTTGGCCCAGCCGCTATTTGATTACTGGCTTCCACGGCATCAGGGAGAAACCCATGCCGACAGCGAGCATTGCGTAGCGTCCACTGCCGAGCATGACGCTGCGCCGCTAGATGCCGACCACGCGCTGCCCGTCGGCTACCGGCCATACACGTGGCCTAGGCTCTGTACGAAATCCCGAGAAACCCAATTGGCGCACTTCAGAAGCTGAAATTCTGTAGGGTTCCCGGCCATCTACGGAAAGGAATTCTGTGATGGCAAAGCGTTACTAACTCTCGGACGAGGCCTGAGCTGTGGTCTCCGATCTCTTCATCGAAACTCATGGCCGAGGGCGGCCCCGTCTGAGCGACGGTCTGATGCTCGATGGCGTGCTCTTGGTGCTCTGCTTGGGCGCTGCGTGGCGAGACATGCCGGAACGCTTCGGCCCGTGGTCGACGGTGTATCAACGGTTTCGGGGTTGGCGAAACCAGGGCACATTGGATCAGATGCTCAAGCGCTTGCACCTGAGATTGAATGAGCAAGGCTTGATCGATTCACGGCCCGATCTTCGCTGCTCTGCAGCGCGAGGAGTTCCCCGGTAGCCACCTAGGCTCTTAGTCTTCATCCGAGAGCTGACGAGAGAACTTACCGCCTGCTGACCTATTCAGGAGCCGCCAAGTTAATTTTTATCGATAGACCGCCGGTACCAGAGTGCATCGTCGAGCACTGAGCAGTTGTAGGGCAGCAAAGCAACTCAACGGCGGGCAAGCCAGCGGCGGTACGCAACAGACGCAAGCAGCTGAGTAATTACGTAAACCTACAGAAGCTATAAGGAGAAGGATCAATGATTGGCGGATGGCCAGATAATAAATCTGCAGCAAGCTGACCGGCTGCGGGAGAAGTACCAAAGCCATGCCCGGAGAAACCTGTTGCGACCATCAATCCTGGTAGCTGGACAACTGGACCAATCACTGGATTAGAGTCAGGAGTGACATCGATGGCACCAGCCCATGCTTGCTCGATCTCTGCGCTATTGAAGATGGGCCAAGCCGATTTCAAATTTCGGAGTGCCTCCTGATTGAGATGCATGTTTGGGCTTGGGTCTTTAACTCGCACTTTCTCGAATGGCGATACTTGATCCGATTTCCAGTGACGGTCCAACGCAAGGTCGGAAAAGAACTCTCGACCGAGAGACACACGCAAAAAGCTGCGCTGAGTTCGGATGGCCGGCAGGTATTTCGGGGTCAACAGCAGGTGATCCATGGTGATCGAAGCATCCAAGCGGCCACGCTGGGTGATGATAAAGCCACCACCACTGTGCTTGCGGAACGAGAAGTCCGGCGCCCCTACTGCAATATCGGTAGGACCAGCCATGGGTTGCGTTCTTAATACTGAACAGATAAGCGGTAACGTTGGCAGCGAAATTCCTTCGTTACCGAGGAATCGGCGCGACCACACGCCGCCAGCGAGTAGAACTTGGTCACAACGTATTTCACCTAACTCAGTTACCACCCCGCTCACGCTCCCAGCGCTTCGAACCAAGCCGCGTACCGCACAGTGCTCAATGATCACAGCACCATTCGCCATGGCAGCGCGTGCGATAGCGCTGGATGCCATGGTCGGCTCTGCGCGCCCATCCGACGGGGTGTAAATGCCACCTGCCCAAGATTCTTTACCACCTGGCACAAGTTGCTCAATCTGGCGTCGGCTGAGTAGTTGAGAATCAAGATCCAACCCGTCGACACTTTTCAGCCAGCTCTCATGCATGGCCATCTGAACATCACTTCGTCCCACAAACATGATGCCCGCCTGGCGGTAGCCAACATCGGAACCTACACGATTTGGCATTTCTGACCACAAACGATCGGCCGCTTGGGCCAGCGGAATATCGTGCGCGTGTCGGCTGGTCTTACGCACCCAGCCCAAATTACGCGACGATTGCTCACCCGCAATACGACCCTTCTCCAAAACTACAACCGGAATATTCCGCTCACTTAACGCAAGCGCTGTTGTTAATCCGATAATCCCGCCACCGATAATCACCACGGAAGTATTGGTAGGCATTTGTTGCGCAGTTGTGACAGGCTCAATCAAAGGGGACATTTTAAAACTCTTTAGCAGTCGGCAAGCGGTGTCGCCACCGCTTTACCTGCAAGTTATTAGCCAAGCTTGATTTGAGTCACTGCAGCTTTAGACACACCACGGCATGCAGTAACTTCTAACTCAACGCGATACACCGTCGAACCCAGTGGCGGGCAAGTGATCGTGCTTGCTGGGTCGATCCCCCGAAACTTCTGGCCAACCACATTCATCACTTCAGGTACATCCTCAGGATTCTGGATAAACACTCGCGAACAGACCACATCCGCCAGTGTGGCATCTACTGCCGCTAACGCGGCTTCGATATTTGCGAATACCTGGTTAGTCTGTTCGATCAGGTCTGCGGAGATTTCTTTAGTATCCGGATTACGCCCCGCAGTGTTTGAAACATAAATCCAGTTATCGATAGAAACGAGGCGAGAATAACTACCCATTTCCTCATATTTCGAACCAGTTTTGAGCTTGATTACATTTGTCATTTAATAAAGTCCTTCAACGATTTAAGAGATCAGCTTAATACCGGCGTTTCCCACA
>JAEWGL010000006.1 GCA_023388335.1 Pseudomonadota bacterium | reverse complement strand
AGGGTAACCCACGGCGCAGGGTGGAGGCCAGCACGCGCTGTCGTCCGATGGCCCAGCGCGGTGGTGGCGGCGTATGCCGATGGCGATCCCTGGCCATGCTGTGCGTCGAAGAATCCCGCGCTCGGGCGTCAGCTGGCGCTTCAGATCACCCGCGAGAAGCGCTGGTGGTCATGCAAGGCCAGATAGGCATCGAAGACCATGCACACTGACCGTACCAGCAGGCGTCCGGCCGGCAGAACCTTGATACCCTGGGCGTCCAGGTGGATCAGGCCATCCTTGTGCATGGCCTGCAACTGCGGCCAGAGGTCCTTGAAGTACCCCGCGAAATCGACGGTGAAGGCCTGCTCGATGCTGTCGAAGTCCAGTTCGAAGTGACAGATCAGCTGCTGGATCACTGCCCGGCGCAGGCGGTCGTCCGCCGTGCACAGCAGCCCGCGCTGGGTCGCCAGCTGGGCGCTGGAGAGGGCGTCCTGGTAAGTGTTCAGGTCGCTGCTGTTCTGGCAATAGAGATCGCCGATCTGGCTGATCGCCGACACCCCGAGACCGATCAGGTCGCAGTGGCCATGGGTGGTGTAGCCCTGGAAGTTGCGTTGCAGGGTGCCTTCTTCCTGGGCGATGGCCAGTTCATCGTCGGGCAGGGCGAAGTGGTCCATGCCGATGTAGCGGTAGCCGGCGGCGCTCAGCTGCTCGATGGTGGTCTGCAGCATCTCGAGCTTGGCGGCCGGCCCAGGCAGCTCGCTGCTGTCGATGCGGCGCTGGGGCATGAAGCGCTCGGGCAGGTGCGCGTAGTTGAACACCGACAGGCGGTCCGGCTGCAGCCGGATGACTTCCCCGACGGTGCGGGCGAAGCCTTGCGGCGTCTGGCGTGGCAGGCCATAGATCAGGTCGAGGTTGACCGAGCGAAACTGCAAGGTGCGCGCGGCTTCGATCAGGGTGCGGGTCTGCTCCAGGCTCTGCAGGCGGTTGACCGCGCGTTGCACGGTCGGTTCGAGGTCCTGCACGCCGAGGCTGACACGGTTGAAGCCCAGTTCGCGAAGCAGGCCCATGGTCGACCAGTCGGCCTCGCGCGGGTCGATCTCGATGCCGTAGTCGCCTGAATCGTCGTCCAGCAGGTTGAAGTGCTGGCGCAGGTGGGCCATCAGCCGGCGCAGTTCCACGTGGCTGAGAAAGGTCGGGGTGCCGCCGCCCAAGTGCAGCTGCTCGACGCGCTGCCTGGGGTCCAGGTGACAGGCGATCAGCTGGATCTCCTGCTCCAGGCGCTGCAAGTAGGGCAGGGCGCGGCCACGGTCCTTGGTGATGACCTTGTTGCAGGCGCAGTAGTAGCAGATGTTGGCGCAGAACGGCACGTGCAGGTACAACGACAGCGGCCGCACGGCGCGCCGACTCTCGCGCAGGGCGTGAAGCAGGTCGAAGGAGCCCACCTCGCTGTGCAGTTGCACGGCGGTCGGGTAGGAAGTGTAGCGTGGTCCAGCCAGGTCGTAGCGGCGGATCAGGTCGGAATCCCAACGGAGGGCGTCAAGCATGTGGGCGGTCCCCGGAAAAAGCAGCGGTGGCCGGAGTCTAGGGAGCGCCATGGCAGGCCGTGTTGACCTGTATCAACGCCGCCTCAGTGCCCCATCAGCCAGTGCTGGTGAGGCCCCGGCAGCGTCCACAGGCCGAACAGCACCACCAGCAGGCCCCCCGCCATGCGCACGCTGCGCTGGCGTAGCAGGCGGTTGACCCGCTCGGCGGCAAGGCCGGTGGCCAGCAGCACGGGCCAGGTGCCGACGCCGAAGGCGAGCATCAGCGCGGCGCTGTCCAGGGCATCGCCCTGGCTGGCCGCCCACAGCAGGGTGCTGTAGACCAGCCCGCACGGCAGCCAGCCCCATAGCGTCCCCAGCAGCAGCGCCCGCGGCAGGCTGGACACCGGTAGCAGACGCGTGGCCAGCGGCTGGATGTGACGCCACAGGCCGCGGCCCAGGCCTTCGATCCGCGTCAGCCCGCTCCACCAGCCGGCCAGGTACAGGCCCATGGCAATCAGCAGCAGACCGGCCAGTACCCGCATGGCCAGAGCCACCGGGCTGTTGGCCAGCGCCCAGCCGGCCAGGCCCAACAGCAAGCCGGCGGTGGCGTAGCTCAGGACCCGGCCGAGGTTGTAGGCCAGCAGCAGGCGTAGACGGCGGCTGCGTTGCGCCGGGGGAATGGCCAAGGTCAGGGCGCCCATCAGGCCGCCGCACATGCCCAGGCAATGGCCGCCGCCGAGCAGCCCGAGGACCATGGCCGAGGCGAGCAGGGGCAGAAGCTCAACCACGGCGCGTGGGGTCCTCGTCGGGGGTGCTGTCGGGGTGGTGTACGGCGGCCTCGTGCCTGGGGTCCTGGTCGTCGAAGAGGATGCTGTGGGCCGGACCTTCGAGGTCATCGTACTGGCCGCTGTCCACCGCCCAGAAGAAGATGTACACGGCCACGCCGACGATTAGCAGGGCGGCCGGGATCATGACGTAGAGGGCGGGCATGGGACGCTCCTGCGCAAATCGTGGCGAGGTTGGGAGACATTGGCCGCGGCCGTCGGACCTGGTAGCCGAGTCAGGCGCAGGGCATTGAGGACCACGACCAGCGAGCTCACCGACATGCCGATGGCGGCCCACGCCGGGGTGATCCAGCCGAGGGCGGCGAACGGCAACATCAGGCCATTGTACAGGCTGGCCCAGAGCAGGTTCTCGACGATGATCCGCCGCGTGCGCCTGGCCAGGCCGAAGGCTTGCACCAGCGCCTGCAGGCGGTTGGACAGCAGTACCGCGTCGGCGCTGGTCTTGGCCAGGTCCGTGGCCGAACCCATGGCGATGCTGATGTCCGCCGCCGCCAGCACTGGCACGTCGTTGACCCCGTCACCCAGCATCAGCACCCTGCGGCCTTGCTGTTGCAAGGCCTTGAGGCGGGCCAGTTTGTCGTCTGGACGCAAGCCACCGATGGCTTCGTCGATCCGCAACTGCGCGGCCACCTCCTCGACCATCGGCGAGCTGTCCCCGGACAGCAGCAGGGTATGCCAGCCACGCGCCCTGCACGCCGCCAGCAGCTCGCCGGCGTCGCTGCGCAGGCGGTCATCGAGAACGAACCAGGCCAGGGGGCCTTGACGGTCCCCGAGCAGCAGCCACTGGCCGTTCTGCGCAGGTGCAGCGGGCACGGGTGCGCCGCTGAGAGCGCAGACGAAGGCGGCTTGGCCGATGCGCAGCTCGCGTTCGCCGACCTGGCCCTGCAGGCCCAGGCCTGCAACCGAACTGACCGCGTGGGCTGGCGTGGCGGCGCGGCCGAAGGCGCGGGCGATAGGGTGTTCGGAGCGGTGCTCCAGGGCGGCTGCCAGCGCCAGGCACTGGTCGGCGTCCAGGCCAGCGAGCGGGATAAGGCTGCGCAGGGCCAGACGTCCCTCGGTGAGCGTGCCGGTCTTGTCGAAGATCACCGTGTCGATCTGGTTCAGGCCTTCCAGCACGTGCCCGCGGGTCAGCAGCAGGCCCAGCTGGTGCAAGGTGCCGGTGGCCGCGGTGAGGGCAGTCGGAGTGGCCAGCGACAGGGCGCAGGGGCAGGTAGCGACCAACATCGCCAGGACGATCCAGAACGCCCGTGAGGCGTCCAGTTGCCACCACAGCAGGCCAATCGCGGCAGCAGCGACCAAGGTAAAGAGCAGAAACCCTTGCGAGGCACAGTCGGCGATCCGCGCCAGGCGCGGTTTTTCCGACTGGGCGCGTTCGAGCAGGCGGACGATCGCCGACAGGCGGGTGTCCTGGCCCAGGGCCTGGACCTCGATGGTCAGGGTGCTTTCCACATTCAGCGTGCCGGCGGTGACCGCGTCGCCCTGGCCGCGCGCCAGGGGCAGGTATTCACCGGTCAGCAGCGACTCGTCGATGCTCGAGCGGCCGTCGACGATGCGCCCATCGGCCGGGATCACCGCACCTGGCTGCACCAGCACCCGGTCGCCCTGGCGCAGGTCGGCGAGCAGGATGCGCTCGCTCTGGCCGTCGCGGCCCAGGCGCAGGCACGAGGCCGGCAACAGGTTGACCAGCTGTGCGGTGGCGGCGGCCGTGCGTTCCCGGGCGCGTCGCTCCAGGTAGCGGCCGGTCAGGAGGAACAGCGCGAACATGCCGACGGTGTCGAAATACAGCTCGCCGCTGCCGGTGATCGCGGTCCAGATCCCGGCGCCGTAGGCCAGGCCGATGGCCAGCGACACCGAGACATCCATGGTCAGGTGGCGGGTACGCAGGTCGCGGGCGGCGCCCTTGAAGAAGGGCGCGCAGCTGTAGAACACGATCGGTGTGGTGAGAAACAGCGCGACCCAGCGCAGGATGGTGTGCAGTTCCGGGCTCAGGTCGATGTTGAATTCCGGCCAGGTGGCCATGGTTGCCATCATCGCCTGGAACCACAGCAGTCCGGCCACGCCGAGCCGGCGCAGGGCGCTGCGGTTTTCCCGGGCCAGTTGTTCGGTGGCCTGGTCGGGTAGGTAGGGGTGGGCGGCGTAGCCGATCTGGCGCAGCTCGGCCAGCAGGCGCGAGAGCGGCAGCTGGTGGTCCGCCCAGCTCAAGTGCAGGCGGTGATTGGACAGGTTCAGGCGCGCCTCGGCGACGCCGGGCAGGTTGCGCAGGTGCTTTTCGATCAGCCACCCGCAGGCGGCGCAGCTAACGCCTTCGATCAGCAGGGTCGCTTCGGCCTGGTCGCCGGCGTGGCGGACGAAGGGTCGCTGCACGTCGGCGCAGTCGTACAACGCCAGTTCGTCCTGCAGTTGGCGGGGCAGCGCCTCGGGGTTGGCGCTGGCTTCGCTGCGATGCTGGTAATAGTGCTCCAGCTTACCCGCGACGATGGCCTCGGCCACCGCCTTGCAGCCAGGGCAGCAGAATGCTCGTGGCTCGCCCAGGACCACGGCGGTAAAGCGGCTGGCGGTCGGAACGGGCAAGGCGCAGTGGTAGCAGGGGATGGGCTGGCTCATCTCGTCATGGACCCGTCCGGTGCGCTGTACCTATAGGCGCAGGCTTGTCCGCGATGCGCCCGGCCTGACGACGATGTCATCCGGATACACGCTCTGTGAAGACTCATCATTTTTCCAGATGCTCGGCCCCTTGCAAGGCTTCATCGCCCAGTTGCAAGGCTACCCCATGCTCGACCTTCTCTTCCTCGAACAGGCGCCACACCTCTCCTTGCTGGCTGCCAAGCAACTCGACGAAGCGGCGGCCCTCGACGCGGTCCTCCAGCTGGCCGACATAGCGACCCTGCTCGCTGCGCCTCAGCGCGACCCTGCGGTCCTTGCCCGGCTGGGTCGGCGAGATCAGGTTCAGCTCCAAGGTCGGCGGCTGGCTGGCGCCGCTCAGGCGCAGGTCGACTTCGCCGGTCAGCTCGTCCAGGTACACGCTGGCCTTGAGGTCGAGGGTCTGGGCCAGCAGTTCGCGGTCCAGGGAACGGTTGATGCCTTTGCCGGCCTCGTAGTAGTTGTCGTTGACCAGATTGACCGGGTTGCGCACGGCAATGTTGACCATGGTCAGGCTCAGGCACACCGACGTGGTGAGGATGCCGATGATGATCCAGGGCCAGAGGTGCTTGTACCAAGGACTGGCGGCGGTAGCTGAAAGCATGGCGGTTTCTCTCAACGGATTTGCGGGCCGATGAACCGGCTCCTGGCGTGGACCTGGGAGGCGCCGTCGTCGGCGTCCTTGAGGGTGAAGGTGACGTCATTGGTGGACGACGGCAGTTGCTCGGGCGCCACCGACAGTTGCACCGGCACGCTGACGATGTCGCCGGCGGCCACGCGAATCTCGCGCGGACCCTGCAGCTTGAGGTCCGGCAGGCCAGCGGCGTCGAGCACGTAGATGTGGTCGTGCTGGTCTTTGTTCATGACCTTCAGGCTGTAGACGTTCTCGATCCGGCCCTGGGCGTTCTCGCGGTACAGGACCCGGTCCTTGCTGACGTCGAAGCCGACCAGCGAGCGGGTGG
The DNA here is from genome assembly GCA_023388335.1 of Pseudomonadota bacterium. Classification (GTDB taxonomy): domain Bacteria; phylum Pseudomonadota; class Gammaproteobacteria; order Pseudomonadales; family Pseudomonadaceae; genus Aquipseudomonas. The sequence goes on along the minus strand of JAEWGL010000006.1, from coordinate 7,130 downwards.
CGAAGGCGGTGACCAGCAGGGCGATCATCGCCAGCAGCACCAGCGCGTAGCCGATCAGCCGCGGGCGCAGCAGATGGGTTTTCTGGCCGGAGAGATTGTGTTCGGTGGTGTAGCTGATCAGGCCCTTGGGGTAGCTCATCTTGTCCATGATGGTGTCGCAGGCGTCGATGCAGGCGGCGCAGCCGATGCATTCGACCTGCAGGCCGTCGCGGATATCGATGCCGGTCGGGCAGACCTGGACGCACATGGTGCAGTCGATGCAATCGCCCAGGCCCTTGGCCTTGTAGTCCATGTCTTTCTTGCGCGGCCCACGGGTCTCGCCGCGGCGCGGGTCGTAGGAGACGATCAGGGTGTCCTTGTCGAACATCACGCTCTGGAAGCGCGCATAAGGGCACATGTACACGCATACCTGCTCGCGCAGCCAACCGGCGTTGCCATAGGTGGCCAGGGTGAAGAAACCCACCCAGAAGTAGGCCCAGCCGTCGGCCTGGCCGGTGAAGAACTCCAGCACCAGCTCGCGGATGGGCGAAAAATAGCCGACAAAGGTCATGCCGGTGACGAAGCCGATCAGCAACCAGAGGCTGTGCTTGGCCGCCTTGCGCAGAACCTTGCTGGCGTGCAGCGGCGCCTTGTCCAGCTTCATGCGCTGGTTGCGGTCACCTTCGGTGACCTTCTCGCACCACATGAAAATCCAGGTCCACACGCTCTGCGGGCAGGTGTAGCCGCACCAGACCCTGCCGGCGAACACGGTGATGAAGAACAAGCCGAAAGCGGCGACGATCAGCAGCCCGGACAGGAGGATGAAGTCCTGCGGCCAGATGGTCGCGCCGAAGATATAGAACTTGCGTTCTGGCAGGTTCCACCAGACGGCCTGGTGCTCGCCCCAGTTCAGCCACACGGTGCCGAAGTACAGCAGCATGAGCGCCGCGCCACCGAGCATGCGCAGGTTGCGGAACACACCGGTAAACGCCCGGGTGTAGATCTTTTCCCGGGCGGCATAGAGGTCGACGCTGCCGTTGGTGCAGTTGGCGGGCGGGGTGACATCGTGAACCGGAATCTGCTTGCTCATCATCGAATCCCACGGCAGTGGAGAAGTGCCGCGGCCAGTGCATGCCGGCCGCGGTCGGAAGCGGGTGACGCTTTCGGGGGCATGATACCCCCGTGATGGCAGGCCGGGTGCGGCCTGCGACCTTTAGTCGCGTTGGGTTTGAGGCTGGAAACGTGTTATGGCAACTGTCAATTGATCCAGGTCAGTGCCCGGTTGTTTTGGTTGGCTGTTCCGGCCTCTTTGCGGGTAGATCCACTCCCACAGGGCTCATGCAGTCCCTGTGGGAGCGGGTTTACCCGCGAAGAGGCCGGAACAGGCCCTGCAGTTCTTCACTCGGCCTTGGCAGCCTCCGGCTGGTCCTGGTGCGACAGGCTGTACACATACGCCGCCAGCAGGTGCACCTTGTCGTTGCCTTGCAGCTGCGCCTGCGCCGGCATCTGGCCCTGGCGCCCGTAACGGATGGTCTGCTGCAACTGGGCAAAGCTCGAACCGTAGATGAACGCCTGCGGATGGGTCAGGTCTGGTGCGCCCATGGCCGGGGTGCCCTTGGCTTCAGGGCCGTGGCAGGCCACGCAGTTGGCGGCGAAGATCTTCTGGCCGTTGACGGTATCGGCCTTGATGTTCTCCGGCAGGCTGCGCCCATCCAGATTGGTCAGCACGAAGGCGGCGACATCGGCCACGCCCTGCTCGCCAAGCACTTCGGCCCAGGCTGGCATGACGCCGTGGCGTCCGTTCATGATGCTGGTCTTGATGGTCTCCGGCTCGCCACCCCAGCGCCAGTCGTTGTCGGTCAGGTTGGGGAAGCCATAGGCGCCCTTGGCATCCGAACCGTGACACACCGAGCAGTTGGAGGCGAACAGGCGCGCACCCATCTTTAGGGCCTGGGGGTCCTGGGCCACCTCTTCGATGGGCATGGCGGCAAACTTGGCGAAGATCGGCCCGAAGCGCACCTCGGCCTTGGCCATTTCCTTTTCCCACTCGTGCACGCCGGTCCAGCCGGCCTGGCCGTTGGCGAACTCGTCGGCGTCCTGGTAACCGGGCAGCACGCCTTTGAAGTTGCCCAGTCCCGGGTACAGCACCAGATAACCCAGGGCGAAGACGATGGTGCCGACGAACAGCCAGAACCACCATTTGGGCAGGGGGTTGTCGTACTCCTCGATGCCGTCGAAGGCGTGGCCCACGGTTTCGTCGGTGGCCTCGCTGCGCTGGCCCTTGCGGGTCGATAGCAGCAGCCAGGTCAAGGCAAAGATGGTGCCCAGGGTCAGGACGGTGACGTACAGACTCCAGAAGGTGGTCATTCGTTGTTACTCCTAGCAGCGCTCGCTTTGGCTTGCTCGACATGCGTGATCGCTTCGGGATCGTCCGCGAACGGCAGCAAGGTCGCTTCGTCGAAGTCCTTCTTGCGCCGGCCGCTGAATACCCACAGCGCCAGGCCGACAAAAGCCACCAGCACCACGACGGTGCCCAGACCGCGAATCATCCCGATATCCATCACAGTCACCGTTTGCTCTTGATGAGGGTGCCCAGGCCTTGCAGGTAGGCCACCAAGGCGTCCATTTCGGTCTTGCCCTTGACCGCGTCACGGGCACCGGCGATGTCTGCGTCGGTGTACGGCACGCCCAGGGTACGCAGGACTTCCAGCTTTTTCGGCGTGTCCTTGCCGTCGAGCGCGTTCTCCACCAGCCACGGGTAGGACGGCATCTTCGACTCAGGCACGACGTTGCGCGGGTTGTACAGGTGAGCGCGGTGCCAGTCGTCCGAGTAGCGGCCGCCGACGCGTGCCAGGTCCGGCCCGGTGCGCTTGGAGCCCCAGAGGAAGGGGTGATCCCAGACGCTCTCGCCGGCCACCGAGTAGTGGCCATAGCGCTCGGTCTCGGCGCGGAACGGTCGGATCATCTGCGAATGGCAGCCGACGCAGCCCTCGCGGATGTAGATGTCGCGCCCTTCGACCTCCAGCGCGGTGCGCGGCACCATGCCTTCGATCGGCTTGTTGGTGACGTCCTGGAAGAACAGCGGAACGATCTGGGTCAGGCCGCCGATGCTCACGGCGATGACCATGAAGAAGGCCAGCAGGCCGATGTTCTTCTCGACTACTTCATGCTTCATCAGTGAGCTCCCACGACGACGATCTGGGCGGCGGCTTCAGCTTCGGCCAGCGCCGAGGCGCGTACGGTGCGGTAGACGTTGTAGGCCATCAGCACCATGCCCGAGGCGAAGAACGCACCGCCCAGGGCGCGGACGATATAGCCCGGATGGCTGGCCTGCAGCGCTTCGACGAAGGAGTAGGTGAGGGTGCCGTCGTCGTTGATCGCGCGCCACATCAGGCCTTGGGTGATGCCATTGACCCACATCGAGGCGATGTACAGCACGGTGCCGATGGTCGCCAGCCAGAAGTGCGCGTTGATCAGGCCGACGCTGTGCATCTGGGCCCGGCCATAGACCTTCGGGATCAGGTGGTACAGCGAGCCGATGGAAATCATCGCCACCCAGCCCAGGGCGCCAGCGTGCACGTGGCCGATGGTCCAGTCGGTGTAGTGCGACAGGGCGTTGACGGTCTTGATCGCCATCATCGGCCCTTCGAAGGTCGACATGCCGTAGAAGGCCAGCGACACCACGAGGAAGCGCAGGATCGGGTCGCTGCGCAGTTTGTGCCAGGCACCGGACAGGGTCATCATGCCGTTGATCATGCCGCCCCAGCTCGGCGCCAGGAGGATCAGCGACATGACCATGCCCAGCGACTGGGCCCAGTCGGGCAGGGCGGTGTAGTGCAGGTGATGGGGGCCGGCCCAGATGTACAGGGTGATCAGCGCCCAGAAGTGGACGATCGACAGGCGATAGGAGTAGATCGGCCGCTCAGCCTGCTTGGGCACGAAGTAGTACATCATGCCGAGGAAGCCCGTGGTCAGGAAGAAGCCCACGGCGTTGTGGCCATACCACCACTGGATCATCGCGTCGGTGGCGCCGGCGTAGGCCGAATAGGATTTGAACCAGCTCACCGGCAGCGAGATGTGGTTGACGATGTGCAGCATCGCGGTGACGACGATGAAGGCGCCGTAGAACCAGTTGCCGACATAGATGTGCTTGGTGTTGCGCTTGACGATGGTGCCGAAGAACACCAGCCCGTAGCAGATCCACACGATGGCCAGCAGGATCGCGATCGGCCATTCCAGCTCCGCGTATTCCTTGGTGGTGGTGTAGCCCATGGGCAAGGTGATCAGCGCCCCGACGATCACCGCCTGCCAACCCCAGAAGGTGAAGGCAGCCAGGCCATCGGAGACCAGCCGCGTCTGGCAGGTTCGCTGCACGACATAGTAGGAGGTGGCGAACAGCGCACAGCCGCCGAAGGCGAAAATCACCAGGTTGGTGTGCAGCGGGCGCAGGCGGCCGAAGCTGGTCCAGGGCAGGTCCAGGTTCAGCTCCGGCCAGACCAGTTGCGAGGCGATGAAGACACCAACCCCCATGCCAAGGATCCCCCAGACCACCGTCATGATGGCGAACTGGCGGACGACCTTATAGTTATAAGCAGTCGGACTGATTGCTGTACTCATTCTAAGGTTCCACGGTTTTTGGATATTCTTGTTGGTTGAAATCGGCGCAAGTATCCCTAACCCCTTGGGTTAAGACAACGCAAGACGCTTGCACAGACCCGTGTCCGGACCCTGTCCGGCACGTTTCCACGGCGCCGGGGGGCGAGCAATTGTACACAAACAAATCTTTGTAATGTGTACTGTTTTTCGCCTTTTTCTGTCCGATCGGTCAAGCTTTTTTTTCGGCATGCCGACTGCCGGTGGCTGTGTCCGAACGGCAAGGCAGGTGCTTGGGAGGGGAGCAAGGGAAGGGGCTACAAGGAAGGTATGAGAGAGAAGGGGATTGATCGCGGCGGTGGATCGATTGCATCAATAATTTCAGCGCGGTCTGCTCCCTCTCCCGCCGGGAGAGGGTTGGGGTGAGGGCACAGGGCGCCGCAGTTCCCACAACCGCGGCGCCGTAGCATTACTGGCCGGTCAGCTCCTCAACCGCCACCGCCCGATCCTGCGAAAGGCTGTACACATACGCCGCCAGCAGGTGCACCTTGTCATTGCCTTGAATATCCACCTGCGCCGGCATCTGGCCCTGGCGTCCGTAGCGGATGGTCTGTTGCAGCTGGGCAAAGCTCGAACCATAGATGAATGCCTGCGGATGGGTCAGGTCAGGCGCGCCCATGGCCGGGGTGCCCTTGGCTTCGGGCCCATGGCAGGCCACGCAGTTGGCCGCGAAGATCCGCTGGCCGTTGGCGACATTGGCCTTGACGTTTTGCGGCAGGCTGCGGCCATCCAGGTTGCTGAGCACGAAGGCGGCGACATCGGCCACGCCCTGCTCGCCAATGACATCGGCCCACGCCGGCATCACCCCGTGGCGCCCGTTGAGGATCGAGGTCTTGATGGTCTCGGGCTCGCCGCCCCAGCGCCAGTCGTTGTCGGCGAGGTTAGGGAAACCATAGGCACCCTTGGCATCAGAGCCGTGACACACCGCGCAGTTGGACGCGAACAGCCGCGCGCCCATCTTCAGCGCTTGCGGGTCCTTGGCCACCTCCTCGATGGGCATGGCGGCAAAGCGGGTGAAGATCGGCCCGAAGCGCGCATCGGCCTTGGCCATTTCCTTTTCCCATTCGTGCGCGCCGGTCCAGCCGGCCTGGCCGTCGGCGAATTCGCTGGCGTCCTGGTAACCGGGCAGCAGGCCTTTGAAGTTGCCAAGGCCGGGATAGAGGATCAGGTAGCCGACCGAAAACACCAAGGTGCCGACGAACAGCCAGAACCACCACTTGGGCAGTGGGTTGTCGTACTCCTCGATGCCGTCGAAGCTGTGGCCCATGGTCTGATCGGTGGTGCCCTTGCTCTGGCCCTTGCGGGTGCTGAGCAGCAACCAGGTCAGGCCGATCAGGCTGCCGAGGGTCAGTACGCTGATGTACGTACTCCAGAAGGTGGTCATTGCCGGGTACTCCTCAAGGCAGGTTCCTGCCCGGCGGGGGGCAGGGGGTCGTCGACGAAGGGCAGCAGGCGCGCCTCGGCGAAATCACGGTCGCGGCGGCGGTTGAACACCCACAGGCTCAGGCCGATGAAGGCGATCATCACCACCAGGGTGCCCAGGCCACGGATCTGGCCGATGTCCAGTGAGAACTCCATCGCGCTTACCTCTTGTTCTTGATCGCGGTGCCCAGCACCTGCAGGTAGGCGACCAGGGCGTCCATCTCGGTCCTGCCCTTGACCGCGTCGCGGGCACCGGCGATGTCTGCGTCGCTGTAGGGCACGCCGAGGGCGCGCAGGGTGCGCATCTTGGTGTCGGTGTGGCTGGCGTCCACCGGCTGGGCGACCAGCCAGGGGTAGGCGGGCATCTTCGACTCGGGCACGACGTTGCGCGGGTTGTACAGGTGGGCGCGGTGCCAGTCGTCCGAGTAGCGCTCGCCGACCCGTGCCAGGTCCGGCCCGGTGCGCTTGGAGCCCCAGAGGAAGGGGTGGTCCCAGACGCTCTCGCCGGCCACCGAGTAGTGGCCATAGCGCTCGGTCTCGGCGCGGAACGGTCGGATCATCTGCGAATGGCAGCCGACGCAGCCTTCGCGGATATAGATGTCGCGACCTTCAAGCTGCAGCGCGGTATAGGGCTTCATGCCCTCGACCGGCGTATTGGTGACGTCCTGGAAGAACAGCGGGACGATCTGGGTCAGGCCGCCGACGCTCACCGCCAGGACCATCAGCAGGGCCAGCAGGCCGACGTTTTTCTCGATGACTTCATGTTTCATCAGGCGTTGTCTCCTCAGGCCAGCTGGGCAGTCGCAGGGGCGCTGGCGGGGGCCGGGGCCGGGGCGCGAACGGTGCGCCAGGTGTTCCAGGCCATCAGCAGCATGCCGGCAAGGAAGATGGCCCCGCCGACGAAGCGCACGATGAAGCCTGGATGGCTGGCCGCCAGCGTCTCGACGAAGGAGTAGGTCAGCGTGCCGTCGGCGTTGACCGCGCGCCACATCAGGCCTTGGGTGATGCCATTGACCCACATCGAGGCGATGTACAGCACGGTGCCGATGGTCGCCAGCCAGAAGTGCGCGTTGATC
>JAEWGL010000209.1 GCA_023388335.1 Pseudomonadota bacterium | reverse complement strand
TCTGGGAAGAGATCGCCACCTGCTCGCGGCCGGGCAAGACCATGACGATTCTCTATGCGTTGGGCTGGACACAGCACTCGATCGGCGCGCAGATCATCCGCAGCGCGGCGATGGTGCAGTTGCTGCTGGGCAACGTCGGCATGCCCGGCGGGGGTGTCAACGCCCTGCGCGGGCACTCCAACATCCAGGGGCTGACGGACCTTGGGCTGCTCTCCAACTCCTTGCCCGGTTACCTGACGCTGCCTGGCGACGCCGAACAGGACTACGACGCCTACATCGCCAAGCGCGCGCCCGTGCCGCTGCGCCCGGGGCAGCTGTCCTACTGGCAGAACTACGGCAAGTTCCATGTCAGCCTGATGAAGTCCTGGTATGGCGCCAATGCCACCGCCGAGAATCGCTGGGGCTACGACTGGCTGCCCAAGCTCGACATCCCAGGCTACGACGTGCTGAAGATGTTCGACCTGATGGGTCAGGGCAAGGTCAACGGCTACATGTGCCAAGGCTTCAACCCGATCGCTGCCCTGCCGGACAAGAACCGTGTCACGGCCGCCCTGAGCAAGCTCAAGTGGCTGGTGGTCATGGACCCGCTGGCCACCGAGACCTCGGAGTTCTGGCGCAAGGTCGGGCCATACAACGACGTGAGCAGCGCCGATATCCAGACCGAAGTCATTCGCCTGCCAACCACCTGTTTCGCCGAGGAAGACGGCTCGCTGGTCAACAGCAGTCGCTGGTTGCAATGGCACTGGAAGGGCGCCGACGGCCCAGGCGAGACGCGTACCGACGTGCGCATCATGAGCGACCTGTACCTGCGCCTGCGCAAGCGCTATCAGGAGGAGGGCGGCGCTTATGCCGAGCCGTTGCTGAACCTCAACTGGGCCTACAAGGTGGCCGACGAACCGTCACCCGAAGAGCTGGCCAAGGAGCTCAACGGCACCTCCGTCATTGACCAGACAGACGCCTCTGGCGCGCAGCTCAAGGCCGGCCAGCAGCTTGCCGGTTTCGGCCAGCTCAAGGACGATGGCAGCACGGCATCCGGTTGCTGGATCTTCTGTGGCAGCTGGACCGAACTGGGCAACCAGATGGCCCGGCGCGACAACAGCGATCCGTTCGGCATGAAGCAGAACCTGAACTGGGCCTGGGCCTGGCCGGCAAACCGGCGGATCCTCTACAACCGCGCGTCGGCCGACCCGCAAGGCAAGCCCTGGGATGAGAAGAAACGGCTGGTGTGGTGGAACGGCAAGGTGTGGGGCGGCACCGATACGCCGGACTACAAGGTTGACGTCCCGCCAGAGCAGGGCATGAACCCGTTCATCATGAACCCCGACGGGGTGGCGCGCTTCTTCGCCCTCGACAAGATGGCCGAAGGCCCGTTCCCCGAGCACTACGAGCCTTTCGAAACCCCGATCGGCATCAACCCGCTGCACCCTACCAACAAGAAGGCCACCAGCAACCCGGCCGGGCGCATATTCGATTCGGTGTGGGAGACCCTTGGCCAGGCCAAGGACTTCCCTTACGCGGCGACCACCTACCGGCTGACCGAACACTTCCACTTCTGGAGCAAGCACTGCCGCCTCAACGCCATCACCCAGCCCGAGCAGTTCGTCGAGATCGGCGAGGTACTGGCCAGGGAGAAAGGCATCGCGGCGGGCGACCGGGTGCGGGTCAGCAGCAAGCGCGGGTTCATCGAGGCGGTGGCGGTGGTGACCAAGCGGATTCGTCCGCTGCAGGTCAACAACCAGACGGTGCACCAGATCGGCATCCCCTTGCACTGGGGCTTCACGGGGGAAACCCGGCATGGCTACCTGACCAATACCCTGGTGCCGTTCCTGGGTGACGGCAATACCCAGACGCCGGAATCCAAGTCGTTCCTGGTCAACGTGGAGAAAGTCTGATGGCTAGCCAAGATATCATCGCCCGTTCAGCCACCACGACCGCGCCGCCTTCGATACGCCAGCAGCAGGCAGTCGCCAAGCTGATCGACACCACCAAGTGCATCGGCTGCAAGGCCTGCCAGGTGGCCTGTTCGGAATGGAACGAGCTGCGTGACGGGGTCGGACACAACCACGGTACTTATGACAATCCCCAGGACCTCACGGCCGACACCTGGACCCTCATGCGCTTCACCGAGCACGAGACGGCCGATGGCAACCTGGAGTGGCTGATCCGCAAGGATGGCTGCATGCACTGCGCCGACCCAGGTTGCCTCAAGGCCTGCCCCAGTCCTGGTGCGATCATCAAGCATGCCAATGGCATCGTCGACTTCAACCAGGACCACTGCATCGGATGCGGCTACTGCATCACCGGTTGCCCGTTCAACATCCCGCGGATCTCGCAGAAGGACCACAAGGCCTACAAGTGCAGCCTGTGTTCCGACCGCGTGGCCGTGGGCCTGGAGCCGGCCTGCGTGAAAACCTGCCCAACCGGAGCGATCGTCTTCGGGACCAAGGACGACATGCAGAACCACGCCGCCGAGCGTATCGTCGACCTCAAGTCACGGGGCTTCGACAATGCCGGGCTGTACGATCCTGACGGAGTAGGCGGTACCCACGTGATGTACGTGCTGCACCACGCCGACACGCCGCGGATCTATGCCGGCCTGCCGGACCAGCCGGTGATCAGCCCGCTGGTGGGGCTGTGGAAAGGCATCAGCAAGCCGCTGGCGCTGATGGCCATGGGCGCCGCGGTGGTGGCCGGGTTCTTCCACTATGTGCGGGTCGGTCCACAGCGGGTGGAGGAGGACGAGCATCCCGCGCCGGTCGACAGCAGCGTGCACCAGGTGGACCCGGCGGTCCATGTCTATGACCCGGGCAGGCCCGACGGGCCAGGGGAGCAGCGGCCATGAACAATGACAAACCGATCCTGCGCTACACCGCCAACGAGCGCACCAACCATTGGCTGGTGGCGATCCTGTTCATGATGGCCGGGCTGTCGGGGCTGGCGCTGTTTCATCCGGCCTTGTTCTGGCTGACCCACCTGTTTGGCGGCGGGCCCTGGACGCGGATCCTGCACCCGTTCCTGGGCGTCGCGATGTTCGTGTTCTTCGTTGGCTTGGTGGTGCGCTTCTGGCGCGCCAACTTCATCACGGCCAACGATCGGCTGTGGTTGCGCCGCATCGACCGGGTGATGCTCAACAAGGCCGAGGGCGTGCCGGCGATCGGCAAGTACAACGCCGGACAGAAGCTGCTGTTCTGGACCCTGCTGCTGTGCATGCTGGTGTTGCTGGTCAGCGGCGTGGTGATCTGGCGGGCCTGGTTCAGCCAGTATTTCGGCATCAGTGCCATCCGCCTGGCCAGCGTGCTGCATGCGCTGGCAGCCTTCGTACTGGTCTTGAGCATCATCGTGCATATCTACGCCGGTATCTGGATCAAGGGCTCGGTGGGCGCCATGATGCATGGCTGGGTCAGCCGTGCCTGGGCGCGCCATCACCATGAGTTGTGGTACCGGGATGTGACCGGCGACAAGCCGCCACAGGGCCCGACCCGTAAAAAAGGATGACAGCTTGAGTACGATTCTCGAACCCGGGCAGATAGAAGCCTCGGCGACCACACCACCGTACCTTCATCTGCCACCGGACAACCTGTTCGCCTTGCGCGCCGCGCGCCTGGAACGGCTGGCCGAGGGCCATGCCCTGGCAGATTATCTGCGGCTGATCGCCAGCCTGTGCCGGGTCCAGCAACAGCTGCTGGCACAGCCCCCGACCGCAGTGCCGATCGAAGCCGAGCGTCAGCGTCTGTGCATCAGCCATGGCTTGTCGCCATTGGCCGCTGACAGCCTGGTGCGCGAAGGCGCTTGGCTGACTTGGCTACAGGCCCTGCTCGACCGCTACGTAGCTCCGCCTGGGCAGGCGTTGGCCGAGGCGCTGCGGCAGTTGCAGGCGAGCAGCGAGCAGCAGCGCAGGGGTTGGGGCATTGCCCTGCTTGCAGGCCAATACGATGCCGTGCCGGCATCGCTGGTGCCTTTTATCGGCGCGGCCCTGCAGGCGGCCTGGAGCCATTGGCTTCTGGCCTTGCCTGTCAGTGAGGTCAAGCCGGGCGCTAGCCTGAGCCAGTGCCCGTGCTGCGGCTCACCGGCCATGGCCGGCCTGGTGCGCAACCGTGGGCGGCACAATGGCTTGCGCTATCTGGTGTGTTCGCTGTGTGCCTGCGAGTGGCATGTCGTGCGGGTCAAGTGCGTGTACTGCGAAGCGAGCAAGGACCTGCGCTACAGCAGCTTCGAGGACGACCGCCACCGTGCCGACAAGGCGCCCCTGCGCGCCGAATGCTGCCCGGGGTGCCACAGCTACCTCAAGCAGCTGTACCTGGAAAACGATGCCGAGGCCGAACCGCTGTCGGCGGACCTGGCCAGCCTGGCGCTGGACATGGTGCTGGACGAGGAGGGCTTCCAGCGTCTGGCGCCCAACCTGATGCTGGCGCCGGGTGGGGGCTAAGCGGCTACACTCTGAACCGAGTTGAATCTATCGCGGGCAAGCCTGGCCCCTACAGGATCGACGCTGATCCTGTAGGGCGGGCTTGCCCGTGATAGGGTCAGAACAGACACCGGCCCAGACGAAGGTAGTACGCATGTCCTCCAGCCTCGCCAGCAATGCCCCCCGTTTGCCCTCCGTCGACACTCTGCTGCGCCACCCCGCCTGGCAGGCGCTGACCGAGCGCCATGGGCGTGACGTGACATTGGCGACCCTGCGCCAGTTGCTCGATGACCTGCGCGAACCCACTCGTCTGGGTCAGCTCAGCGCCGTCGAGCTGGCTCCCGAAGTCCTGGCTGGACGCGCCGGCGAACGCCTGGCGCTGCTGAGCCAGAGCCAGGTACGCCGAGTGTTCAACCTGACCGGCACGGTGCTGCACACCAACCTGGGCCGCGCGCTGTTGCCCGAGGAGGCCATTGAGGCCGTGCAACTGGCCGCCCGTTACCCGCTGAACCTGGAATTCGACCTGACCACCGGCAAGCGTGGCGACCGCGACGACCTCATCGAAGGCCTGATCCGCGACCTGACTGGCGCCGAGGCCGTCACCGTGGTCAACAACAATGCCGCCGCCGTGTTGCTGGCGCTCAACAGCCTTGGTGCACGCAAGGAAGGGGTCATCTCCCGCGGTGAGCTGATCGAGATCGGTGGTGCCTTCCGCATACCCGACATCATGGCCCGGGCCGGCGTGCGCCTGCACGAGATCGGCACCACCAACCGCACCCATGCCCGCGACTACCAGGCGGCCATCGGCCCTCGCACCGGCTTGCTGATGCGTGTGCATTGCAGCAACTACAGCATCCAAGGCTTCACCACCCAGGTGCCGACCGCGGAACTGGCGAGCATTGCCCACCAGCACGGCCTGCCATTGCTCGAGGACCTGGGCAGCGGCAGCCTGCTCGATCTCACCCGCTGGGGCCTGCCCGCCGAACCGACGGTGCGTCAGGCCCTGGCCGAGGGTGCCGACATTGTTACCTTCAGCGGCGACAAGCTGCTCGGCGGCCCACAGGCGGGGATCATCGTCGGACGCAAGGAACTGATCGCGAAGATCAAGAAGAACCCGCTCAAGCGCGCGCTGCGCGTCGACAAGCTGACCCTGGCTGCCCTGGAGGCGGTGCTGGGCCTGTACCGCAACCCTGACCGTCTTGCCGAGCGCCTGCCGAGCCTGCGCCTGCTGACCCGACCGCAAGACGAGATCATGGCCCAGGCCCAGCGCCTGGCGCCAACAGTGGCCAGCCAGCTCGGCGCGCAGTGGCTGGTCAGCGCGGAACCGGCCCTGGGCATGATCGGCAGCGGTAGCCAACCAGTGGCGCGCTTGCCCAGCGCGGCCCTGTGCCTGCGCCCGCAGGTCTCCAAGCGCCTGCGCGGGCGCAGCCTGCACGTGCTGGAGCGGGCATTGCGGGCCCTGCCGGTGCCGGTCCTGGGACGTATCGATGACGATGCCCTATGGCTCGACCTGCGCCAGCTGGACGACGAAGCGCAATGGCTTTCGCAGCTGCCGCTGTTGCAGCTGGGTGCGGTTCAGCCGTGATCGTCGGCACCGCCGGGCATATCGATCACGGCAAGACCGCCTTGCTCCTGGCCCTGACCGGCCACGCCGGTGATCATCGCCAGGAAGAGCGTGAGCGCGGCATGACCATCGACCTCGGCTACCGTTACGCCGCGCTGGAGCCAGGGGCACCGCTGACCGGCTTCATCGACGTGCCGGGG
>JAEWGL010000153.1 GCA_023388335.1 Pseudomonadota bacterium | reverse complement strand
GGGTACGCGGTAGCGGGCCGCCGTCATGGGCCAGGATGACAATGGGGAAATCCAGGTAGGGGCGGGTGAACGACAGGTAGCCCTGGCGCTCGGGCGTGGACATCACCCCGGGCAGCAAGTCCAGCCGGTTCTGCCGGGCCTGCTCCAGCACCTGGCTCCAGCTGCTGGGCTCGACCGGGGTAAAGGTCACGTCCAGGCGCGTCTGGATCAAGGCGATGTAGTCGGCGGCCAATCCCTGGTAGCGGTTTTCCTGGTTCCGGTATTCGAAGGGGGGCCAGGACGCGTCAATTCCCAGGCGCAGCTGGGGATGGGCGCTGAGCCAGGATTTTTCCTCGTCGGTCAGGGTCAGCGCACCGGCCGTTGCGTTCCAAGCCATCAGGATCAGCAACAGAAGGGCCGGCATCAGGGGCATAGCGGCCTCTCGACCAATTGGATTGATTCGAGTGTAGCCCGGCATTTTGCAGGGGGGAGGGCGAGCAAAGCACTAATGGCACTTTTTCATCATCCAAGAAAAACCCCGGCCTGGGCCGGGGTTTGTCATCACTCGTCGAGGAAGGAGCGCAAGTGCTCGCTTCGCGTCGGATGGCGCAGCTTTCGCAGCGCCTTGGCTTCAATCTGACGGATCCGCTCGCGGGTCACATCGAACTGCTTACCTACCTCTTCGAGGGTGTGGTCGGTGTTCATGTCGATACCGAAACGCATGCGCAGCACCTTGGCTTCGCGTGCGGTCAGGCCGCCGAGCACGTCGCGGGTCGCTTCCTTGAGGCTTTCGACCGTCGCCACGTCGATTGGCGACTGCATGGTCGAGTCCTCGATGAAGTCGCCCAGGTGCGAGTCTTCGTCGTCACCGATCGGAGTCTCCATGGAGATCGGCTCTTTGGCGATCTTCAACACCTTGCGGATCTTGTCCTCAGGCATCTCCATGCGCTCACCAAGCTCTTCCGGGGTCGGTTCGCGACCCATTTCCTGCAGCATCTGCCGGGAAATACGGTTGAGCTTGTTGATCGTCTCGATCATGTGCACCGGAATACGGATGGTGCGGGCCTGGTCGGCGATCGAACGGGTGATCGCCTGGCGGATCCACCAGGTGGCATAGGTCGAGAACTTGTAGCCGCGACGGTATTCGAACTTGTCCACCGCCTTCATCAGGCCAATGTTGCCTTCCTGGATCAGGTCGAGGAACTGCAGACCACGGTTGGTGTACTTCTTGGCGATGGAGATCACCAGACGCAGGTTGGCCTCGACCATTTCCTTTTTCGCGCGGCGGGCCTTGGCCTCACCGATCGACATGCGACGGTTGATGTCCTTGATCTCAGCGACGGTCAGGCCGGTCTCGGCTTCGAGGTCGACCAGCTTCTGCTGGCAGGCAACGATGGCCGCGTCCTTTTCACCCAGGGCAGCAGCCCACTTGGTGCTGCGCTTGGACAGGTCGCCGCTCCAGGTCTGGTCGACTTCGTTGCCTGGGAACAGGCGCAGGAAGTCGGCACGCGGCATGCGGGCGTCACGGACGCACAGTTGCATGATCGCGCGTTCCTGGGCACGCAGGCGTTCCAGTGCACCGCGAACGCGCTCCACCAGGACTTCGAACTGCTTGGGCACCAGCTTGATCGGCATGAACAGCTCGGCCAGCGTCGCCAGTTCGGCGATGGTCTGGGCGTTGCCGCGGCCGTGCTTCTTCAGTGCCTTGATGCTGACGGCAAGCTGATCGGCCACGGCACCGAAGCGCTGGCGAGCGATTTCCGGATCCGGACCGCTTTCGCCTTCTTCCTCGTCGTCGGAGCTGTCGTCGCCGTCTTCTTCGTCGTCGTCATCGGTCTTGCTGGCCGCGGCCTTGGCATCGATCGGTGGCGGTACCTCGGCCGGCGCGGCGATGCCGTCATCCGGATCGATGTAGCCGCTGAGGACATCGGACAGGCGACCACCCTCGGTGGTGACGCGGTCGTATTCGCTGAGGATGTAGTCGACAGTGCCGGGGAAATGAGCGATGGCGCCCATGACTTCACGGATGCCTTCCTCGATGCGCTTGGCGATTTCGATCTCGCCTTCGCGGGTCAGCAGCTCGACGGTACCCATTTCACGCATATACATGCGCACCGGGTCGGTCGTGCGGCCGATATCGGTTTCAACGGCCGCCAACGCTGCGGCGGCTTCTTCGGCTGCGGCTTCATCGGTGTCGGCTTCGGCCAACAAAAGGGCATCCGCATCCGGAGCACTCTCGAATACGTTGATCCCCATGTCGTTGATCATGCGGATGATGTCTTCCACCTGCTCCGGATCTGAAATATCCTCTGGCAGATGGTCGTTGACCTCCGCGTAAGTCAGGTAGCCCTGCTCACGACCGCGGGTGATCAACTCTTTGATGCGAGACTGCTGTTGCGCTTTTCCGGACATAACACCCTATCCACTGAAGGTCTTGGCGGGCAAAAAACAAGCCGAGGATTATACCCGAGCATGGACCTCACGCGCCAGTTGAGGTCGGGGTTTGTGCGGGAACATCACGGCTTAGCAATTCACGCAGCTGATTTTTTTCCTCTGCGCTCAATTCACTTTGACGTGCTTTCCTGAGCAGATGTTCCAGGCAGCGCTCGCGTTGGCGAGCGGACAAGCTAGTTATAGTGTCGAAAAACTGTTGTTCAAGGTTGTCGGCATCGATCAACCATTCCTTTTCAGCCAGCGCACGCAGCAGACGACCTTGTTCGGTGCCGTGCCAGCGCGCGATCAGCTGTAGAGAGCGTAGCTCAGGATTCTTTTGCAAGGCCTCGAGCAGGGCCACCAGCAGCTGCGCATAGAGGTGCTCCTCGGCCGCGAAATGGCTGGCGTCCTCGACCTTGCGGGCCAGCTGCGGATGATGCAGCAGGGTACGCAAGGCGCTCAAGGTCGGGGGTTCCACGGGCGCTGGCACCCGCGGCTGGGCATCCTGGCGCTGGCCATCGCGCTGCCAGGGCTTGCCGCCTTTCTTGTCCCAGGGTTTGCCGTCCCACGGCTTCTTGGCGCCGCCCTTGTTCGGGGTCCACGGCCGCTGTTGCTGGGCAGGCGCATGATCGACTTGCTGGTAGCCTTCATAGTCGGGCGTGTAGCTGGCCATGGCGTCGTAATCGAAGCCTGGATCGTAGTCCGGCACGCTTTCGGACGGTGCGCTGTTGGCCAGCTGTTCCATCTGCTGAGGGTCCAGGCCGGTGATTTCCTTCAGGCGATTGCGCATCAGCGCACGCAGGTTGGCGCCCGGAATCTTTTCGATCAACGGTGCGGCCAGGGTCGCCATGTGCGCCTTGCCTTCGAGCGATCGTGGGTCAGCCTCGTTGCTCAACTGCTCGAAGAAGTAGTCGGCCAGCGGCTGCGCGTGCTGGTTGATGCGAGCGCGGAAGGCATCGGTGCCTTCGGTGCGGACCAGGCTATCCGGATCCTCACCCTCGGGCAGGAACAAGAAGCGTGCCTTGCGGCCGTCCTGCAAGCTCGAGAGGGCAGCCTCCAGGGCGCGCCAGGCGGCCTTGCGGCCGGCCTGGTCGCCGTCGAAGCAGAACAGCACGCTCGGTACCACCCGAAACAGTCTTTTGAGGTGCTCCTCGCTGGTCGCGGTGCCCAGGGTCGCCACCGCATTGCGCAGGCCTTGCTGGGCCAGGGCGATGACGTCCATGTAGCCCTCTACGACGATGATCTCGTCCAGGCTGCGGTTGAACTTGCGCGCTTCGTACAGGCCGTAGAGTTCCTGGCCCTTATGGAAAACCGGGGTTTCCGGGGAGTTCAGGTACTTGGGCTTGTCGTCGCCCAGTACCCGGCCGCCGAACGCAATGATGCGGCCACGGCTATCGCGGATCGGGAACATCACCCGGTCGCGGAAGCGGTCGTAGCGCTTGCCGGACTCGGCATTCTCGATCAGCAGGCCGGCATCGATCATCGCCTTTTGCTGCAGGGTGTCGCTGGCCAGGTGCTTGAAGAGGTTGTCCCAACCCGGCGGCGCGAAGCCCAGGCCGAAGTCACGGGCGATCTCGCCAGACAGGCCGCGGCCCTTGAGGTATTCCACGGCGGCCTTGCGGCTCGGGTGGCTGCGCAATGACTGCCGGTAGAACTCGGCAGCGGCTTCGAGCAGTGGGTAGAGGGGCGAGTCGGTCGGTTGACGAGGCTTTTGTCCGCGTCGGCCTTCCTCGCGCGGCACTTCCATGCCAGCGGCCTTGGCCAGGTCCTCGACGGCCTGGGGGAAATCCAGGTTGTCGTGGTCCATGATGAAGCCCAGGGCGTTGCCGCCGGCACCGCAACCGAAGCAGTAATAGAACTGCTTGTCGGGGCTGACGCTGAAAGAGGGGGTCTTTTCCTTGTGGAACGGACAGCAGGCGGTGAGGTTCTTGCCGGCCCTTTTCAGCTGGACGCGCGAACTCACCACGTCGACAATGTCGGTGCGGTTGAGCAAGTCGTCAATGAAGCTCTGGGGGATCAGCCCGGCCATGGCATTTCCTCATCAGGCAAAAGCCAAGTCTAATCGCTAATGCTGCCGGTTCGAGCCTTGTCGAGTAGCATCATTGAGGAATAGATAGGGAGCGTGCTCGTCGCCAGCCACAAGGGCTCGTCAGACAGGACGTGCACAGCTGGCAGCTAAGCCAGTTCTGACGTGTTCAGGCAGGTTGCCACATGCTGCTGCATGTAGCGCCCTTGGCGCAGGGCCAAAGGTTTGAGGCGACTTACTGCCGGCAGCCCGGCTTGGGGCCGGGCGGGCAGAAGCTTGCGATGAACGTCTGTATTAGTACAGACGAACGGCGCGGCGCTGTTCGCGCTGGACTTTCTTGGCGTGACGCTTTACGGCAGCGGCAGCTTTGCGCTTACGCTCGGCAGTTGGCTTTTCGTAAAACTCGCGGCTACGAACTTCAGCCAGTACACCGGCTTTTTCGCAGGAGCGCTTGAAACGACGCAGAGCTACGTCGAAGGGTTCGTTCTCTTTAACTTTGACGGCTGGCATCCAGGGCTACCTTCATTCATGACCGGGGTAGACGTAACTCCTACAAAACAAAGGTGTGCTGGAGAACGTCGGTTTTTAAGGGTTGCGGATGTTAACCCTTACCCAGCCGGAATGCAAAGCCTCTGATCGAAAACCGCTGGTCGGCACCGGGCACGGGGACTATCATGCGCGCCTTCGAATTCAGCCTCCACAAGGCACGGACCCATGCTAGTACTGGGATTGGAAACATCCTGCGACGAAACTGGCGTCGCATTATACGACAGCGAGCGGGGCCTGTTGGCCGACGCGCTGTTCAGCCAGATCGACCTGCACCGCGTCTATGGCGGTGTGGTGCCCGAGCTCGCCTCGCGTGATCACGTCAAGCGCATGCTGCCATTGATCCGCCAGGTCCTGGCCGAGGCCGGCTGCGTCGCCACCGAGATCGATGCCATTGCCTATACGGCGGGGCCCGGCCTGGTCGGCGCGCTGCTGGTCGGCGCGTCCTGCGCCCAGGCCCTGGCCTTTGCCTGGGACATTCCGGCGCTGGGCGTGCACCACATGGAAGGCCACTTGCTGGCGCCGATGCTCGAGGAGCAGCCGCCGCAATTCCCGTTCGTCGCCTTGTTGGTATCGGGCGGGCATACCCAGCTGGTACGGGTGGATGGCATCGGCCAGTACGCGTTGCTCGGTGAAAGCCTGGATGACGCCGCCGGTGAAGCCTTCGACAAGACCGCCAAGCTGATCGGCCTCAACTACCCGGGCGGCCCCGAGATCGCTCGGCTGGCCGAGCAGGGTGTACCGGGGCGCTTCGTGTTCCCGCGACCGATGACCGATCGCCCGGGCCTGGAATTCAGCTTCAGCGGGCTCAAGACCTTCGCCCTGAACACCTGGCAGCAGTGCCGCAATGCCGGCGACGACAGCGAGCAAACCCGTTGCGACCTGTCCCTGGCGTTCCAGCAGGCGGTGGTGGACACTTTGACCATCAAGTGCAAGCGTGCCCTCAAGCAGACTGGCCTAAAGCGTCTGGTCATCGCTGGCGGGGTGAGTGCCAACAAGGCTCTCCGGGCATCGCTGGAGGACATGCTGGCGGGCTTGCAGGGCAATGTGTATTACGCGCGGCCACAGTTCTGCACCGACAACGGTGCGATGATCGCCTACGCCGGTTGCCAGCGCCTGCTGGCGGGGCAGCGTCAGGACCTGGCGATCAGTGTCCAGGCACGCTGGCCGATGGAGCAGTTACCGGCATTGTGACGATGAGCCTGGGTCATGGCGCGGATTCAGAAATGCCGTTCGCGTCCGGCAAAAAGGTCGCGTAGATTGCTGCGATGGCGCCAGACAATCAGCACGGTCAGCACGCTCGCCGGCAGCAGCGCCTCGGGCTCGCGCCAGGCCAGCAGCGGCAGGATCAGCGGCGTGGCGATCAGGGCGGCGAGCGAGCTGGTGCGGGTCAGGCAGAAGGTCAGCGTCCAGGCGATGATGGCCAACATGGCCGCCGGTGGATACAGGCCGATGAGCATCCCGGCTGCCGTGGCCACGCCCTTGCCACCCTGGAAGCGGAAGTACAGCGGGAAGAGGTGGCCGAGCACGGCGCAGACGCCGATCCAGGCCTGCGCTTGCAGGTCCAGGTCGGCCAGGCGCGCCACCAGCACGGGCAACAGGCCCTTGCACACGTCGCCCAGCAGGGTCAGGATCGCTATCTTGCGGCCTGCCAATCGCAGCATGTTGGTGGCACCGGCATTGCCCGAGCCACAGGAACGGGGGTCCGGGCTGCCCGTGAGGCGGCTGAGGACGATGGCAAAGGACAGAGAGCCAAGCAGGTAGGCGAGCAGCGCCAAAAGCCAAAACATGCTAACTATTCCGGGCGAGGACGCCCTGATTCTAACGGCGCCAGTCGCCCTTGTCGTGCTGTGGAGAAAAGTGCTTGGACAGAGTGTTCATCGAAGGCCTGGAAGTCGATACCGTCATCGGTGCCTATGACTGGGAGCGGGATATTCGCCAATGCTTGCGCCTGGACCTGAGTTTTGCCTGGGACAACCGTCCGGCGGCGGCGGGTGACGACCTCAGCCTGGCGCTGGACTATGCCAGTGTCTCGGCACGCATCCAAGGCTTTGCCGAGCAGGCGCGCTTCGAACTGGTGGAAACCTTTGCCGAGCGCCTGGCGGCGGTATTGATGGCGGAGTTCCATATCCCCTGGTTGCGGCTGAAGCTGACCAAGCCGGGCGCGGTGCCTGCGGCCCGCGGTGGTGTTGGCGTGGAGATCGAACGCGGATGTCTCTGAGTACGGTGTACCTGGGCCTTGGCAGCAATATCGAGCGCGAGGCGCACCTGTGCGCCGGCCTCGATGCCCTGGCCGGCTTTCTCGAAGGCATGCGCTGCTCGGCGGTGTTCGAAAGCCAAGCGGTGGGCATCAAGAGCGGGCCCTTCTACAACCTGGTGGTGACTGGCCAGACCCCTCTGCCGCTGTTGGAGCTGGATCGCCGGCTCAAGTTCATCGAGGCCGACAATGGCCGCTATGCGCCCGAGCGCAAGGGCTTGCCGCTGGATATCGACGTGTTGCTGTACGACGACCTGCTCGGAACCTTCGACGGACTGGCACTGCCCCGGGCCGAGATCTTGAAGAACGCCTTTGTGCTCTGGCCGCTGTCGCTGATCGCACCCGAACTGGTGCACCCCGCGCAGGGCAAGTCCATGCGCCAGCTTTGGCAGGAGGCGCAGATCGACCAAGTGCTCGCGCCCGTGCCGTTCGAGTGGAGGGGGCTACAGCTGACTCAGCTTTGACCGAGGTTTTTGGTGGCTGTGCCCGCTCTTCGCGGGCAAGCCCGCTCCCACAGGACCGTGCATACCGCAGATAGTGTGGTTCACGCGGTGGCTGTGGGGGCGGGCCTGCCGGGACGCCGGACCGCCGCGAAGAGGCTGGCACAGGCGCTAAACACCTCGCGTATAAGCCTCCAGCGCCTTCAATCGCTCAGCCTTGAGCGCCTCGCCGAGCGCTTGCCCCGTCAGGCCCTTTTGCACCAATGCCTGCACCTGCACGGTTTTGACTGCTACCACCGCACCGCGCAGATAGTCGGCTTGTGGATAGGCGTGGTTGTCACGGCCCTGCCGGGCTAGGGCATCCATTTCGCAAGCAGCGATGAAATCCTCGAACCGCTGCGGGCGTCGGTAGACGTCAAAGCGCTGCAGCATTTCCATCAGGGTTGGCGGTGGCAGCTGGGCTGCGCGGTGGCACTCGGTGTGGTACTCGCCCACCAGCAGAGCGAGCTCCTGGCAGTCGCGGGGCGCCTTGAAGCGCTTGTTGACGGAGTCGATGTCCATCTTGCCCAGATACATCAGCAGGCACGCCCAGCGCACGTTCAGTGGCTGCTCGCGCCGCGCCGCCTGTTCCAGTACGGCAAGCATATGCTGGCCGCCGTTGAGCGCCGATTGCGGCAGGCCGAGCCGTGCCTCTACCTCGGGCATCAGCTCTTCAAGCGCGCCGCAGTCGTGCAATACCTGGATGAACACCTGGGGGTGATCTTCCATCAAGGCGCGTTCGATCTCCTTCCAGCTCCGCTCGGCGGTCAGGGCCTGCAACTCGCCCGAACCGCTGATCTGGCGCATCAGCGTCAGGGTCTCGTCGGCCACGCGAAAGCCCAACGGGGCGTAGCGCGCTGCAAAACGGGCCACGCGCAGCACGCGCAGAGGATCTTCAGCGAAAGCTGGCGAGACATGGCGCAGCAAGCGGTCGTTCAGGTCCTGCTGGCCATTGAAGGGGTCACAGAGGTTCCCTTGCTCGTCCTCGGCCATGGCGTTGATGGTCAGGTCGCGACGGATCAGGTCCTCTTCGAGGGTTACCTCTGGGCTCGCATGGAAGGTGAAGCCGCCATAGCCGCGTCCGCTCTTGCGCTCGGTGCGGGCCAAAGCATATTCCTCGCCGCTTTTGGGGTGGAGGAAGACTGGGAAGTCCGCGCCGACCGGGCGATAGCCCAAGGCTTGCATCTGTTCGACGGTGGCGCCGACCACCAGCCAGTCGATGTCGTGGACCGGACGCCCGAGCATGCGGTCGCGTACCGCGCCGCCGACTTTGTAGATCTGCATGAAAAACCTCCGTTGTTGCCGACAGGATACCCGCTCGGCAACAACGGCGGGGCTGTTACAGGTGCACCACCGCCAGGTCCATGCGCCCGTATTCGCCCACTTCGCCATGCTCGCCGCGGGGCGGCATGTGGTGGGTTTTCATGATCTGGTCGCCCTGCACGGTTTCCAGGTGGATATCGAAACCCCAGAGGCGGTGCAGGTGCTTGAGCACCTCCTCGGTCGAATCGCCCAGGGGCTTGCGGTCGTGCTGTTGGTGACGCAAGGTCAGCGAGCGGTCGCCGCGGCGGTCGATGCTCCAGATCTGCACGTTGGGCTCGCGGTTGCCCAGGTTGTACTGAGCGGCCAGCGTTTCGCGAATGATTCGGTAGCCCGCGTCGTCATGAATTGCCGGGACCAATAGATCGTCCCGTTGATCGTCATCGAGAATGCTGAATAGCTTGAGGTCGCGGATCACCGTCGGCGAGAGGTATTGCAGGATAAAGCTTTCGTCCTTGAAGCTGCTCATGGCGAACTTCACGGTGGACAGCCAGTCACTGCCGGCAATGTCGGGGAACCAGCGCCGATCTTCCTCGGTAGGGTTCTCGCAGATGCGGCGGATGTCCCGGTACATGGCAAAACCCAGGGCGTAGGGGTTGATGCCGCTGTAGTACGGGCTGTCGAAGCCCGGCTGGAACACCACGCTGGTGTGCGACTGCAGGAATTCCATCATGAAGCCGTCGGTGACCAGGCCTTCGTCGTACAGGTCGTTCATTAGGGTGTAATGCCAGAAGGTGGCCCAGCCTTCGTTCATCACCTGGGTCTGGCGCTGTGGGTAGAAATACTGGGCAATCTTGCGCACGATGCGCACGATCTCGCGCTGCCAGGGCTCGAGCAGAGGCGCATGTTTTTCGATGAAATAAAGGATGTTTTCCTGGGGTTCGGCGGGGAAGCGCGCATCGTCGCGTTCGTTGCCCTTGTCCGCGCTCTTGGGAATGGTGCGCCAGAGGTCGTTGATCTGGCGCTGCAGGTGTTCTTCGCGCTCCTTCTGCCGGCGCCGCTCTTCTTCGGCGGAGATGGGGTAGGGACGCTTGTAGCGGTCCACCCCATAGTTCATCAGGGCATGGCAGGAGTCGATCAGGTCCTCGACGGCATCGATGCCATGACGCTCTTCGCATTGGCTGATGTACTGCTTGGCGAAGACCAGGTAGTCGATGATCGAACTGGCATCGGTCCAGGTGCGGAACAGGTAGTTGCCTTTGAAGAAGCTGTTGTGCCCATAGCAGGCGTGGGCAATCACCAGCGCCTGCATGCACATGGTGTTTTCTTCCATCAGGTAGGCGATACAGGGATCTGAGTTGATCACGATCTCGTACGCCAGGCCCATTTGCCCGCGGCTGTAGGATTTCTCGGTACTGAGGAATTGCTTGCCGTAGGACCAATGGTGATAACCCAAGGGCATGCCGACGGAGGCGTAGGCGTCCATCATCTGCTCGGCGGTGATCACCTCGATCTGGTTGGGGTAGGTGTCCAGGGCATAGCGCGCGGCCAGACGACTAATTTCCCGGTCGTAGGCCTGGATCAGCTCGAATGTCCATTCGGACCCGGTGGAAAGGTGCTGGCGTTTCTGCTCTCTGGCGGTCATGTGGCTAACCTGCGCTGGAAGAGTTCACGGAAGACCGGGTAGATATCGCCGGCCGATACCAACTGCTGCTGCGCGAACGTGTCGGGGAACGCTTCGCCGATACGCTCATATTCGTACCACAGCGCCTGGTGTTCGCGTGGGGTAATTTCCACATACGTGTAGTACTGGACGAACGGCATGATCTGCTTGGTGAGAATTTCGCGGCAGATCGGTGAGTCATCGTTCCAGTTGTCACCGTCAGAGGCCTGTGCCGCGTAGATATTCCATTCGTTGGCCGGGTAGCGTTCGCTCATCACTTCCTGCATCAGCTTAAGGGCGCTGGAAACGATGGTGCCGCCGGTTTCCCGGGAGTAGAAGAACTCTTCCTCGTCGACCTCGCGGGCGCTGGTGTGATGGCGGATGAACACCACCTCGATGCGCTCGTAGTTACGCTTGAGGAACAGATACAAGAGGATGAAGAAACGCTTGGCGATGTCCTTGGTGGCCTGGGTCATGGAGCCGGACACGTCCATCAGGCAGAACATCACGGCCTTGGAGCTGGGGTTGGGATGCTTGACCAGCAAGTTGTACTTGAGGTCGAAGGTATCGAGAAAGGGCAGGCGGTTGATCCGGGCGCTGAGACGGGCGATTTCGGCTTCTATTTCCTGGATGTCGCCAAAGTTGTCCGGCTCTTCCACTTTCAGGCGCGCCAGCTCCGCCTGGGCTTCGCGCAGCTTCGCCCGGCTGCTGCCAGTCAGCGCGATGCGCCGGGCATGGGCCGAACGCAGGGTACGGATGATGTTGATGCGCGACGGGTTGCCCTCGTTGGCGATACCCGCTCGCACGGTCTTGAAGGTGTCGGTGCCGGTCAGGTGTCGCTTGACCAGGTTGGGCAGTTCCAGGTCCTCGAACATGAACTCGAGAAATTCCTCCTGGGTGATCTGGAAGACGAACTCGTCCATGCCCTCGCCGGAATTTCCGGCCTTGCCACGCCCGCCGCCGCCCCCGCCACCTTGTGGTCTGGGGATATGCTCGCCAGCCGTGAATTCCTTGTTACCAGGATGCACGATGGTCTGCTTGCCGCCACGACCGTGGTGCAACACGGGTTCGTCGATGTCGCGTCCCGGAATGCTGATCTGCTCGCCATGCTCCATGTCGGTGATGGAGCGGCGGCTCACGGCCTCTTCGACGGCTTTCTTGATGTGATCACGGTAGCGCCGCAAAAACCGCTGGCGGTTGACCGTGCTCTTGTTCTTGCCGTTCAGGCGTCGGTCGATTACATAGCTCATAGGCCCTCCGGTAGCTGGGAGCAGCTGCAAGCGTCAAGCCACAAGCTCCACGAAGGAGCAGCCACCGCTGCCGCAAGCTGTGGCGCCTGCCGCGAGCACGGCGCTGGACAGCTTGCAGCTTGCGGCTGTTAGCTTGCCGCTTATTGCGATTTCCTGACCCGCAGGTACCATTCCGACAGCAAGCGAACCTGCTTGTCGGTGTAGCCACGTTCCACCATCCGGGTGACGAAGTCGTTGTGCTTTTGCTGATCCTCCTTGCTGGCCTTGGCGTTGAAGCTGATGACCGGCAGCAGGTCCTCGGTGTTGGAGAACATTTTCTTCTCGATCACCACACGCAGTTTTTCGTAGCTGAGCCAGGTCGGGTTCTTGCCGTTGTTGTTGGCCCGCGCGCGCAGCACGAAGTTGACGATCTCGTTGCGGAAATCCTTCGGATTGCTGATACCTGCCGGTTTCTCGATCTTCTCCAGCTCTTCGTTGAGGGCGATGCGGTTGAGGATTTCGCCGGTTTCCGGATCGCGGTACTCCTGATCCTGAATCCAGAAGTCGGCGTACAGCACGTAGCGGTCGAAGATGTTCTGGCCGTACTCGCTGTAGGATTCCAGGTAGGCCGTCTGGATTTCCTTGCCAATGAACTCGATGTAGCGCGGCGCCAGGTATTCCTTGAGGTAGCGCAGGTAGCGCTCGCGCACCTCGGCGGGGAACTGCTCCTGTTCGATCTGCTGTTCCAGCACATAGAGCAGGTGCACCGGGTTGGCGGCGATCTCGTGCGGGTCGAAGTTGAAGACCTTGGACAGGATCTTGAAGGCGAAGCGGGTCGACAGGCCGTTCATGCCTTCATCGACGCCCGCGGAATCGCGGTACTCCTGGATCGACTTGGCCTTGGGGTCGGTGTCCTTGAGGTTCTCGCCGTCATACACGCGCATCTTGGAGTAGATGTTCGAGTTCTCCGGCTCCTTCAGGCGTGACAGGACGGTGAACTGGGCGAGCATCTTGAGGGTGTCTGGCGCGCAATGCGCCTTGGCCAGCGAGCTGTTGAACAGCAGCTTGTCGTAGATCTTGATCTCGTCGCTCACGCGCAGGCAGTACGGCACCTTGACGATGTAGATACGGTCGATGAACGCTTCGTTGTTCTTGTTGTTGCGGAAGCTGTGCCATTCCGATTCGTTGGAGTGGGCCAGCAGGATGCCCGAATAGGGAATCGCGCCCAGGCCTTCGGTACTGTTGTAGTTGCCTTCCTGGGTGGCGGTCAGCAAGGGGTGAAGGACCTTGATCGGCGCCTTGAACATCTCGACGAATTCCATCATGCCCTGGTTGGCCCGGCACAGCGCGCCCGAGTAGCTGTAGGCATCGGCGTCGTTCTGCGGGAATTCCTCGAGCTTGCGGATATCGACCTTGCCCACCAGGGCAGAGATGTCCTGGTTGTTCTCGTCGCCTGGCTCGGTCTTGGCCACGGCGATCTGGTTGAGGATCGAGGGGTACAGCTTGACCACCTTGAACTGGCTGATATCGCCCCCGAACTCGGCCAGTCGCTTGGTCGCCCAGGGCGACATGATGGTGTTGAGGTAGCGCCGTGGAATACCGAAGTCTTCCTCCAGAATCGCGCCATCCTCGGTGGCGTTGAACAGCCCCAGCGGCGACTCGAATACCGGCGAGCCCTTGATCGCGTAGAAGGGGACCTTCTCCATCAACTGCTTGAGCTTTTCGGCAAGGGACGATTTACCGCCACCCACCGGGCCCAGCAGGTAAAGGATCTGCTTCTTCTCTTCCAGGCCTTGGGCGGCATGGCGGAAGTAGGACACGATCTGGTCGATGCACTCTTCCATGCCATGGAAGTCGGCAAAGGCCGGATAGCGCCGGATCACCTTGTTGGAAAAGATCCGCGACAGCCTGGAATTGCTCGAGGTGTCTACCAGCTCCGGTTCACCGATGGCCATCAACAGGCGTTCGGCTGCTGAAGCGTAGGCACTGCGATCGGCTTTGCAGAGCTCGAGATACTCCTGCAGCGATAACTCTTCCTGGCGTGTGGACTCGAAACGTTGTTGGAAGTGGCTAAAAATACTCATGACGTCACCTCGCTCGATACGTGGAGCCGACGCCGGATCAGTCAGTTGATGCTGGCATGCAATCGGGTTCGCCGATTGCTGTATACCCCCCAGAACACCTGTAGAGCGCTACCGATGACCCGCACGCCGGTGTACCGGCTCTCCCCTTTTTGGATGGCCTGGGCTTAAGGATAGTTGGTTCTGCGCAAGGTCAAGGTCATGGCGCCGATAAGTTGCCCATGACCGTTCGTCAGGTAGGCTGCGAGCCCGCACAGGACGCGGGCTGCAGGAATATGAAAAAATTATTCCGGGGTGCTTTGGGCGGTTTCTGCCGGGTAGGTGCTGCGCCACAGTTCGAAGCCACCGTCGACGCTGTAGACGTCGGAAAAACCCTGGTTGGCCAGGTAGGCGGCGGCGCTCTGGCTGGAGTTGCCGTGGTAGCACACCACCAGGGTGGGGGCGTCAAGATCGGCACCGCGGATAAACTCGGCAACCGACTGGTTATCCAGGTGGCGGGCACCGGTGATGTGGCCACTGGCATAGGCGTGCGGGTCGCGAATGTCGACCACGACCGCACCTTGCTCACGCAGGGCGTGAGCCTGCTGGGGAGGGATGCGCTTGAATTCGCTCATGGAGAAGGTTTCCTTCAGGACGGGTCGCCCATTCTAGCGGGTTGCGTGGCCGTGCCTAGGGTGCCGTCGTCGGCACACTCGCACCGGTGGTAGGTGCGGCTGTCGACGTTGTACAGGGTCATGGCACCGCCCCATACGCAGCCGGTGTCCAGGGCGATGACGCCTGGCTGGCTACAGCGCCCCTCGAGCGCCGCCCAGTGGCCAAAGATGATGTCCACATGGCGCGAGCGTCGGCCCTTGTAGGCGAACCAGGGCTTGTAGCCTTTGGGCGCGCTGTCCGGGCCGTCCTTGTTCTTGAAGTCGAGCTTGCCTTCGGCCGTGCAGAAACGCATGCGCGTGAAGTAATTGGTGATCACCCGCAGGCGCTCGACGCCGCCGAGCTTGTTGCTCCACTTGTTCGGCTCATTGCCGTACATGCCATCCAGGTAGAGCTTGAGGCGCGCATCGTCGCGCAGCACCTCCTCGACCTCGGCCGCCAGCGCCAAGGCCTTGCCCAGGGTCCATTGCGGCGGGATGCCAGCATGCACCAGGGCAACGCCGCGCTGCTCGTCATAGTGCAGCAGTTTCTGCTGGCGCAGCCAGTCGAGCAACTGGTCGGCATCCGGCGCCTCGAGGATCTCGCGCAGGGTGTCGGTTTTCTTCAGGCGCTCGACGTTATGCCAGGCGGCCAGCAGGTGCAGGTCGTGGTTGCCCAGCACGCACACCAGCGCGTCGCGCATGGCATAGAGGTAGCGCAGGGTTTCAAGCGACTCCGGCCCGCGGTTGACCAGATCGCCGACCAGCCACAGGCGGTCGACGGCGGGATCGAAGCGCACGCGTTCGAGCAGGCATTTGAGCGGTTGCAGGCAGCCCTGCAGGTCGCCTACCGCGTACACCGCCATCAGTGCAGCGCTCCGGGAACGGCGAGGCGGAACGGGGCAATGGTCGCGTCGAAGCGTTTGCCGTCCTCGGCGAACATCTGGTAGCTGCCCTGCATGGTGCCCACGCGCGTACTGATCACCGCGCCGCTGCTGTAGGTGTGGCTCTGCCCTGGCTCGATCAGCGGCTGTTGGCCGATCACTCCGGCACCACGCACTTCCTCGACCTCGCCGTCGCCATTGGTGATCAGCCAGTGACGGGACATCAGCTTGGCCGTCAGGCTGCCGTTGTTCTCGACGGTAATGGTGTAGGCGAAGGCGAAACGATCGTTCTCGGGGTCGGATTGTTCTTTGAGGTAGCGGGTCACGACGCTGACGTCGATCTGGTAGCGGGGATCAGACATGCAAAGGGCCTTGGACAAACAGACGCGGATACGGCTATGGCTGCAGTCTAGGTCATTGGCGGGGGAGTAGGCCAGTCACGGGGGCGCTAACTCACCCCCGACCCCGCCTTTGGCAAGCGATGCGCCGCTGTTGCTGGGTGGGGGGCGTTTTGCGGGAGGGAGTCAGGCAGGTTGCTCGGCGTCTGCCAATTGGTCGGCCAGGCGCACGAAGGCGGCCAGGTCCAGCTGCTCGGGGCGCAGGCTGCCGTCGACGCCTGCGGCCTCGATGGCTTGGCTGTCGAGCAGGCCCTTGAGGGTGTTGCGCAGGGTCTTGCGGCGCTGGTTGAAGGCTTCGCGAACAACGCGCTCCAGCAAGCGGGGATCCTTGGCCGGATGGGGCAGGGTCTCGTGCGGGACCAGGCGGACGATCGCCGAGTCGACTTTCGGCGGCGGGTTGAAGGCGCCTGGGCCGACATTGAACAGGTGCTCGACCCGGCAGTGGTACTGCACCATGATCGACAGGCGCCCCCAGTCACCGCCGCCAGGACCGGCAGCCAGGCGCTCGACCACTTCCTTCTGCAGCATGAAGTGCATGTCGCGGATCAGCTCGGCGTGCTGCAGCAGGTGGAAGATCAGTGGCGTGGAGATGTTGTAGGGCAGGTTGCCGACCACCTTCAGGCTGCGCGGGGGCACGCCCAGCTGATTGAAGTCGAACTTCAGCGCGTCGCCTTGGTGCAGGCGGAAATTGCCGCGGTTGGCGAACTTGTGCTGGAGGATCGGTACCAGGTCCTTGTCCAGTTCCACCACGTCCAGCTGCGCGCCGCTGCCCAGTAGGCCCTCGGTCAAGGCCCCCTGGCCAGGGCCGATCTCCAGCAGGTGCTCGCCGGGCTTGGCATGGATCGCGCGCAGGATGCGATCGATGACGCCGGCGTCGTGCAGGAAGTTCTGACCGAAGCGCTTGCGCGCCCGGTGTTGGTAGTGCTCGTTCATAGTTGGGTCTCTGCCATCTGGTAGGCGGTTTCCAGTGCGACCTGCAGGCTGCCGGTGTCGACCTTGCCGGTGCCGGCCAGGTCCAGGGCGGTGCCGTGGTCAACCGATGTGCGGATGATCGGCAGGCCCAAGGTAACGTTGAGCGCGGCGCCGAAGCCCTTGAACTTCAGCACAGGCAGGCCCTGGTCGTGGTACATCGCCAGCACTGCGTCGCAGTGCTCCAGATATTTGGGGGTAAACAAGGTGTCGGCCGGCAGTGGTCCGCGCAGGTCCATGCCTTCGCAGCGCAGGCGTTCCAGTGTCGGCTCGATGATGTCGATTTCTTCGCGGCCCAAGTGGCCACTTTCCCCGGCATGCGGGTTGAGGCCGCAGACCAGGATGCGAGGCGTGGTGATGCCGAACTTGTCGCGCAGGTCGGCGTGCAGGATCCGCGTGACCCGTTCCAGGCGCTCGGCGGTGATGGCATCGGCCACATCACGCAGGGGCAGGTGCGTGGTCACCAGCGCCACCCGCAGACCGCGGGTGGCCAGCAGCATCACCACCTGGGCGGTCTGGGTCAGTTCGGCAAGGAATTCAGTATGGCCAGAGAACGCGATGCCGCTCTCGTTGATCACACCCTTGTGCACCGGGGCGGTGATCATGCCAGCGAAATGCCCGTCCAGGCAGCCTTGGCCTGCACGGGTCAGGGTTTCCAGCACGAACCCGGCATTGGCCTTGTCCAGTTGTCCAGGCACGACCTTGGCCGCCAGCGGGGTATCCCACACATACAGGCTGCCAGCGGGTGCTGGCAGGTCAGGCCAGCCGTCAGGCGTCACTGGCACCAGGCTGACGGCCAGCCCCAGCTGCATGGCCCGCTCGGCGAGCAGGTCATGGCTGGTGATGGCGATCAAGGGGTGGGGCTGGGCCTCGTTGGCCAGCAGCAGGCACAGGTCGGGACCTATGCCTGCCGGCTCGCCCGGGGTCAGGGCGAAGCGCGGGTGTTTCACTGGGCGGCCTGGTCGGCGCCAGGCAGCTTGATTTCCACGTAGGCTTCGTCGCGGATCTGGCGCAGCCAGGTCTGCAGCTCTTCATCGTACTTGCGGTTGCGCAGCACGTTCAGGGCCTGCTGCTCACG
Organism: Pseudomonadota bacterium; assembly: GCA_023388335.1. Taxonomy (GTDB): domain Bacteria; phylum Pseudomonadota; class Gammaproteobacteria; order Pseudomonadales; family Pseudomonadaceae; genus Aquipseudomonas. Next base: position 6,086 of record JAEWGL010000153.1, on the reverse strand, counting down.
CGCCTGCTCGGTACTGTCGGTGGCGCGGCGGCCAAGGACTTCCAGCACGTGCCAGCCGTACTGGGACTTGAACGGACGGGACACCTCGCCTTGCGGGGCATTGGCCATCACCTCGCGGAACTCCGGCACCAGGGTGTTGGGGTCGACCCAGTTGAGGTCGCCGCCGTTGAGAGCCGAACCCGGGTCTTCCGAGAAGCTCTTGGCCAGTTCGGCGAAATCTTCGCCGTTCTGGATGCGCTCATACAGGCGTTCAGCCAGCTGTTCGGTGGCGGCCTCGCTGCGAATCTCGCTAGGCTTGATCAGGATGTGACGAACGTGCACTTCATCACGCAGCATGGTCCCGCCACCGCGTTTTTCCTGCAGTTTGAGGATGATGAAGCCGCCCGGGGTGCGCACCGGCTCGGTGACATCGCCAACGGCCATGCCGCTGAGCTGGCTATCGAACGGTGGCGGCAGTTGCGCCGCCTTGCGCCAGCCCATCTCGCCGCCTTCGAGCGCGTTTTCGCTCGCGGAGCGGGCGATGGCCATCTGACCGAAGTCAGCGCCTTGCTTGAGCTGCTGGTAGATCTCGGCAGCCTGTTTGGCCGCCGCTTGGATGGCGTCGGAGTTGGCGCTTTCCGGGGTGGGGATGAGGATGTTGGCCAGGCGGAACTCTTCCGAAAGCTGAGCCTTGCCCAGGTCCGAGGCGAGGAAGTTCTTCACTTCCTGCTCGGAGACCTGGATGCGCTCGGCCACCCGGCGCTGGCGCACGCGGCTGATGATCATCTCGCGCTTGACCTGCTCGCGGGCGTCATCGAACGACAGGCCGTCACGGGCCAGGGCCGCGCGGAACTGATCCAGGGTCATGCCGTTGCGCTGGGCAATGGTGCCGATGGCCTGGTTCAGTTCCTCGTCGGTGATGCGGATGCCGGAGCGTTCGCCGATCTGCAACTGCAGGTTCTCGACGATCAGGCGTTCGAGCACCTGTTGCTCCAGGGCACTGGCCGGCGGTACGCCGCCGCCACGCTTGGCGATGGTCTGCTGCACTTCGTGGGTGCGCTGGTCCAGCTGGCTCTGCATGACCACGTCGTTGTCGACGATGGCCACCACGCGGTCCAGCGGTTGCACCGCGGCATGCACCGCGCCACTCAGCAATGCGGCGCCCAGCATCAGCGGGCGCAGTCGATCAATAAGCTTGGTCTTCACGTGTACGATAACCTTGAATGCCTTGGTCGAGGAACGATTCGACCTTGTTGCCCACCACGCCACCGAGGCCTTTCAGCACGATCTGCAGGAAGACACCGTGGTCGCCTTTTTCGTTTTGCGGAATGGCCTGGCTGAAGTCGTCGTAGTCGATCCAGTAACGGTTGATCAGGCGCAGTTTCCAGCAGCAGTTGTCGTACTCGAAGCCACCGAAGGCTTCCAGTGTGCGGTTGCGGTTGTAGTCGTGCTGCCAGCGGCCGATCACGGACCACTGCGGCACGATCGGCCACATGACCGAGAAGTCATGCTGCTGGATCTTGTAGTAGTCCTTGATGTAGTTCGGATCGTCCGGCGTGCCATAGTCGCTGTTGTCGTCGCCCACTTTCCAGGTACCGGTCAGCGAGTCGTAGGTCACCAGGTCGTTACGGTAGCGATAGCCAAGGTTGACCACCTTGTTCGGGTTGTCTTCAGGCTGGTAGTGGAACATCGCGCTGCCCGAACGGGTGCTGCGGCTGTCCGGATCCCAGTTGAAGTCGGAGTTGAAGCGCCAGTCGCGGTTGAAGTTGTACTCGTACTCCAGCGCATAGGGCGAAACGTCGGACTGGGCGTACCGGCGGTTATTGAAGTCGATACCCGGCAGCTGGACCCTGCGGTCCTTGAAGTAGTACGCCTGGCCGATGCTGAAGCGCTGCCGCTCGAAGCCGTTCTCCTCGATCCAGCGGTTGGTCACGCCCAGCGACAACTTGTTCTCGTCGCCGATGCGGTCGGTACCGGTGAAACGGTTGTCACGGAACAGCGAGGAGTAGTTGAAGGTCGACTCGCTGGTGTCGAACAGCGGGATATCCTTCTGGTCCTTGTACGGGACGTAGAGGTAGAACAGACGCGGCTCGAGGGTCTGGCGGTAGTTCTTGCCGAACCACTGAGTGTTGCGGTCGAAGTACAGGCCGCTGTCGACGCTGAAGATCGGCACGCTGCGGTTCTGGTTGCTCTTGAAGTCACCTTGCAGGTCCAGGGCATCCGGGTTACCGGCCAGCCCTGCGATATCGTCCTTGCCCTTTCCGTCCAGGTCCAGGTCGTAATGGGTGTAGACGTACTTGAGCGATGGCTTGATGAAGCCATAACTGGCGGTCATCGGCAGGCTGATGGTCGGCGCGGCGTTCAGGCGGGTGCCGTTGGCGCGGGCGACGCCGAAGATGTTCTCGTCGAGGCGTCTGCCGGGGAGACCGGCGCTCGCATCTGGCAGGCCATCTTCATTCAGCACGAAGTCGTCCTTCAGATCTCGGTCGAAGCGAACCGCCTCGGTCTCATAGCTGAAGTCCAGGCCGCCCGGATGGTACGGCAGCATGCCATTGAGGGTGAGCTGCGGCAGCTTGTCGTACGGGGTGATCTGCGAGATGGTCGCCAGCTCGTAGGCCTGCACGTTCAGGCGAGCGGTGTAGCCTTCGCCACGGTAGGTCAGCGCGCCTTGCTGGTTGAGGAAGTCGCGGCTTTCGACGCCGATCTGGTCCGACTCCAGGTCCTGGAAGTAGAACGGATCGCTGATGTCGGTGTAGTCGACTTCGGTCATCAGGCGCTCGTCCAAGCCGCCCTTGTGCTGCCAGTTGATCATCCAGCGCTGATCTTTGTAGTCCGTCTGATCCTTGCGGTCGTCGTTCTTGTCGTTCAGGTACGCGCCGCCTAACTGGCCTTCGCTGGAGCGGGTCAGGTAACGGAACTCGCCTTCCATCAACAGGCCACGCTTGGTCATGTAGCGTGGATACAACGTGGCGTCGTAGTTCGGTGCCAGGTTGAAGTAGTACGGCGTGACCAGCATGAAACCGGTGTCGCTGCTGGTACTGAAGGAGGGCGGAAGGAAGCCGGATTGGCGACGGTCGTCGATCGGGAAGTAGATGTACGGTGTGTAGAACACCGGGAAATCCTTGACCCGCAGGGTGACGTTGGTCGCCGTGCCGAAACCGGTGGCCGGGTTCAGCGTGATGTTGTTGCCCTTGAGCTGCCAGGCGTTGCTGTTCGGCTCACAGGTGGTGTAGGTACCGTCCTTGAGGCGAATGACCGCGTTTTCCGCGCGCTTGGCGTACAGCGCGTTACCGCGGATACGCGACTTGTGCATCACGTATTCGGCGTTGTCGACCTGGGCCTCGCCCGTGTCGAGCTGGATCTGGGCGCTATCGCCCACCACCAGCGAGCCGTTGTCGCGGATCTTCACATTGCCCTTGAGCTCGCCGCGGTTCTCGGCCTGGTACAGGTTGGCCTCTTCGGCCTCGGCCTGCATGCTGCCCTGGCGCATGACCACGTCACCGGCGAGGGTAGCGATCTGCTGCTCCTGCTGGTACTTCGAGACCTTGGCGTTGAGGTAGGTCGGCGACTCGTCCTTGGGCGTGGTGTCGCTCATGCCCGGGCGGGTTGGCTCGATATAGGCGCCAGCGCAATACGGGCCGGTCTCGGCCAGCTGGGCGGGGGTCAGTTGCTCGCGGGGCACCCAGTCAAGGTGGCTGTAGTCGGCGCTGCGCGACTTCAGGCCGCGGCCCTTGCTCTCGGTGACCAGCACCGGCTTGGGCTCGCCATCGACTTCGGCGACCTGGCCCTCGTCGGAGACGGCCTGGCCGCTAGAACTGACGGCTGCACCCTCATGCACCGGGCGCGGTGGCAGGGTGCTGACAGAGGTCTGGGGCTTGCAGTCCCAACCACCGGAGGCGGACACTTGGCAGTCAAACTGCTCGGCTGCCACCACGTATGACGTGGCCAGAGGTTGCAGGGCCAGCAGACTGCCGGTCACCAGCAACGGAAACTTTCTACGAAACGCGGGGGATTTCAATGCCATCTTATTAGTCCGGGCTTCCTGCGTGCCATCTGCCCGCGTGTGGGGCCGCACGCCTCTCGATGGTCTGAAAAAGATGCTGGATAATAAAGCATGACCCGCTTGACGGCTAGGGCCGTCGGAGACCCTTGTAATGCCCGATCACGATCCACGCCTGCAACAACTGACTGTCTGGCTCGCCGAACAGCTGCAACCGCTCTACCTCAAACACGGCTGGGGCCCCGTGCCCGAAGGCACCTTGACCGCCGCCAGTAGCGACGCCAGTTTCCGCCGCTATTTCCGCTGGCAGGCCGGCGATCGCAGTTTCGTGGTCATGGATGCACCGCCGCCACAGGAGAACTGCGGCCCCTTCGTTGCCATCGATCACCTGCTGGCCAGCGCCAGGGTGCACGTGCCGACCATCCACGCCGAAGACCTTGAGCGCGGCTTCCTGCTGCTGGGTGACCTGGGTCACCAGACCTACCTGGATATCATAGACGCCGACAACGCCGACGCCCTGTTCGCCGACGCAATGCAGGCCTTGCTCGCCTTCCAGCAACTGCCGATGGACGCGCCGTTGCCCAGCTACGACCTAGCCTTGCTGCGCCGCGAGCTCGAGCTGTTTCCCGAATGGTATGTCGGTCGCGAGCTCGGCCTGGCGTTCAGTCAGACCCAGCTCGCCACCTGGCAACGCATCAGTAGCCTGCTGATCGACAGTGCCCTGGCCCAGCCCAAGGTACTGGTGCACCGTGACTTCATGCCGCGCAACCTGATGCGCAGCGCCCCCAATCCGGGCGTGCTGGATTTCCAGGACGCGGTCTACGGCCCGGTTACCTATGACATCACCTGCCTGTTCAAGGATGCCTTCCTCAGTTGGCCGCAGCCGCGTGTCGAAGGCTGGCTGCGCGACTACTGGCAGCAGGCGCAGGCCGCCGGCATCCCGATTCAGGCCGAGTTCGCGGCGTTCCACCGCGCCAGCGACCTGATGGGCGTGCAGCGCCACCTCAAGGTGATCGGTATTTTCGCGCGCATCTGCCACCGCGATGGCAAGCCGCGTTACCTGGCCGATGTACCCCGCTTCATGGCGTATATAGATGAAGTGATCGGGCGCCGCCCGGAACTGGCGGAACTGGGCCAGTTGATCGCCGAGCTGCAGACCGCTGCCGGGGCGCGCCCATGAAGGCGATGATCCTCGCCGCCGGCAAGGGCGAACGCATGCGGCCACTGACGCTGCACACCCCCAAGCCCCTGGTGCCGGTGGCGGGTGTGCCGTTGATCGAACACCACCTGCGGGCGTTGGCCCGAGCGGAAATCACCGAGGTGGTGATCAACCATGCCTGGCTGGGCCAGCAGATCGAGGATCACCTGGGAGATGGCAGTCGCTGGGGATTGAGCATCCGTTATTCGGCCGAGGGCGAGCCGCTGGAAACCGGCGGCGGTATCTTCAAGGCGCTGCCGCTGCTGGGAGCCGAGCCGTTCGTACTGGTCAACGGCGATGTCTGGACCGATTACGACTTCGCCCGTCTGCCCACGCCGTTGGCAGGTCTGGCGCACCTGGTGCTGGTGGATAATCCAGGGCATCACGGCAAGGGGGATTTTTGCCTGAGCGAGGGGCGAGTGCTGGACGCCGATGGCAGTGCCCGGACCCTGACCTTCAGCGGGCTTTCGATCCTCCACCCACGGCTGTTCGCCGATTGCCAGGCCGGCGCTTTCAAGTTGGCGCCGCTGCTGCGCCAGGCCATGGCCAGCGGCCAGGTGACGGGTGAGCGCTACGCCGGGCTCTGGGTCGATGTCGGCACGCTGGAGCGGCTGGCCGAAGTCGAGCGCCTGCTCGCCGGGCACGCCTGACATGTGGTGGCCAAGCACAGTGATAGGTGCCGGCGCCGGTTTCGCGGTGGCCAGCATCCCCGGAGCATTGCTTGGCGCGCTGCTCGGTCAGGCGGTGGACCGCCGGTTGCAGTTGCAGGGCTGGGAGGACGCGCGCGAGCGGCTCGGTGGGCGTCCGGCGCTGCGCGATGACGAGGTGCTGTTCGTCCTGCTTGGCCGCCTGGCCAAACAGGACGGTCGCGTCGCCGAAGGCCATATCCATCAGGCACGCCAGGAAATG
>JAEWGL010000144.1 GCA_023388335.1 Pseudomonadota bacterium | reverse complement strand
AGATCCACCGCGTCGAAGTGGGTGACAGCCTGCGCGTGGGACGCCTTGGCGGATTGATGGGCAAGGCCTGCGTGCTGCGCCTGGAAGGCCATGAGGCCGAGCTGCACGTGACGTTCGACCAGCCCCCGCCGGCCAAGCTACCCCTGACCCTGGTGCTGGCCTTGCCACGGCCAAAGATGCTACGCCGAGTGTTCCAGACCGTTGCCACCCTGGGCGTGCCGCGGCTAGTACTCGTCAACAGCTACCGGGTCGAGAAGAGCTTCTGGCAGACGCCCTTCCTGGCACCCGAAGCCATCCGTGAGCAACTGGTGCTCGGCCTCGAACAGGGCCGCGACACGGTCTTGCCCGAGGTGCTCATCGAGAAGCGCTTCAAACCGTTCGTCGAGGATCGCCTGCCGGCCATCGCCGACGGTACCCTGGGCCTGGTCGGCCATCCAGGTCTCTACCCGTCCTGCCCCCGCGCGGTGCAAGGGCCGGTAACCCTGGCGATCGGCCCTGAAGGCGGCTGGATCCCCTATGAAGTCGACCTGTTGGGCAAGGCGGGCCTGGCGCCGGTGCAGCTCGGCGAGCGCATTCTTCGCGTCGAAACCGCTGTTACCGCGCTCCTGTCGCGACTGTTCTGACGTTCCTTTCAAGCCGACCCTGCATCAAGTTCCACCAACCCCCGCCGATACCCTGGTCATACGCCATCCAGCCATGCCGTGCGCCAGGGAGCACTTCACCATGTACCGTTGGTTCAATCAGTTTTTGGGAAACATGAGCGTCAATCGCAAACTCGGCTTCGGTTTCGGCCTGGTTCTGCTGCTGACCCTCGCCATCACCTTTACCGGCTGGACCGGCCTGAACGGGGTCATCAGCCGCGGTGACAAGCTGGGCGATATCTCGGTGGTCCACCAGGGCACCCAGGACCTGCGCATCGCCCGCCAGCAATACGAGCACACCCGCGACGCCGCCAGCGTGGCGGCGATGGAAAAAATCCTGGATGGCCTCGACCGGCACTTGCAAAGCGTGCTGCAGCAGATCGAACAACCGACCGACAGGCAGCGCCTGCAACATCAGGCAGACGCCGTGCACGAATACCGTCAGGCACTGGATGCGCTCAAGCAGGCCGCACAGCAGCGCGAAGCCAGCCATGCCGTGCTGGCCACTAGTGCCGACCAGGCGGCCGAACTGATCGGCCAGGTCGAGCAACGCTTGCTGCAAGCCACCGACCTGGCGCAGTTCGCCACCACCGTACGGGCCAGCACGCTGTTACAGCAGGCGCGCTTCGAGGTGCGTGGCTATACCTACAGCAGCACTGCCGAGAACCTGCAGACGGCCCTCGACGCCATCGGCCAGGCGGCCGCGCTCCTCACCTCACTGCCGAGCCAATTGCCCCCCGAGTACGCCACCGCACTCGACGCCGCTGGGCGTGCCCTGGCGGCCTACCGTGATACCGTAACTCGCTTTGGCTCGGCCCACGCCGCCACGGACGAAGCCTTGCAGCGCATGATTGAGCAAGGCCAGGTGCTTATCGACAACAGCCAGGCCCTGACCCTCTCGCAGACCCAGGTGCGCGACGCCGATGCCCAGCACGCCAAATCGATGTTGGCCGGCGCAGCTGTACTGGCCCTGTTCTTCGGTATCCTCGCCGCCTGGGCCATCACCCGGCAGATCGTCGCGCCCCTGCGCCAGACCCTTATTGCCGCCGAGCGCGTGGCCAACGGTGACCTGCGGCAGGTCCTGCAGGTTGAGCGCCGTGACGAGCTGGGCCAGTTGCAAGCGAGCATGCAGCGCATGACCGGCAACCTGCGTGAGCTGATCGGCGGCATCGGCGATGGCGTCACCCAGATCGCCAGCGCCGCCGAGGAACTCTCGGCGGTCACCGAGCAGACCAGCGCCGGAGTCAACAACCAGAAGGTCGAGACCGACCAGGTCGCTACCGCCATGAATGAAATGGCCGCCACCGTGCAGGAGGTCGCGCGCAATGCCGAGCAAGCCTCGGAAGCGGCGCTGATGGCCGATCAGCAGGCCCGCGAAGGCGACCGCGTGGTCGGCGAGGCCATCGCCCAGATCGAGCGCCTGGCGACCGAAGTGGAGCACTCCACCGAGGCCATGAACCAGCTCAAGTCCGAGAGCGACAAGATCGGCAGCGTGCTCGACGTGATCAAGTCGGTCGCCCAGCAGACCAACCTGCTGGCGCTCAATGCCGCCATCGAGGCTGCCCGCGCGGGCGAGGCGGGCCGAGGCTTTGCCGTGGTCGCCGATGAGGTGCGCAGCCTGGCCCTGCGCACGCAAAAATCCACCGAAGAGATCGAAGAGCTGATTGCCGGCCTGCAGCATGGCACCCAACAGGCCGCCAGTGTCATGGACAGCAGCCGCACCCTGACCGACAGCAGCGTGGAGCTTACTCGCCGGGCCGGCAGCTCGCTGGACACCATCACCCGCACGGTGTCCTCGATCCAGGCGATGAACCAGCAGATCGCCACCGCGGCCGAGCAGCAGAGCGCCGTGGCCGAAGAGATCAACCGCAGCGTGATGAACGTGCGCGATATCTCCGACCAGACCTCTGCCGCCAGTGAAGAAACCGCGGCGTCGAGCGTCGAGCTGGCAAGGCTGGGGACGCACTTGCAGGGGTTGGTGGGGCGGTTCCAGCTATAAGGCTCAGCCCCTACAAAACTTGGCGCAGGAATGCCTGGGCGCGCGGATCCCTGGGGGCGTTGAAGAACGCCTTCGGTGGCGAGTCTTCGAGCAGCTTGCCATGATCGAAGAACAGCACACGGTCCGCCACTTCCCGGGCAAAGCCCATTTCGTGGGTGACGCAGACCATGGTCATGCCTTCCTGGGCCAGGGTCTTCATGACATCCAGCACTTCACCGACCATCTCCGGGTCGAGCGCCGAGGTCGGTTCGTCGAACAGCATGACCTTCGGGTCCATCGCCAGGGCGCGGGCGATGGCCACGCGCTGCTGCTGCCCGCCGGAAAGACGCGAGGGGAACTCGTTGGCCTTCTCGCTGATGCCGACCTTGAGCAGCAGCGCACGGGCCTTGGCCTCGCGCTCGGCCTTGCCGCGCTTGCGCACCACCTTCTGCGCCAGGCACAGGTTCTCCAGCACGGTCATGTGCGGGAACAGGTTGAAATGCTGGAACACCATGCCGACTTCACGGCGGTAGGCGTTGATGTCGGTCTTCGGATCGTCCAGTTGCAGGCCGTCGATGGCGACATGGCCCTGGTCGAAATCCTCAAGGCCGTTGAGGCAGCGCAGGAAGGTCGACTTGCCCGAACCGGACGGGCCCAGGACCACCACCACTTCGCCCTTGGCCACGCGCGTGGTGACGGTATCGACCGCGCGCACGACCTGGCCGCGGGTGTCGAAGACTTTCAGCAGGTCACGGACTTCAATCACTTTGCGCAAGCCTCCGCTCGAGCCGGCTGGCGAAATGCGACAGCGGCAGGTTGATCAGCAGGTAGAGCCCTGCCACGCAGAACCAGATCTCGAAGGTCGAGAACGAGGTGGTGATAGCCTCGCGGCCGCTCTTGGTCAGCTCGGTAATGGCGATCACCGACACCAGCGAGGTGTCCTTGACCAGGCTGATGAACTGTCCGGCCAGCGGCGGCAGCACGCGCTTGAACGCCTGTGGCAGGATCACGTGACGCATCGACTGGCTGGTATTGAGCCCCAGCGAGCGGGCCGCCTCGCCCTGCCCCTTGGCGATCGACTGCACGCCTGCGCGCACGATCTCGGCCACGTACGCACCGGTGAACAGCGCCAGCGCCGCCACCCCGGCGAACTCGCGGGACAGGTTGAGCACGGTGCCGATGAAGAAGTAGAAGATGAAGATCTGCACCAACAGCGGTGTGCCGCGCACCAGTTCGACATAGACCGTCGACAGGTCACGCAGGGTCGGGTTGCTCGACAGCCGGCACAGGCCGGCGAACAGGCCGATCAGCAAGCCGAAGGCACCGGACACCACCGAGATCCACAGGGTGGTCCAGAGCCCCCAGGCCAGTGGTCCCGCGGCCCAGTGGCGGGTCAGGCCGACCATGTCGCCCTCGGCGACGTCGTCGCCCTTGCTGACTTGCAGGCTGGCCTGCTCGACGTCCAGGACCTGCTCGCCGCCATCCTCGTCACGCAGGGTGACGCGGGCCATGTCGCCCTGGCTGACGATGCCCTGCACGGTGCCGTAGCCGGCGGCGCGCTGGGCGTCCTCGGCCTGGTAGGCGAAATACTGCGGTACCCGGTTCCAGCGCCATTCGTAGGAAATCATCGAAGTGGCGAAGTACAGGCTGATTGCCAGGCCCACCAGCACCAGGGCGGTCAGCCCGTGCCAGGGCCACTGGGCTTTCTTGTGTTTGATCACGTCGGGTAGTTCCGTAGTTGCTTGAAGCGGCAAGCCGCAAGCTACAAGCTGAAAGTAAAGGCGGGACGTACACCGTTGCGCTTCTACTTGCAGCTTGTCACTTGCGGCTTGCAGCTGTGCCTTATTCCATTTCCTTCAGCCAGTCGGTGTTCTTGAACCACTTGTCGTGAATTCGATCGTAGGTACCGTCGTGCTTGATCTGGTGCAGGAAGTTGTTGATGAAGTTGATGCTGTCGTAGTCGCCCTTCTTCAGGCCGAAGGCCAGCGGCTCGTAGGTGAACGGCTCGTCGAGGAACAGCAGCTTGCCGGCACCGGCCTTGTTCACCGCCACCACGTTGTAGGGCGCGTCGTAGACGAAGGCGTCGGCCTTGCCGTTGACCACGTCCATCACCGCTTCCTGCTCGTTGTCATAGCCATGGTACTTGGCCTTGCTGATCAGCTTCTTGGCGACCATCTCGCCGGTGGTGCCCAGCTTGGAGGTAATGCGGTAATCGGCGGTGTTCAGGTCCTTGTACGACTTGACCTTGTCCGCCAGCTCCTTGCGGATCAGCAGGGTCTGGCCGACCACGATGAAGGGTTCGCTGAAGTTCAGGCGCAGGTTGCGCTCCTGGGTCAGGGTCATGCCGCTGCCGATGATGTCGAACTTGTCGGTGAGCAGCGCCGGGATGATGCCGTCATAGGCGGTGGAGACGGTCTCCAGCTTCACACCCATGGACTTGGCCATGGCCTTGAGAATGTCCACTTCGAAGCCGATGATCTCGCCGCGCTTGTTGGTCATCTCGAACGGCATGTAGGTCGGGTCCATGCCCACCCGCAGGGTGCCGCGCTTGACCGCGTCTTCGATGGCGCCCGCCTGGGCAGCAGTGACCGCGACCAGCGCAGTGACACCGACCAGCAGTCGCGACAGGTATTTCTTCATCATCACCAGGTCCCCTAGGAAGAAAGAGTACGAACTTTATTGTTGGCAGCGACCGGCCGTACGGCCGGTGCTCGAATATCGGGAGGGATGCTAACGCATGCGCGCGTCGGGACCTAGAGGCTGGGGGAGTTTGTTGTGCGCCTCGCTCACCCGGCAGGCAGCGTGCCTGCGGAAGCGGGCAGGCCCGCTCCCACAGCGTATGGGGTTCAGGCGCCGACCAGCGAAGGCTGGGCCTGACCCTCCGGGTGCAGCGGCAGCAAGGGCGAGTGCGGGTCGTTGGCGATCGAGCTGCGCCAGACGTCCAGCCATTGGGTCTTGTGCTCGGCCCAGACCCGCTCATGCAGGCGCGACAGGGCGACCGGATCGCTCAACAGGGCCAGGCGGGTATTGCCATCCAAGCCCTTGGGGCCGGCTTCCAACGCCTTGGCGACCTGTTCGGCGCGCACCACTTCGATCGGCTCGGCCAGACCATGCCGGGCCGTGCCCATGGCACAGGCCAGGGCGTTCTGGCGCGGATCGACCACCGCCCGGACAAAGCCGTCGTTGAGCGCATGCCAGCGGTTTTCATGGGTGTACTGGTCAGTCGCCAACAGCTCGTGCGGGGTGGCGTATTCCTCGGGGATGAGGAACAGCTTCTCATCCTTGGCGCGCAAGCCCAGCTTGACCCGGCTGGAGATCACCGACACCGGGATCGACAGGATCAGCGAGCCCACGATCGGCACCAGCCACCAGAGAAAGCTCGGGTTCAGCCAGGCCACCAGCAGCGCCCAGGCGATGCCCAGCAGGGTCTGCGGTCCATGGCGACGCACCGCTTCGCTCCATGGGGTGGAGTCGTCGTCACGCTGCGGCGAGTTCCAGGTCGCCGCCCAGCCGAGGAAGGCCGCCAGCACGAAGCGGGTGTGGAAGATCATGCGCACGGGTGCGAGCAACATGGAGAAGAGCATCTCCATCAGCATCGACAACGTCACCTTGATCCGTCCACCGAACTCCTTGGCGCCCTTGGCCCAGATCAGGATGATGCTGAGCAGCTTGGGCAGGAACAGCAGCACGATCGTGGTGGAGAACAGCGCGATGGCCTTCTCCGGGTGCCACTGCGGCCACAATGGGTAGAGCTGGAAAGGTTCAAGGAAGTACTGCGGCTCCATCAGCGTGTTGGTCGCCAAGAGCGCGGTCGACAGCACCAGGAAGAAGAACCACAAGGGCGCCGACAGGTAGGACATCACCCCGGTGAGAAACACCGCCCGGTGCACCGGGTGCATGCCCTTGACCAGGAACAGGCGGAAGTTCATCAGGTTGCCGTGGCACCAGCGCCGGTCGCGCTTGAGCTCGTCGAGCAGGTTCGGCGGCAGCTCTTCATAGCTGCCTGGCAGGTCGTAGGCGATCCACACGCCCCAGCCGGCACGGCGCATCAGCGCGGCTTCGACGAAGTCGTGGGAGAGGATCGCGCCAGCGAACGCACCCTTGCCAGGCAACGGCGCCAGGGCGCAGTGCTCGATGAAGGGTTTCATGCGAATGATCGCGTTGTGGCCCCAGTAGTGCGATTCGCCCAGCTGCCAGAAGTGCAGGCCGGCGGTGAACAGGGGGCCGTAGACGCGGGTCGCGAACTGCTGCATGCGCGCGTACAGGGTGTCCATGCCCGAGGCCCTGGGTGCGGTCTGGACGATACCGGCGTCCGGGTTGGCCTCCATCAGGCGCACCAGACTGGTCAGGCACTCGCCGCTCATCACGCTGTCGGCATCGAGCACCACCATGTAGCGGTACTCGCCACCCCAGCGGCGGCAGAAGTCGTCGAGGTTGCCGCTCTTGCGCTTGACCCGGCGGCGCCGGCGTCGATAGAAGATGCGCCCGAAGCCCTTGGCCTCGCGGCAGACCTCAAGCCAGGCCTGTTGCTCGGCCACGGCGATGTCGGTGTCGTTGGTATCGCTGAGCACGAAGAAATCGAAGCGGTCCAGGTCACCGGTGGCGGCCACCGACTCGAAGGTCGCGCGCAGGCCGGCAAAGACGCGAGGCACGTCCTCGTTGCAGATCGGCATGACGATCGCGGTACGCGCGCCCGCCTCGATCGGCTCATTGCCGGCGCTGCTGCCGGAAATGCGGTATTTGTCGCGCCCCGTGAGCAGCTCGAGGAAGCCCATCAAGGCGGTCCAGAACCCGGCCGACACCCAGCAGAAGAGGATGCCGAAGAGGATCAGGATGCTGGTCTGCAAGGCATACGGCCAGACCTGGATGACGGTATCGATCAGCGGCTGACGGGTGATCTCGTCGAGGTCGACGAACGACCAGCCCTGGTACGGCAGGATGCCTTTCATGTACCAGCCAGCAACCAAGGTCTGGCCGAGCATCAGCGTCAGCAGGATGTAGCGACGCAGGGAGCCTACCCAGCGCCAGCGCGCCGCTGGCAGCTCGCGCTTGGGCGGCTGCGCGGCGTTGCTGCGTCCGGTCAGGCGGCGCCACGCACGGATCAGGATATTGGTACGCCACGGCTCCGGGATCACCCGGGTGCGCTGGATCGGCGGGGCGATCTTCAGGCGCAGGCGACCGTTGGCATCGACGCCAAGCATCTCGGCCTCTTCGAGCTCGGCGGCGCTGCCCAGGGTCAGACGGCTGCCGACCGAAGCCTGCACGGCTTCTCCTGGGGCAGCCGCGGGCTGCGCCGAAAGGCGTTGGTGCAACTCGCTGAACGAGGAGCAGCTGGCGAGTTCGGCGCGCTGCTCATCGCTCAGTGGGAGGTGGGCCAGATACTCGCCAAGCGATTCTGGCCGTGGGCTTGAGTTACTCATCGGCTGGCAACTGATAGCTCCAGGTTTCGGTCAACACCTGTTCGGTGGTGGCCGGGGCCCCGTTGGTGGTGGCCGCGTCGGCGGCAGGTTGCTCGGCTGGCGCTTGTCCCTTGGCGGTCTTCTCGGCCTTGACGTGCTTGGCCGCTGCCTTGTCCTGCTGGGTGTCCTTGGCTGGCTCGACCGGAACGTCGCGCAGCAGCGCCGCGCGCATCTCGACCGACTTGGCAGGGTCCTTGATCTTCATCCGCAGGGTCAGGCGCCAGCCCTTGGTCTCAGGGTTGTAGCGCAGGTTGTTTTCGACCAGTTCGGCGTTGTCGCCGATGCTGACCTGGCTGCGCAGCGCGGTGTCTTCAGGCAGCTTGGCCAGCACCGGGCCTTCGAAGTCGACCAGGAAGGCGACGCTGCCGTCTGGCTGGCGGATCAGGTTGGACTGCTTGACGTCACCGGTCGAGCGCAGGGTCTGCTTGACCCAGCCCAGGTCCGGGGCGTGGAACTGGGACTCGTCGATGGTCCAGTGCAGGCGGTAGTCGTAATCGAACGGCTGGCCCGGCTCAGGCAGCTTCTCCGGGCTCCAGAAGGCCACGATGTTGTCGTTGGTCTCGTCGGCGGTGGGGATCTCGACCAGGTCGACGGTGCCCTTGCCCCAGTCGCCACGCGGCTCGATCCAGGCGCTCGGACGCTTCTGGTAGTTGTCATCCAGGTCTTGGTAGTGGCTGAACTCGCGCTGGCGCTGGAGCAGGCCGAAACCACGCGGGTTTTCCACGCTGAAGTTGCTCACGGCCAGGTGCCGCGGGTTGTTCAGCGGACGCCACAGCCATTCGCCATTGCCGGCATGGATCGACAGGCCTTCGGAGTCGTGCAGGGCCGGACGGTAGTTCAGCACCTTGGACGGCTGGTTGCCGCCAAACAGGAACATGCTGGTCAAGGGTGCGACGCCCAGGCGGCTGACGTTGTCACGCAGGTACACCCGCGACTTGACGTCGACGATGGTATCGCTGCCCGGACGCAGGGTCAGCTTGTAGGCGCCGGTCGAGCGCGGCGAGTCGAGCAGGGCGTAGATCACCAGGTGCTTGTCGGCAGGCTTGGGACGCTCGACCCAGAACTCGGTGAAGCGCGGGAACTCCTCGCCGGACGGCAGCGCGGTGTCGATGGCCAGGCCACGGGCCGACAGGCCATAGACGTGGCCCTTGCCGACCACGCGGAAATAGCTGGCGCCAAGCAGGGTCATGATCTCGTCCTGCTTGTCGGCCTTGTTGATCGGGTAGAGCACGCGGAAACCGGCATAGCCCAGGTTTTCGGTGCTCTTGGCGTCGTGCGGCACGTCACCGAAGTCGAAACGGCTCGGGTCGTACTTGATTTCATCGACCGTGGTCGCGGTGACTTCGTTGATTTTCACCGGCGTGTCGAAGTGCATGCCTTGATGGTAGAACGACAGCTTGAAGGGGGTCTTTTCGTCAGCCCACTCGGCCTTTTCCTGCAGGAAGCGGATCTTCTGGTAGTCGGCGAACTTCATGTCGCGGAACACCGCCGGCAGATTGCTCTTCGGCGCTTCGTATTTCTGGCCGGCCAGATCCTTTGCCTTGGCTGCAACATCATCCAGATTGAATGCCCACAGTTGGCCG
>JAEWGL010000094.1 GCA_023388335.1 Pseudomonadota bacterium | reverse complement strand
ACCAGGCCCTGTACCTTTTCGGTCAGCAGCTCGCCCATCACCAGCAGCAGCTCGCACGCCGTTCTCGGCCCTCGGCCTTCGGCCAGTTGTTGCAGGATCTCGTCGCTGGCGCGCAAGGGCCGCAGGCGCAGCGAGATCACCCGCTGGGCCTCGGCGAAGATCCGCACCGAGACCATGTCTTCGGGCTCGGCGCCCGGATTGAGGTTGACGCCTCGCAGAAACAGCAGCATCTGTTCCTGGGCCAGGGGCAGCAGCCGCGGCCGGGTGTTCTCTTCGAGCAACAGCTCGCAGGCGAACTCACTCAAACCGCTGTCGCGCAGCAACCAGCTATGGGTCTGCGGATGGCTGCGGTCCCAATGCAGCCAGAGACTTTGCTGCGGCTGCAGCCGCAGCCCGTCCAGCTCGGTCCTGGCTATCGCGCGCGCGCCGCCTTTGCCATCGAGCACCAGGGCATGGACAAGCCCCCACTGCGCGTTGTCTTCCTCGAACATTCCTGCTCCATCAGCGCGGTTGCGCGTTACTCCGGCATCTTCAGCGGGCTTGGCGAGACGATCACGCCATTATTGTCGGCGTAGAGGTACTCGCCAGGGCGGAAGGTCACGCCGGCGAAAGTGACCACCACGTTCAGATCGCCAATGCCGCGCTTTTCGGTTTTCAACGGGTGACTGGCCAGGGCCTGAACACCCACGTCGGTCTGCGCGAGCATGTCGACATCGCGCACACAGCCATAGATGACCAGCCCCTCCCAGCCGTTCTTCGCGGCCTTTTCGGCGACCATGTCACCCAGTAGCGCCCGGCGCAGGGAGCCACCGCCATCGACCACCAGGACCTTGCCCTTGCCGTCGAGCTCGGCCTGCTCCTTGACCACTGAGTTGTCCTCGAAGCATTTGATGGTGACGATCTGGCCACCGAAGGAATCGCGGCCGCCGAAATTGCTGAACATCGGTTCCAACACCTGGACCAGGTCCGGGTAGGCATCGCACAAGTCGGGCGTAAGGTAATGCATGGCACACTCCTGTCAGTCACAACGAAGGTCGGATCTTGCGGTTGCAGGCACTGGCGAGGCCCTGGCGCGAGGCTCAGGGCGCCGCCCCAAGGCTACACGGGGAAGGGTCGCGAAGCCAGCGTTCCACCAGCGGCCAGACCTGGGCCTGGGCCGCCTTGCTGACCAGCATGTCGACATGCCCGAAGGCATCGAACCCTTCCTCGCGCCCCAGGCGCTGGAAGCGCTTGCGCTCGCCGCCGAACTGCTCGAACAATTTGCGGCAGGCCCATACCGGGTCCTGGTGATCGCCCGCGCCTGCGACCGCCAGCACCGGCACGTCGACCTCGGCAAGGCCCGCCCACCAGTCACGATCCCGGTCGCCGAAGCGGCCGAACAGGCCATGCCAGCGCAGGCTCTCCAGCGCCAGCCCGATCGGTTCGTCCTCGGGCCCGCGCTTTAGTCGAGGGCCGGACAGATGGGGGAAGCGCTTGAGCAACAGGCGCCCGCCCCAGGCCAGCGGTGGCACTTTCAGCGGCCAGTAGACGCGGCTGACCTGGGTGCCGAAAAACGCTGCGCTGGCAACCAGCTCTGTTCCCAGGTAATGCCCGCCCAATGCCGCTGCAAGGGTGGTGCCGCCCAGGGAGTGGCCGACCCAATGGGGAATTTGCCCAGTCTGCTCGCGGACGAAGGCGCCAATGCTCGGCAGGTCAAAGCGGGCGTAGTCGGCCACGCGGTTGTGCCGCCAGTTGCGGTTGCGCGGCGACAAGCCATGGCCGCGCATTTCCGGAATCCATACATCGAAACCGGCACGCACCAGGTAGGCGCCCAGGCCAATGCCCTTGGGCGAATACCAGAAGCGTCGGTTGGAGAAGCTGCCATGCAGGAGGATCACCGGCACGCCCTGCACCCTGGCACCGTCGGCCAGGCCCAGGCGAGTGACGGCCAGCTCCACGCTGGGGTCCGGACTGTTGCCGGCTTTGATTCGATAGACATCTTCGCTGAGGTCGCCGCGGCGCTCAGCACTGAGCAGGGCCACGGGAAATAGGGTACTGCTGCTTTGCATGGAGGATCCGATGCCTGTGTGCACAAAAAAGGGCGGGAACCATTGCTGGAACTCGCCCTGGAATAACCAGGCAAGGGCAGCCTGCGGGCACGCCCTTGCATGCATCGCCTTACTCGGCGGCCTGCCCTTCGGCCAGGAAGAACCAGGTCTCGAGCACGGAGTCAGGGTTGAGCGAGACGCTCTCGATGCCCTGCTCCATCAGCCACCTGGCCAGGTCCGGGTGATCGGACGGGCCCTGGCCACAGATGCCGATGTACTTGCCGGCCTTGTTGCAGGCCTGGATGGCGTTGGACAGCAGCTTTTTCACCGCCGGGTTACGCTCATCGAACAGATGGGCAATGATGCCCGAGTCGCGGTCCAGGCCCAGGGTCAGCTGAGTCAGGTCGTTGGAGCCGATGGAGAAGCCGTCGAAGTACTCAAGGAACTCTTCGGCCAGGATGGCGTTGGACGGCAGCTCGCACATCATGATCACGCGCAGGCCATTATCGCCACGGGCCAGGCCGTTCTCGGCAAGCAGGTCGATCACCTGGCTGGCTTCACCCAGGGTGCGCACGAACGGCACCATGATCTCGACGTTGGTCAGGCCCATCTCGTTGCGCACACGCTTGAGCGCACGGCATTCCAGCTCGAAGCAGTCACGGAAGGATTCGCTGATGTAACGCGAGGCGCCGCGGAAGCCGAGCATCGGGTTTTCTTCTTCCGGCTCGTACAGCTTGCCGCCGATCAGGTTGGCGTACTCGTTGGACTTGAAGTCCGACAGGCGCACGATGACCTTTTTCGGGTAGAACGCCGCAGCCAAGGTGCTGATGCCCTCGACCAGTTTCTCGACATAGAACCCGACCGGATCGTCGTAGCCGGCGATGCGCTTGTCAACGCTCTCCTTGAGCTCCGGCGGCAGGCCGGCGTAGTTGAGCAGCGCCTTGGGGTGCACGCCGATCATGCGATTGATGATGAACTCCAGGCGCGCCAGGCCGACACCGGCGTTGGGCAGCTGGGCAAAATCGAAGGCGCGGTCGGGGTTGCCGACGTTCATCATGATCTTGAACGGCAGGTCGGGCATGGCATCGACCGAGTTCTGACGCACATCGAAGCCCAGTTCGCCTTCGAAGATAAAGCCGGTGTCGCCCTCGGCGCAGGACACGGTCACGCCCTGGCCATCCTTGAGCAACTGGGTGGCGTTGCCGCAACCGACCACGGCCGGAATGCCCAGCTCACGGGCGATGATCGCCGCGTGGCAGGTACGCCCGCCGCGGTTGGTGACGATGGCGCTGGCGCGCTTCATCACCGGTTCCCAATCTGGGTCGGTCATGTCGGAGACCAGCACGTCGCCGGGCTGGACCTTGTCCATTTCCGACACATCCTGGATCACGCGGACCTTGCCGGCGCCGATGCGCTGGCCGATGGCACGGCCCTCGACCAGCACGGTGCCCTTTTCCTTGAGCAGGTAGCGTTCCATGACATTGGCGCTGGCGCGGCTCTTCACCGTTTCGGGACGGGCCTGAACGATGTACAGCTTGCCGTCGTCGCCGTCCTTGGCCCACTCGATGTCCATCGGACGCTGGTAGTGCTGCTCGATGATCATTGCCTGCTTGGCCAGCTCGTTGACCTCGGCATCGCTCAGGCAGAAACGCGCGCGTTCGGCGCGGTCGACATCGACCGTCTTGACCGAGCGACCGGCCTTGGCTTCATCGCCATAGACCATCTTGATCGCCTTGCTGCCCAGGTTGCGGCGCAGGATCGCCGGGCGCCCGGCCTGCAGGGTGTGCTTGTGCACGTAGAATTCGTCAGGGTTGACCGCGCCCTGAACCACGGTTTCGCCCAGGCCGTACGCGCCGGTGATGAAGACCACGTCGCGGAAGCCCGACTCGGTATCCAGGGTGAACATCACACCGGCGGTACCGGTTTCGGAACGAACCATGCGCTGCACGCCCGCGGAAAGGGCCACCAGCTTGTGGTCGAAGCCCTGGTGCACCCGGTAGGCGATGGCCCGGTCGTTGAACAGCGAGGCGAAGACTTCCTTGGCCGCGCGGATCACGTTGTCGACGCCGCGGATGTTGAGGAAGGTTTCCTGCTGCCCGGCGAAGGAGGCGTCGGGCAGGTCTTCGGCGGTGGCCGAGGAACGCACGGCGACGGCCATGCTCGGGTTGTCCTTGGACATTTCGGCGAACGCCGTGCGGATCTCGGCATCCAGACGGGCCGGGAACTGGGCCTCCATGACCCACTGGCGGATCTGCGCGCCGGTCTTGGCCAGCGCGTTGACATCGTCGACATCCAGCGCATCGAGTGCGGCATGGATGCGCTCGTTCAGGCCACTCTGATCGAGAAAGTCGCGGTACGCCTGCGCCGTAGTGGCAAAGCCGCCCGGCACCGATACCCCGGCACCCGCGAGATTACTGATCATCTCGCCCAGGGATGCGTTCTTGCCCCCCACATGCTCCACATCATGGACGCCGAGCTTATCGAGGGAAACTACGTACTCTACCAAGGTGATCTCTCCACTGACTGTGTTGGAAACGCTCATGGCACCCGCCTGCCGGTTCTGGCTGGGCCGGGCGCTGGTGGCCTGAACCTGGAAAATAAGTGAGAATGCCGACAAGTCGCGTTCGGCAAACCGAACCTATCATATCCAAGAATTGTCAGCAGCTTAAGGCCCAAGGTGCAAATGAAACGATCCGCCTTTTTCATCTCCGACGGCACCGGCATCACCGCCGAAACGCTGGGGCAAAGCCTACTGGCACAGTTCGATAGCATCGGGTTCAATAAATTCACCCGTCCCTACATCGATACCCTCGAAAAAGCCCGCACCATGGTCCAGCAGATCAATGCGGCCGCCGAGCGTGATGGGGTGCGACCGATCATCTTCGATACCATCGTCAACCAGGACATCCGCGAGGTCCTGGCCACCTCCAACGGCTTCATGATCGACATCTTCTCGACCTTCCTGGCGCCACTGGAACAGGAGCTGACCGCCCATTCCTCGTATTCGGTGGGCAAGTCGCATTCGATCGGCGGCAACTCCAACTACATGGAGCGTATCGAAGCGGTCAACTTCGCCCTGGACAACGACGACGGTGCCCGCACCCACTACTATGACAAGGCCGACCTGATCCTGGTTGGCGTGTCGCGCTGCGGCAAGACCCCGACCTGCCTGTACATGGCCATGCAGTTCGGCATCCGCGCGGCCAACTACCCACTGACCGAGGACGACATGGAGCGCCTGCAGCTGCCGGTGGTACTCAAGAAGTACCATCACAAGCTGTTCGGCCTGACCATCGACCCCGACCGCCTCACCGCGATCCGCCACGAACGCAAGCCCAACAGCCGTTATTCGAGCTTCGCCCAGTGCGAGTTCGAAGTCCGCGAGGTGGAGAGCCTGTTCCGCCGGGAGAATATCCCCCACATCAACTCGACGCATTTTTCGGTGGAAGAAATTTCGGCGAAGATTCTGGTCGAGAAGGGTGTGGAGCGGCGGTTCAAATAGGAAGCCGCAAGGCTTCAGCCGCAAGTTTTAAGCTGCAAGCTGCAAGCAAGGGCGGAGCTGCGGTAGTAGGAAAGGCATTTATCCAGTCAGTGAGATCTCAAGCCAGAAGCTGCAAGCAGGAACGACGCAATCCGCTTGCAGCTTGCAGCTTGAAGCTTAGGAAGGCACCACCACCCCCTGCCCGCTCATCGCCAGGTCGACCAGCTCACGGTTGGCCACGGCGTACATCGCGTAGTCAGTGCCAGTGGCGCTACGCAGGTCGTCGAGCATGGCGCGCCAGCGCTCAACCATGATGCGGTGCTGTTCCAGCCACAGCGCCACGCGCTCATCCATGTCCTGCGGGGCGTCGGCCATCTGCAGCACGGAGATGGTGATGGCGCGCTGCTGCAGGTCGATGTCGTCGCGGAAGGCTTCGCGGGCCAGCGCCTGCCAGTTGTTCTCTACCGGCAGGTTGCTGATTTCCTGCAGGTACCAGGCAAGGTCCAGGGAACTGCCCACCGCGAAGAAGGCCTTGGCCACTTCAGCCGGGTCCTTGCCGGTGACGTCCGAGGCTTCGATGATGGGCAGCAAGGTGTACAGGTGCGTGGTGCCGGCCACCATTCGCGCCAGCAACTCCGGCACGCCAGCCTCGACGAAACCTTGGTAGCGCGCCTGCCAGCGCTCGCGAGTCGCGCCTTCGAGCAATTCATCGAGCTTGAGCCCGAGCTGGGCGATCTTCGGTCCGAAGTGGGCGACGTCGCGGCCAGCGTCCTGCTCGTTGCGCCGGCTACGCAGGAACCAGCGGGTGGCCCGACGGCCCAGGCGCATCAGTTCGTCCATCAGGGTCAGCTGGATCTCGGCCTTGACCTGGTAATCCAGGGCCTCGATCTGGCGGAACCAGTGCGGCAGATGGAAGATGTCACGCACGATCACGTAGGCACCGGCCACGTTGGCCGGGCTCATGCCGGTCGATTCCTTCAGGCGCTGGACGAAGGTGATGCCCATGTTATTGACCAGATCGTTGGCGATCTGGGTGCTGACGATCTCGCGTTTGAGGCGGTGACGGCGCATGGCCTCGGCGAACTTGCTGACCAGCGACGGTGGGAAGGCGGTCTCCATGTCGCGGGTCAGGTAGTCGTCATCGGGCACCTGGGACTTGAGCAGCTGCTCCTTGAGGTCGATCTTGCTGTAGGAAATCAGCACCGACAGCTCGGCACGGGTCAGGCCCTGGTTGGCAGCCAGGCGCTCGGCCAGTTGCTCCTCGGACGGCAGGAACTCGATGGCACGATCCAGCTTGCCACGGCTTTCCAGGTCGGCCATCAGGCGCTTGTACTCGGCAATGCGCTCGCGGGCCCGGCGCGCCGCCAGCGACAGGGCCTGGGTCTGCTTGTAGTTGTTGCCCAGCACCAGCGCGCCGACCTCGTCGGTCATGCTGCCCAGCAGCTGGTTGCGCTGCTTCTCGGTCATGTCGCCAGCCTGCACCACTTCGTTGAGCAGGATCTTGATGTTGACCTCGTGGTCGGAGCAGTCCACGCCACCGGCGTTGTCGATGAAGTCGGTGTTGGTGGCGCCGCCATTGAGGCCGAACTCGACCCGACCCAGCTGGGTCATCCCAAGGTTGCCGCCCTCGCCTACCACCTTGCAACGCAGCTCGTTGCCGTTGACGCGCAGGGCATCGTTGGCCTTGTCACCGACATCGGCGTGGCTCTCTTCGCTGGATTTGACGTAGGTGCCAATGCCGCCGTTCCACAGCAGGTCCACCGGCGCCTGGAGCAGCGCATGCAGCAGCTCGGTCGGGGTCAGCTTGTCGGCCTGGATGGCGAAGCGTTCCTTCATCTGCGGGGTGATGGTGATGCTCTTGAGGCTACGCGGGAAGATCCCGCCGCCCTCGGACATGAGCGCGGTGTCGTAGTCGCTCCAGGCCGAGCGTGGCAGGTCGAACAGTCGCTGGCGCTCAGCGAAGCTGCTCGCCGGGTCCGGGTTCGGGTCGATGAAGATGTGCAGGTGGTTGAACGCGGCGACCAGCTGCAGCTTGTCGGACATGAGCAGGCCGTTGCCGAACACGTCGCCGGCCATGTCGCCAATGCCGATGACGGTGATCGGATCTTCCTGCACGTTGATGCCACGCTCGCGGAAGTGGCGCTGCACGCCGACCCAGGCGCCGCGGGCAGTGATGCCCATCTTCTTGTGGTCGTAGCCAGCCGAACCACCCGAGGCGAAGGCGTCGCCGAGCCAGAAGCCGTAATCGATGGCGATGCCGTTGGCAATGTCGGAGAAGGTCGCGGTGCCCTTGTCTGCCGCCACCACCAGGTAGGGGTCATCGTCGTCGTGGCGCACCACGTTGGCCGGTGGCACCACGCCGCCGTCCTTGAGGTTGTCGGTGATATCGAGCAGGCCGCTGATGAAGATCCGGTAGCAGGCGATGCCCTCGGCCTGGATCTCGTCGCGGCTGCCGCCCAGCGGCAGGCGTCGCGGCAGGAAGCCGCCTTTGGCGCCGACCGGCACGATCACCGAGTTCTTCACTTGCTGGGCCTTGACCAGGCCGAGCACCTCGGTACGGAAATCTTCCTCGCGGTCCGACCAGCGCAGGCCGCCGCGGGCAACGTTGCCGAAGCGCAAGTGCACGCCCTCGACCCGTGGCGAATAGACGAAGATCTCGAACTTGGGCACAGGCTTTGGCAGCTCGGGGATCAGCTTGGGATTGAACTTGAAGCTGAAGTACGGCTTGTTCTGACCGTTGCCGTCGGCCTGGTAGAAGTTGGTGCGCAGGGTCGCCTTGATCAGGTCCAGGTAGCGGCGCAGGATGCGGTCTTCGTTGAGCACCTGGACGTCGTCCAGGGCGGTGAGGATCGCCTGTTCCAGGCGTTGCTGCTTGTCGTCCAGATCGTCGCTGGTGAGCTTGCGCGCCAGGTAGAAGCGGGTCTTGAACAACCGGGTCAGCTCGCGGGCGATGTCGGTGTGGTTGTTCAGGGTGCTGGCGATGTAGCCCAGGTCGAAGCCCAGGCGGATTTGCTTGAGGTAGCGCGCGTAGGCGCGCAGCAGCGCCACGTCGCGCCAGGGCAGGCCAGCGGTGAGCACCAGGCGGTTGAAGGCGTCGTTCTCGGCATCGCCCTGGACGATATGGACGAAGGCATCCTGCAGGGTGTCGTTGAGCTGCTGGATGTCCAGGTCCAGGCCTTCGCTGTAGGTGAAGGCGAAGTCATGGATCCAGAACTCGCGGCCACTGGCGTGGCGTAGCCGGTAGGGGAACTCGCCGAGCACGCGCAGGCCGAGGTTTTCCAGGATCGGCAGGACGTCCGACAGTGCCAATGGCGTATCGGCGTGGTACAGCTTGCAGTGCAGCAGCTGTTTGCCGGTCTGCGTCAGCGGCTGGTAGAAGCTCATCACCAGCGGCTTGCGCTCGGACAACGCCAACACGTGCTGCATGTCGACCACCGCCGAGTGGGCGGCGAAGCGCTCGCGGTAGCCCGCGGGGAAGCCCTTGGGGAAGTCGGCGAGGATGTTGGTGCCCTGCGCCTCGCCAAAGCCCTCTACGACCAGGCTGGCGTAGTCGTCCTGCCACGACCGGCAGGCCTGGATGACTTCGTTTTCCAACTGCTGCGGGTCGATGTCGATGCGGTTCTTCGGATCGACCCGCAGGATCAGTTGCACGCGCGCCAGCACCGACTCGGAGAAGAAGGTCCAGAATTCGCAATCGCTGGCCTTCAGGCGCTCCATCAGCACCTGCTGGATCTTCTGCCGCACTTCGGTGGAATAGATGTCGCGCGGCACGTAGGCCAGGCAGTAGCAGAAGCGCCCGTAAGGGTCCTTGCGCAGGAACACACGGATCTTGTTGCGCTCCTGGATCTGCACGATCGACATCACGGTGCTGAAGAGTTCGTCGATCGGGGTCTGGAACAGGTCGTCGCGCGGCAGCACTTCAAGTACCTGGGCCAGCTCCTTGCCCAGGTGGGCCTTGGGGTCGAACTGCGAGCGACGCTCGACTTCGGCGACCTTGATCCGGATGTAGGGAATGGCATGCACGCTTTCGCCGTACACCGACGAGGTGTACAGGCCCATGAAGCGGCACTCCTTGATGACCTTGCCCTCGGCATCGAGCTGGCGGATCGACACGTAGTCCGGATACGCCGGACGGTGCACGCGGCTCGGCTGCGCGGCCTTGGCAAAGGACAGCAGCAGCGGCTCGTTGAGGTAGTTGACCGCGTAGTCCTCGATGCGCAGGTCATCGGCGCTGAGGCCGGCGCGCAACAGGCGGGTCAGGCCCAGGAACGACTGCGGGTCGTAGACGATCTGCCCCCCTTCGGCATCGGCCGAGACGGTGAACTCCTCGTAGCCCAGGAAGGTGAAGTGATTGCCCAGCAACCACTCGAGGAAGGCCTTGACTTCGGCCTTTTCATTCTGCGCCGGCGCGTACGGGCTCTGTTCGACCAGGGCGACGATCTCGCGCAGCTTGTCCTTCATCGGCTCGAAGTCGTCGACGGCAACGCGTACCTCGGCCAGCACCTGTTCCAGCTCGCGGGCCAGCACATTGAGCTCGGCGGCATTGGCGCAGCGATCGATCTCCAGGTACATCAGCGATTCGTGCTGCACACCCTCGCCCACGCTGCCCTTGGACAGGACTTCGAGCAGTTCGCCATTGGCGCCACGCCGCACGCTCAGCACGGTGGTCTGCAGGGTATGAATGCTGTAGCCGCGACGGTTCAGCTCGGTGCGCACCGAGTCGACCAGAAACGGCAGGTCATGGTGCAGCACCTCGACCGCGGTGTGCGTCGACTGCCAGCCATGGCGCTCGTAATCAGGGTTGTAGACCCGCACCTCGGGGTGCTCGGGGTCGAAGCGCTCGATGATGCGCCAGGCAGAGAGCGTACAGCCCGCCAGGTCGGAAAGCCTGCGCTGGGTGAGTTCGTCCAGAGAGATGATGCCGAAGAACTGTTCGGCGAACAGTGCCACTTGTGGCAGTGACTGTTCGCTGATGTGCTGCGCCAGGACCGCTTTCAGTTGATGCTGGAAGTCGGCTTTGCTGGCTGCGGTGAAGAACGCCATCTGTGGTACTCCGCTTGGGCTTTTGTCATGAGTGAAGCGTCGCGCGCGTCCGCCCTCTACGGTTCAACGATAGCCAACCCGTGGCGGCAAGACGGTAAAACCAGAAGGACAGGCGTTGAACGTGGGT
This sequence comes from Pseudomonadota bacterium, assembly GCA_023388335.1. GTDB lineage: Bacteria > Pseudomonadota > Gammaproteobacteria > Pseudomonadales > Pseudomonadaceae > Aquipseudomonas. Next base: position 24,830 of record JAEWGL010000094.1, on the reverse strand, counting down.
TGCACGCTCGTGTTCAGCCATTCCACGGATGGACATCTGCAAAGACGACTGCCGTAACCTGGGCTGTGTCTTTACGGGTGTCCATCGATTGGGCAGCTTAACGACTGGCAGGTCACGGCTGCTTGCGGCGCTGCGACATATTCGGTCAATGACCGGCAACATTGCGTTTATAGAACACAGCAAGGCTGGCAGAATTCCATTTCATCCCTGTTGAAAAGAGCCGCCCATGCAACTTAAAACCGCCCTGCTCTTCGCCACGCCCTGCGACGACGAAGAGGACGACATGGCCACCCTGTGCTGTCATAGCGACAACGGCCAGATGTTCCTGCTGACCCGTTATCCGGACGAAGACACGGTGGACCTGACACTTGACGATGAGCCGTCCACCCTGGACGGGCTGAAGGTCACGCTCGGCACTGGCCGGTTGCTGATCGAAGTGGCCGCCGGGGACAGCGATGCCCTGCGCGGGGATGATCACCTGGAGATCCTGCATGCTACGCCGGCAGGCGATCTGGCGGAGGTCGAGCTGACCCTGCAGAACATCCTCAAAGGGACAGGCACTTACGTCAGCGAGCTCTGAGGCTTTATGGGCCTTTGAATGTTGTCTGTTGTGGTGATCCCTGGGATCGAGCGGCGCTTTGCGGGTAAATCGGAGCGCCGAACCGCCGCGCCCACAGCAGCTAAATCAATGGGTTAGCGTTTGTCCTATGGGAGCGGGCTTGCCCGCGAAGCAGGCACCGCGGTGTATGGCACCGGCTTCGCCGGTATTCGCGGGCAAGCCCGCTCCCACAGGGTTCAGCTAAATCAATGAGTTAGCGTGTGTTCTATGAGAGAGCGGCCTCGCGCCGCGAACGGGCGCGTAGCGGCCGCAAGGCCAGCGACCTCGGGCAACCTGATACACCGCGATTGATTGAGGCCGGTCCGGCGCCCTGGCAAGACTCGCTCGCACAATTTTTGGGCGGGATCTCAAAGTCGGGGGCGACGTTGAACCTCTGGCAGCGGCGGTTCGGCGCCCCGACTGCCGCGAAGCAGACACCGCGTTATGGACTTGACAACCCCCCACCCCAAAAAGTTAGTCTGACAACCTGATCACCACACAAGAGCCATCCATGCTCGAGCTCCAGCGCCCCGACACCCTGGTTGAACGCGTCGTCAGCGCCATTCGCGCCGAGATCGATTCTGGCCGCCTGGCCGCCGAATCGCGCCTGCCCACCGAACAGCAACTGGCCGAACAACTGCACGTCAGCCGCTCGGTGGTCCGCGAAGCCGTGGCCCAGCTCAAGGCCGACGGCGTGCTCATCGCCCGACGCGGGCTCGGCTCGTACATTTCGCAGACGCCCGCCGGCACGGTCTTCCGCTTTCCTGGCAGTAACGGCCGCAAACCTGACCTGGCGCAGATGTTCGAAATGCGCCTGTGGATCGAGACCCAAGCCGCGGCCATCGCGGCGCGCCGTCGCGACGAAGACGATTTGGCAAACATGGCCAAGGCGCTCAAGGAAATGCTCGACAAGCGCAGCGACTTTGCCGCCGCCGCGGCCGCCGACGTGGCCTTCCACCGGGCCATCGCCGAAGCCAGCAAGAACGACTATTTCGTGGCCTTCCACGACTTTTTGCGTGGGCAGCTGGCCGCCGCAAGGCAGGCCGCCTGGGAAAACTCCGCTGTCCATTCGGTGGGCGGCTCGGCCGAGGCCAACCGTGAGCACCAAAGCCTCTACGAGGCCATCGCCGCTGGTGACCGCCAGGGCGCGGCAGCCTGCGCCGAAGCGCACCTGCGGGCTTCGGCCAAACGCCTGAAGCTCGACCTGCCTGCCCTCGACTAACCCGGAGGTCGCCCAAGACGCCTGGCGAGGCTTACGCACGCACTACTTAGTCTGACAACCTGATAAGCAGATCCACCGACAAGAACATTCAAGGTATTCCTGCATGATTTACGACTACTGCATCATCGGCGGCGGCATTGTCGGCCTCGCGACCGCCATGGCCTTGCTCGAACAGCGGCCCGGCGCCTCGTTGCTGATCCTGGAGAAAGAAGACAGCCTGGGCCGCCACCAGACCGGTCACAACAGCGGGGTGATCCATGCGGGCATCTATTACGCGCCAGGCAGCCTCAAGGCCGACCTGTGCAAGCGCGGCGCCCAGGCGACCAAGGATTTCTGTACCGAGCATGGCATCGCGTTCGATGTCTGCGGCAAGCTGCTGGTGGCGTCCAATGCCCTGGAAATGCAGCGTATGCAGGCTTTGTACGAGCGTTCGCAACAGAACGGCCTGAAGGTCGAGCGCCTGGACGCCGCGGAACTGCAGCGTCGTGAGCCGAACATCGTCGGCCTCGGCGGGCTGTTCCTCGATGCCACTGGCATTGTCGACTACAAGCAGGTGTGCCAGGCCATGGCGCGGGTGATCCAGGCTGCTGGCGGCGAGGTGCGGCTGTCCACGACGGTGCGGGCAATCGTTGAAACTGGCGATAACGTCACCGTCAGCAGCGACGACCAAGCGTGGCGCGCGCGCCAACTGGTGGCCTGCGCCGGCCTGCAGTCCGACCGACTGGCGCGCCTGGCGGGGGTAAAGATCGATCACCAGATCATCCCCTTCCGTGGCGAGTACTACCGCCTGCCAGCGAGCAAGAATCAGATCGTCAACCACCTGATCTACCCGATCCCCGACCCGGACCTGCCGTTCCTCGGCGTGCACCTGACGCGGATGATCGACGGCAGCGTCACCGTCGGCCCCAACGCCGTGCTCGGCCTGGGCCGGGAGAACTACCGCAAGGCCTCGGTGAACTGGCGCGATGTCGCCGAGTACGCACGCTTCCCCGGGTTCTGGAAGACGCTCTGGAACAACCTCGGTTCCGGCACCACCGAAATGAAGAATTCGCTGTTCAAACGCGGCTACCTGGAACAGTGCCGCAAGTACTGCCCGTCGCTGCAGGTCTCGGACCTGCTGCCTTATGAAGCCGGCATCCGGGCCCAGGCAGTGATGCGCGACGGCACCCTGGTGCACGACTTTCTGTTCGCCGAGACCCCGCGCATGGTGCATGTCTGCAATGCCCCATCGCCGGCTGCCACCTCGGCCATTCCGATCGGCCAGATGATCGCCGAGAGGATCCTCAAGGCCCGCTGAACCCTGCTGCACAGACCATTACAAAGACAATAAGGAATCCTCGAATGTCGGTACATGAAGCGGCCCTGTCCGCGACGGAAACGCCCGAACAGCAACGCAAGCGCCTGCGCAAGGTAGCCGCGGCGACCATCTTCGGCTCGATGCTGGAGTGGTACGACTTCTACCTCTACGCGACCATGGCGGCCATTGTCTTCTCGAAGATCTTCTTCGATGCGGCCAACCCGGCGGTGGCGTCGCTGCTGGCGTTCTCCACCTTTGCCATCGGCTTCATCGCGCGGCCCTTCGGCGGCATCCTGTTCGGCTACCTGGGCGACCGCTTCGGCCGCAAGCATGTACTGGTGATCACCTTCTGCATGATGGGCTTGTGCACCATGCTGATCGGCCTGATTCCCAGCTATGCCTCGATTGGCATCTGGGCGCCCATCATCCTGGTGGCGGTGCGCATCATCCAGGGCTTGGGCGCGGGTGCCGAACTGTCCGGCGCCGCGGTAACCTCCTACGAGCATGCCGAGGAAGGCAAGCGTGGCAGCCAAGGGGCTTGGCCAGCGCTGGGCCTGAATCTGGGCCTGCTGCTGTCGTCTCTGACCGTGTACCTGCTGACCATGAACGGCAACGATTTCCTGCTCCAGGGCGGCTGGCGCATTCCCTTCATCGCCAGCATCGCCCTGGTTGCCGTTGGCCTCTGGGTGCGCAAGAGCATCCCGGAAACCCCGGACTTCAAGGAGCTCGACAAGGACCCGGGCAAACCGCAGGTCTCGCCGCTCAAGCTGCTGTTCAGAAACGACCTCAAGGGCCTGGGCGTGGTGTTCTTCGTGGCCATCGGCTACAACGCCCTGAGCTACATCTTCAAGACCTTCTCCCTGGCCTACCTGACCCAGTTCAAGGGTGTCGGGGCCCACGTCACCTCGCTGTCGGTGACCATCGCCAGCCTGGTGGCAATCTTCGCGGTGCCGTTGTTCGGCTGGCTGTGCGACCGTTGGAGCAGCAAGAAAGTGCTGATGCTCGGCGGCGTATTGTCGACGCTGTTCGCCTATCCGTTCCTGCAACTGCTGAGCACCGGCGAGCCGCTGATGATCTACCTGGCCATCGCCATTGGCACTGGCATCCTCGCCCCGATGATGTTCGCCCCCCAGGGCTCGTTCCTCAGCCGCCAGTTCCCGACCCAGACACGCTCCTCGGGCTTTGGCACCGGCCGCGAGATCGGCACCGCCGTGGCCGGCGGCCTCGCCCCGCTGGGTGGCCTGGCGCTGGTAGCTGGCTCGGCGACCCACTCCACCGATGGCGTGGCACTGATTCTGGCTATCTCCGGGGTGCTGGTAGTGGTCTTTGCCCTGTGTGACCAGGGGCGCAAGCATTCCACCTCGAAGAACTGAGCCAAGTGCTGCCCTGGCATCACTGATCCGCGATCGTGGCAAAGGCGGCCCACGCCGCCCCGTGCCTCAAGGCGCAGTCCGCGATTCGCGGTCCATGTCCTGGGGCCAACGCACCTGGGGTGTCAGGCGCCAGGCCAGGTCGTACCAAGGCGCTTCATCCTGGGCTCTCGATGGGCCTGGCGGTGGCAAAGCATGCGCGCCTTGCTGCATGTAGGTACAGATACAAGCCCAGGCAGCCTCGTTGGAATCATTGCTGCATAGCATGAAGCGGTCGATGACAGTGTGAGTACCGGGCGCCACGATGGCCAGCGATACCCCCCAGTTCACGACGATACCGCCTTGAAAAAGCGGGGCGCATTGTCGCCAGGCTTCGGCACGCACCTGTGTCCAGTCGTAGGCGACGGGGGTCACCAGCCAGCGCCTGAATGGGTTCCAGCGACGGCGCTGGACGTTATAGGTATAGATACGTCGACGCGCCCGGTTGAAGCGAATGGGTAGTCCTCTGGGCACGCAGACGATCGCTCCAGCCCAGGCGGACAGCATCAAGGTGCTGAGCAGCAGAACCCTGCCCTCGCCTGCAACATAACTCCAGGGCCAGCCCAGCAACGTCAGCGAGACCGCGAGGCAGAACAAGGCCAGCGACATACAGCACAACCCCAGCCCGCCTGCCGGGGCTGGCGGCCTCGATAACTCCAGGTAGACAGTGTCCAGATGGTGAGGAGTCCACGCTAGGGCCACCAGTGCTCCGGGTTGTTTGTCCGGGCCAGGCAAATCCCTGCACCAACCTTTGCAGGGAGGGTCAAGCAACGGGCGGGGCATTCAATCGCTTCCTTTGTAACTATTTGCACGAAGGGCATGGGAAATCTTTCGGACGCTGTTCAGCGCTGAACCCTACCGGTACTCCATAGGAAGTGCGTGTAGGGCAGATCTCGCAAACGAGTAGGAGCCACGCTCCCTTGGCATGGAAATGCATCAATCAACCTTGGAATGGGTTCTCCACGCCTTGCCCACCCGGCCTGCCATACACCCGGCGCCCACCCTGTGCGGGCCGGTTGATGTAAAGCAGATCGAGCGCGCTGTTGCGCAAGCCCTTGAATGGGTTCCAGTGCGCGGAAGTGTGGATATACCTGGCTTGCAGCAACTGCTGTTCCTCGTCGCTCAAGCCGCTGTCATGCCGGCGCCCGAGGGCGAACTCCCGCAGCTTGCCGCTTATCTCCTGCAGCTCCTGCGGCAGGCAGTAAGGCTGGGCTTTCTCGTCGAACGCCAGCAGGGGCACACCGCTGGCGAGCGCCAGGTCGTGCATGATCCGCAGGTACACGCGGGACAGGTGGCCGAGCACCTCGCGTTCGCGATACAGGGCGGCATAGACCTGCTTTTGCGGCGTGTCACGCGTGGCGCGGTGGCTTTCGATCGACACTTCCCAGGTCAGCACCCGTGGCCGGGGCGCGGGGGAATCGAGGTATGCGCCGGCCAAGGCGCTCACCTGGGCATGAACGGTCGTATCCTGGGCCGAAGTACACAGCGACACGCGGTTCGAGCACGGCTTGCTGAGCAGGACCTGCTCCTGCATATACGCCCGATAGCCGCCGCCGATATCGGCGTGCGCGCCCGGGAGCACGATGTCATGGTCGCTGGCGATGAGCGGGAAGTGATGCCGGTGCTCGTCGCCAGCCACCAGTTGCACCACCCGCTGCGCCATGCCTGCCGGCAGATCGAGGCACAAATCGCCAATGCCCGAGCGCCCCGCGCGGGGCGCGAGGATGGCGGCGACCGTATCGAACAAGCCAATGAAGCCCAGCGCGACGCCGTCCTGCCAGGTAACACCGCTGGCAAACATTGCAGGGCAGTCCCGCAGCGCATGCGCCAGCAAGCTATCGGCGCCCTTGCGCAGGTCGTTGGCAAAATGCCGGGCGGCGGCGGCGCCCCGGCTGAAGCCAAACAGGTCGAACACGATGCCTTGCAGACGCACGCCGGATTGCCGGGCGAGCAGCGCTTGCAGCTGCACACCAATGGCGGCGGCCGCCTGCGCTACCCTCGCTTCCACGCCCGTCTCCCAGCGCCCGGTAGCCTGGGCATACCAGGAGTCGGGGCCGCCACAGGTGGTGCCGACACCTGCGACATACTGCGCCAGGCACCATTGCCCTGCCCCGCTACGCAGGTGGTGCGGATAAAGCGCGCACAGCAGCGCCACGTTCGTCAACGCATTCGCATAGCTGCCGTCACCGCCATCGACGGCCGCATCGTCCTGCTCCAACTGGCCCTGCAGGCTGTTGTCGCGATGGTTACCCGTGCCATCGAAGAACACGCCGATTCGCACACTGATCGCCTGATCGCTCATCCCTGGATCCTCCATGTAAAAAACCTGATAGGAGGCCATGACGGGCTGAAGCGGAGTCAGTCGAATCCGTAAAAGCTGAAAGGTCTTTCGCAAACTCAGTAGGACGCGGTATTTCGAGTTTTTTCCGTGCTGCCATTGGTCGGCACGGGCCCGGATGGATTAAAGTATCAGCCCCTGCCCGGGTGCCGGTTTCCCACGCACACCCCGGCCAATGTCCAGGAACCGCCGACGATGGAACACCGTGAAGCGCTGATCGCGCTGCGCACTTTTCTTTCCACCCAGATCCTTGGCCAGGAAAAACTGGTCGAGCGCCTGCTGATCGTCCTTCTGGCCGACGGCCACATGCTCGTCGAAGGCGCTCCGGGCCTGGCCAAGACCAAGGCCATCAAGGAGCTGGCCGAGGGCGTCGAGGCGCAGTTCCACCGCATCCAGTTCACCCCCGACCTGCTGCCGGCCGACATCACCGGCACCGAGATCTACCGTCCCGAAACAGGTAGCTTCGTGTTCCAGCAAGGGCCGATCTTCCATAACCTGGTGCTGGCCGATGAAATCAACCGGGCCCCGGCCAAGGTGCAGTCGGCGCTGCTCGAGGCCATGGCCGAGCGCCAGGTCAGCGTCGGGCGCAGCACCTACGACCTGTCGCCGCTGTTTCTGGTCATGGCCACGCAGAACCCGATCGAGCAGGAAGGCACCTACCCACTGCCCGAGGCGCAGCTCGACCGTTTCTTGATGCACGTGAAAATCGGCTTCCCCGACGCCGCGGTGGAGCGGCGTATCCTCCAGCAGGCCCGTGGCGAGGCGCTCAATGGCGAGACCAAGCCGGAGCGGCGGGTCAGCCAGCAGGCGATTTTCGCCGCGCGCAAGGAGATCCTCGGCCTGTACATGGCCGATGCGGTGGAGGAATACCTGGTACAGCTGGTGATGGCCACGCGCACGCCCGCCAAGTTCGACCCGGAACTGGCCGACTGGATCGCCTACGGCGCCAGCCCCCGTGGCTCGATCGCGCTGGACCGCTGTGCCCGGGCCCATGCCTGGCTGGCCGGCCGCGACTTCGTCAGCCCCGAGGACATCCAGGCCGTGCTGTTCGACGTGCTGCGCCACCGTATTATCCTGTCCTTCGAGGCGGAAGCCGCGGGGGTCGACCAGGACCGGGTGGTCCAGCGCATCCTCGACGCCGTCGCTGTCGCCTGATCCCATGCCTGCCTTTCAGCTGGCCTCTCCCGGCATCCGCATCAGCCTCACCGAGCTGATCGAGATGCGCCATCGCGTGCGCGAAATCCAGTTGTTTTCCCGGCCCGGCCAGCGCAGCCCGCTGGTCGGCCTGCACCATTCCAAGCTGCGCGGGCGTGGCATCGACTTCGACCAGGTGCGGGTGTACCAGGCGGGCGACGATGTGCGCAACATCGACTGGCGTGTCACGGCCCGTACCCAGGAACCCCACACCAAGCTGTTCCATGAAGAGCGCGAGCGGCCGATCTTCATCGTGGTCGAGCAGAGCCAGCGATTGTTCTTCGGCTCCGGCATGATGTTCAAGTCGGTGCTGGCGGCCCAGGCCGCCGCGCTGTTCGGCTGGGCCGGTCTTGGCCACAACGACCGCATCGGCGGCCTGGTGTTCGGCGACAGCGAGCACTATGAGATCAAGCCCCGGCGCAGCAAGCAAAGCCTGCTGCAATTGCTCAACCGCCTGGCGCGGGTCAACCAGTCGCTGCACACCGAGGCCGCGCAGCAGCCCGACAGCCTCGGCCTGGCCCTGCGCCGCGCGCGCGAAGTGCTGCGCCCGGGCAGCCTGGCCATCATCATCTGCGACGAGCGGGCCCTGAGCCCAGCGGTCGAGCAGCACCTGACCCTGCTGTCGCGCCACTGCGACCTGCTGCTGATGCCGCTGTCCGACCCCCTCGACCATGCCCTGCCGGCCGCCGGCCTGCTGCGCTTCGCCCAGCGCGGGGCACACCTGGAGCTCGACACCCTGGACGCCAGTTTGCGCCAGGACTATCGCCAGCGCAGCGAAGCGCGCATCGCCCACTGGGAGCTGCTGGCGCAGAAGCTGCGGGTGTTGCTGATGCCCCTGAGCACCCAGAGTGACATGATCGAACAGCTGCGCGAGCACCTCAGCGCCCAGCGCCCCGGAGGCACCAAGTGAATCCGCTGGACCAGCTGCACCCCCTGATTGCCCCGGCACCGATCGGCCTGTGGCCACCCGCGCCTGGCTGGTGGGTGCTGTTGCTGCTCATGCCGCTGCTCGTCTGGGGCCTGTGGCGCCTGCGCCGCTGGCGCCCGGGCAAGCGGCCAGTGGTGCGCGCCGAACAACCGCTGGACCCAGTGCGCCAGGAAGCCCTGGCCGAACTTGCACGCCTGCCCCGCCCCTACGACGGCGCCCCTGCCGGAGCCTGGCTGCAGCAGATCAATGCGTTGCTCAAGCGCCTGTGCCGCAATCACTACCCCGGCGCCAACAGCCATACCCTCAACGGTCGCCAGTGGCTGGCGTTTCTCGACAACCGCTGTCCTGCCGCCGGGTTGACCCGCTGGATGGTGCTGGTCGAAGGCGCCTACAAGCCCGAGTGCAAACTCGACGACAAGGCCATCGCCGGGCTCAGCCAGGCGGTCGACACCTGGATCCGCAAGCATGTTTGAACTGGCCTGGCCGTGGATCTTCCTGCTGCTGCCGCTGCCCTGGCTGGCACGCCTGCTGCTGCCGCCGGCCGACAGCGGCGAGCCGGTGCTCAAGGTAGGGTTTCTCGACGAACTCGAAGGCCTGGCCGGGCGCCGCGCGCGCCTCAACCTGCCGACCTGGCGCCAGCAGGCGCCCTATGTGCTGATCTGGCTGCTCCTGCTGCTGGCCGCCGCGCGCCCGCAATGGCTGGGCGACCCGGTGCCGGTGGCCGCCAGCGGTCGGGACCTGCTGGTGGCAGTAGACGTGTCCGGCTCCATGGACTTCCCCGACATGCACTGGCAGGACGATGACGTCAGCCGCCTGAGCCTGGTCAAGGCACTGCTCGGCGACTTCCTTCAGGACCGCGAGGGCGATCGCGTCGGCCTGATCCTGTTCGGCAGCCAGGCGTACCTGCAGGCGCCGCTGACCTTCGACCGTCGCACCGTGCGCGCCTTCCTCGATGAGGCGCAGATCGGCATCGCCGGCAAGAACACCGCCATCGGCGACGCCATCGGCCTGGCGGTCAAGCGCCTGCGCCAGCGCCCGGCGCAGAGCCGTGTGCTGATCCTGGTCACCGACGGTGCCAACAACGGCGGCCAGATCCACCCGCTGACCGCTGCCCGCCTGGCGGCCCAGGAAGGCGTGCGCATCTACACCATCGGCATCGGCGCCAACCCCGAGGCCAGCGGCACACCGGGCCTGCTGGGGCTCAATCCGAGCCTGGACCTAGACGAAGCCGCGCTGCGCGAGATCGCCGAGCTGACCCACGGCGCCTACTTCCGTGCCCACGACGGGGCCGAGCTCGACGCCATCGGCGACACCCTCGACGAGCTGGAGCCGGTCGCTCAGCAACCGACCCGGGCGCGCACCGCCAAGGCCCTGTACAGCTGGCCGCTGGCCCTGGCGCTGCTGCTCAGCGTACTGCTAGTGATCGCCGCGCAGTGGCCCGACAACCGCCTGCAACGCCTGATGCGCCGGCCGCTGTTCCTGCAAGCGCCCCCGCAGTGGCGAGAACGGCTCAAGCGCCTGCGCCTGAGGAGACGGCGATGATTGCCCTGTGGCCGCAATGGCTGCGTCCGTTCTGGCTGCTGGTGCTGCCGCTGCTGGCCTGGCTGCTATGGAAACTATGGCACCGGCGCAAGCGCGCCGGGCGCTGGCAGATGATTGTCCCGGCGCAGTTCCATGCCGTGCTGCTCGGCGGTGGCAACGGCAGCAACAGCAAATCGTCATGGATCGTCCTCGGCCTGGCCTGGTTGCTGATGTGCCTGGCCCTGCTTGGGCCGAGCTGGCAGCGCCTGGAAGAAACCCGCCAGCGCCCGGCCGACCCGCTGGTGATCCTGCTCGAGATGACGCCGCAGATGCTCGCCGAGGACAGCGCGCCCAACCGGCTGGAACAGGCGCGGCGCAAGATCCTCGACTTGCTCGAGCACCGCCGCGACAGCCAGACCGCGCTGATCGTCTATGCCGGCAGCGCCCACACCCTGGTACCACTCTCCGATGACCTGGCGACCAGCCGCAACCTGCTCGAGGCCGTGGACCCATCGATCATGCCCCAGCCCGGCCAGCGCGCGGACCTGGCGGTGGCCAAGGGCCTGGCCCTGCTGGCCCAGAGTGGGCTCGGCCAAGGCCGCCTGCTGCTGATCGGCTCAGCGCTCAGCGCCCAGGAACGCGACGGTATCCTTCGGGCCCTGGGCCGCCAGGGGCCGAGCCTGTTGATGCTGGGCATCGGCAGCGCCGAGGGCGCGCCGGTGCGCCAGGCCAGTGGCGAGTACATGAAGGATGACCAGGGCGGCATTCTCTTGCCGCGCCTGGACAGCGCCAGCCTCAAGCCTTTCATCAATGGCACCGGTGGACGCTACCGCCACGCCCGTATCGATGACCTGGACCTGCGTGGCCTGGGCCTGTTCGACAATCCGCAGGGCCTGCGCAACGACGGCCAGACCCTGCAGCTGGACAGCTGGGCCGACCAGGGCCACTGGCTGCTGCTGCCACTGTTGCTACTGGCAGCCTGCGCCGGTCGGCGCGGCTGGCTGTTCTGCCTGCCCTTGTTGCTGGTGCTGCCGCAGCCCAGCCAGGCCTTGGAGTTCAACGACTTGTGGCTGCGCCCCGACCAGCAAGGCGCACGCCTGCTGGAGCAGCAACAGCCGGTCGAGGCGGCGCGGCATTTCCGCGATCCGCAGTGGCAAGGCATGGCACTCTTCGAGGCAGGCGACTATGCTGCGGCGGCACGCGCCTTCGCCCAGGGCAACAGCGCCGCCGCCCATTACAACCGCGGCAACGCCCTGGCCCGCGGCGGGGAGCTGGAAGCGGCGCTGGACGCCTACGATCAGGCGCTGGAACGCCAGCCCGACCTGCAACCGGCCCTGGACAACCAGGTCCTGGTGGAGCAACTGCTGCGCCAGCGCGAGGCCAAAGCCCAAGCGCAGCCGAGCAGCAGCGATGCCCAGGGCAGTCCGGGCAGCGAGACCGAGGGCAACAGCAGCTCGGCGGCCAATCAGTCACAAGGCAGCCAGGGCACGCAAGACGAGGCCTCCTCCCAGGCCTCCGGCGACGGCAACGGCGCGCCCCAGGCCAGCGGCGCGAACCAGCCTGCTGGCGATGACGAGCTGATCAGCCCGCCCAAGCGGTCGACCTCCAGCACGCTTGACGCCGAGCAGCGCCAGGCCCTGGAACAATGGCTGCGGGAGATCCCGGACAATCCGGCCGAGCTGCTGCGGCGCAAATTCTGGTATGAACAGCAACTGCATCAGGAAACCCCACGATGAGCCGCCTCGGCGCCCTTCTCCTTAGCCTGCTGTTTGCCATGCAGGCACAGGCGGCACTGCAGGCCAGTGTCGACCGCACGCGCCTGCAAGCCGGTGAAACCCTGGAGCTGACCCTGGAAAGCCAGGACGTCACCCAGTTCGGCAAGCCCGACCTCAGTGCCCTGGAAGGCGATTTCGACGTGCGCGGCACCCGCCAGCTCAACAGCCTGCACACCCTCGACGGTGAGACCCGCGCCAGCACCCGCTGGATCATTACCTTGCTGCCCCGGCGCAGCGGCAGCCTGCGAATTCCGGCGCTGCAGCTGGGCCAGTCGCTCAGCCAACCCATCGAACTGCAGGTCCAGGCCGCCGACAGCAGCCGCCCCGACAGCGCCGCCCAGGTGTTCATCGAGGCTACCCTCGACAGCCCCAGCGTCTACGTCCAGGCCCAGGCGATGCTGACCCTGCGCATCTATCATTCGGTGTCGCTGTACGACGACAGCAGCCTGAGCCCCTTGCAACTGGACAACGCCAAGGTCGAGCCGCTGGGCGAGTCGCGCACCTACGAAAAACAGATCAACGGCGTGCGCCATGGCGTGATCGAGATGCGCTACGCGATGTACCCGCTGCAGAGCGGCCCGCTGCAGGTCCCGCCACTGACCTTCACCGCCACCGCCGCCGACAGCGACGAACAGCGCGACGGTACAGCGCGGGTCGGCAAGCAGGTGCAGGTCAGCTCGCTGCCGCTGCGCCTGGAGGTCCGGCCGATCCCCGCCGACTACCCGCCTGGCGCCCCTTGGCTCCCGGCCCGCCGCCTGACCCTCGAGGAACGCTGGAACCCTGATCCGGCCAGCCAGCCCACGCAGATCGGCGATTCCCTGACGCGCAGCGTCATCCTGCGTGCCGAGGGCCTGTCCAGTACCCAGCTGCCGCCGCTGCCCGCCACCGAGGTCAAGGGCCTGCGTCGCTATCCAGACCAGCCGCAGCTGCGCAACGAGGTCAACGACCGGGGCATGACCGCCAACCGCGAGGAGCGCGAAGCGCTGGTCCCGACCCACAGCGGCAACCTGGAACTCCCCGCCCAGGAAGTCACCTGGTGGAACACCCGCGAGGACCACCTGGAGCACAGCAGCCTGCCGGCGCGCACCCTCAGCGTGCTGGACAACCCGGTGTTGAGCGCCGAGGCGCCGGTCACCGACGCTGGCGGCCGTCCGGCCCTGCTCTGGCCTTGGCAACTGAGCACCCTGGTGCTGGCCCTGACCACCCTGCTGGGCTTTACCCTGTGGTGGCGCGCCCGTTCACAACCGGCGGTGCTGCGTGCCGCACAGAGCGGCCCGAGCCCACGCAGCCTGCTCGACGACCTCAAGCGCGCCTGCCAGGCCAACGACCCGCAGGCGACACGCCAGGCGCTGGACGCCTGGGCGCGCCAGCAACCCGAAACACTGGCCGACATGGCCGCCCGTTTCGTACCCTTGTCCGATGCGTTGGACGGTCTCAATGGCGCCTTGTACAGCGAAAGCGGCCAGTACTGGCAAGGCGACGAGCTGTGGCGCGCCATCGGCACCATCCCACCGGCCGAGCAGGTCCAGGCGCTGCCCAGCGAGCCTGGCAGCCTGCCGCCGCTGTATCCCAAATAACCCCTGAGGCGTGGCGCCCCATGCGCCACGTCGGCACTGCGCGGAACCCCCAATGCGTCTGTTTCACACCTCCGACTGGCACCTTGGCCAGAGCCTGCATGGCCAGGAACGCGACTTCGAACATGCCTGCTTCCTGGCCTGGCTGCTCGGCCAGTTGAAGCTGCGTCAGCCCGATGCGCTGCTGATCGCCGGCGACGTCTTCGACACGGTCAACCCACCGGTCAAAGCCCAGGAGCGGCTCTACGACTTCATCGTCCAGGCCCACGAGCAACAGCCCAAGCTGGACATCGTGATGATCGCCGGCAACCACGACTCCGGCTCGCGCATCGAGCTGCCGGCCGCGCTCATGCGCCGCCTGCGCACCCACGCTCTGGGCCGGGTACACTGGCTCGATGAGGGCCAGCTGGACAGCGAGCGCCTCTTGATCCCGCTGACCAATGCCCGCGGCAAGGTCAGCGCCTGGTGCCTGGCCCTGCCGTTCCTGCGCCCGGCGGAGGTCACCGGGCCGCTACTCGGGGACGACTACCTGCAGGGCATCACCCAGGTCCACCAGCAACTGATTGCCGCAGCCTTGGGCAAGCGCAAGAAGGACCAGGCGCTGATCGCCATCAGCCATGCGCACATGGCCGGCGGCACGGTCTCGGAAGATTCCGAGCGCAGCCTGATCATCGGCAATGCCGAGGCCTTGCCAGCGCGCCTGTTCGACAAGGCCATCAGCTATGTCGCGCTGGGTCACCTGCACAAGCCGCAGCGGGTCAACCGCGAGGAGCGCATCCGCTACAGCGGTTCGCCGATTCCCTTGTCCTTCGCCGAGATCGGCTACCCGCACCAGGTCCTGGAGATCGAGCTGGACGGGGCCACACTGGTCAACGTCGAACCACGCCTGGTGCCACGCGCCGTGGCCCTGCAACGCCTGGGGCCGGCACCGCTGGCGACGCTGCTCGAAGCGCTGGCCGCGCTGCCGCGGGTCGACCTGCTCGAAGATCCGCAACGCCAGCCGTGGCTGGAAATCCGCGTACAACTGGACGAACCCCAACCGGACTTGCGGCACCAGCTGGAGGCGGCGCTTGAGGGCAAGGCCGTGCGCCTGGTGCGCATCAGCGCCGAATACGCCGGACGCGGTGGCCCCGAGGATGACGGCATCGACTTGGTCGAGCTGGGACAGCTCACGCCCCAGGACCTGTTCAGCCGGGCCTGGGAGCAGGCCTACGGCAGTGCCGTGGATGCCCAGGCCCTGGCCGATTTCGCCCTGCTGCTGCAAGACGTCCAGCACGAAGAGGAGCAGCCATGAAGATCCTGGCCATTCGCTTGAAGAACCTGGCCTCGCTGGCCGGCCCCATCGACATCGACTTCACCGCCGAACCGCTGGCCAGCGCTGGATTATTCGCCATCACCGGGCCGACCGGCGCGGGCAAGAGCACGCTGCTCGACGCCCTGTGCCTGGCCCTGTTCGGTGATGTGCCGCGGCTCAACAATATCTCCAAGGAAGCCAAGGTCCCGGACGGCGACGGCGACATTTCCACCGACGACCCACGCACCTTGCTGCGCCGCGGCAGTGGCAGCGGCTATGCCGAGGTTGACTTCGTCGGCGTCGACGGCCATCGCTACCGTGCCCGCTGGGAGGCCAACCGTGCGCGCGACAAGGCCAACGGCAAGTTGCAGGCCAGCCGCCAGAGCCTGCATGACCTGGACAGCGAGCAACTGCTCAACAGCCAGGGCAAGCACGAATACAAGCAGTTGATCGAGGCGCGGCTGGGCCTGAACTACATGCAGTTCACCCGGGCGGTGATGCTGGCCCAGAGCGAGTTCAGCGCCTTTCTCAAGGCCAATGACAAGGAACGCAGCGAGCTGCTTGAAAAGCTCACCAACACCTCGATCTACACGCGCCTGGGCCAGCGCGCGTTCAGCAAGACCCGCGAGGCCTTCGAGGCCCACCGGGTTCTGGAAGAACGCGCCAGCCACCTGCTGCCGATGGCCGATAACGACCGCGCCGCCCTGGACCTGAGCCTGGCGCAGGCACAGCAGCAGCTGAAGGTCGACCAGGGCCGCGTGCGCCAGCTCGAGCAGCAACGCCAATGGCTCAACGAGCAACGTCAGCTGCAGGACCAGCAGGCCGCCGCTGGCCAAGCCCTGCAAGCGGCCGAGCAGCACTGGCAGCAACTGGTCGACGAACGCCAGGACCTGCAGCGCCTCGACCAACTGGCCCCGCAACGCCACCAGTTCAGCCGCCAGCAGGCCATTGCCAGCCAGCTCGCGCCATTGGCCACCGCCGTGCTCGAACAGGATCGCCAGCAGACCGAGCTGTTGCGCCACAGCACCCAGCTGGAACAGGAGCTGGACAGCGCCCGCAAGGCCCTTGGCCAGGCCCAGGCCGACCAGGCCGAACGCGCCCCGCTGTTGCGCCAGGCCTTCAGCGAACAGCACACCCTGACCCGACTGGAGCAGGAGCGGGTCAAGCTCCAGCAGCTCGGTGAGCAGGCCGACCAGGCGGTCAACGATGGCGTGCAACAGCTGCAGCAATTGGACCAGGCACAGCAACGCAGCCAGCAACAGCTGGCGCAGATCGAGGCAGGCCTGCAGCACAGCGCCCACCTGGCCGACCTCAGCAACGCTTGGCAGGCCTACCGCAACCAGTTGCAACAGCTGCTGCAGATCGGCAATCGGCTCAACCAGGGCCGCGAGGAGTTGCCTGGCCTGCAGGCCCAGGCCAGCCAGGCCGACGCCGTGCTGCAGGAGCAGCGCGAAGCGCTTGAGCTGCTGTACCGTGAAGCCGGCGCCGAACCGCAGGCCCTGGCCGAGCAGATCGATTTGCTCGGCGCCATGCTGCAGGACAATCGCAAGCAGCAGCGCGCTGTCGAAGCGCTGTCGCGCCTGCACAGCCAGGAGCTGGAGTTGGAACAGCGGGCCCACTCCCTGCGCGAGCGCCAGCAGGCTGGCTTGCAGCAACGCCAGCAACTGATCGGCGCAGGCCAGCAGGCCAAGGCCGAGCTGGAAAACGCCGAGCAGGCCCTGGCCCTGACTCGACAGTTGCTCGAACGCCAGCGCCTGGCGCGCAATGCCAGCGTCGAGGAGCTGCGCGCGCAGTTGCAGGAGGGTGAACCGTGCCCAGTCTGTGGCAGTGCCGAACACCCCTACCACCAGCCGGACGTCCTGCTCGACAGTCTGGGGCGTCACGATCAGGCCGAGGAAGCCGCGGCCCATGCGCGGGTCGATGGGCTCAAGGCGCAACTCGAAGAGCTGCGTGCCCAGGTCGGCGTGCTCAACGGGCAGATCAAGGAATTCCAGCACCAGCAGGCGCAACTGGCCGAACAGCAGCAGCCGCTGGCCGAGCAACTGGCCGCCCACGCCCTGTGGCCGGCATTGGCCGGGCAGGACAGCCAGGGCCGCAGCGCTTGGCTCAAGGCTCAGCTGAGTCGGCTCAACCAGGAAATCGACCGCGACGAACAGCGCCAGACCACCCTGCTGACCCTGCAAAAAGACGCCGCGCGCCTGCACCAGCAATTGCAGGTCGCCAATGACGGCCAGCGCCAGGCCGCCCAGCGCCTGAACCAGCAGCACCAGGCGCTTGCCGCTGACGAAGAACGCCTGCAGCAAGCCCTGGCCGACTTTGCCACGCTGCTGCCCGAGGACATCCTCAAGGCCCTGCGTGACGAGCCAGCCCAGGCCTTCCTCGCCCTCGACCAGCACATCAGCCAACGCCTGCAGCAGCTCGAGCAGCAGAAGGATGAACGGCAGGAACAGACCCAGCGCCAGCACCAGCTGGACAAACTGCACACGCAGCAGCAGGCGCGCCTGCAACGCCAGGACGAGCTGCGCCAGCAGATCACCGCCTTGGTCGAACAGCAGCGACAGTCCTGTGACAGCTTGCGCGACTTGCTGGGCGAGCAGCCCAGCGCCGAGCACTGGCAAACCCACCTGGAACACCAGGTCGAGCAGGCCCGCCAGGCTGAAGCCAGTACCGCGCAACGCCTTCAGGACGCACGCACCCAAGGCGTGCAACTGGCCAGCCAGCTCAAGGCCGATCAGGCTCGCCTGCAGGCCCTGGAGCAGGAGCATGCGCAGCTGCAAGGCGAGATCGGGCAGTGGCGTGCCCAGCATCCGGAACTCGATGACAGCGGCCTGGCACGGCTGCTGGCCATCGACGAGGCACAGCTGGGGCAGCTGCGTGAGAAACTCCAGGGCGCGGAAAAAGCCATCGAGCAAGCCCGGGTGCTGTTGCAGGAGCGCGAGCAGCGCCTGCAACAGCACCTGGCCCAGGCCCACGGCGAGTTGCCGGCCGAGGCACTCGAACAGACCTTGGCCGAGCTGCAGCAGCACTTGGTCGTGCACGAACAGCACTGCGCCGAGCTGCGCGCCCAGCAGGCCGATGACCAGCGTCGCCAGCTGGCGCACCAGGCCCTGGCCGAGGAGATCGCCAAGGCCTACCAGGAGTGGCAACGCTGGGCACGGCTGAACGCACTGATCGGCTCGGCCACCGGCGACACCTTCCGCAAGATCGCCCAGGGCTACAACCTCGACCTGCTGGTGCACCACGCCAACAGCCAACTGCGCCAGCTGGCCCGCCGCTACCGCCTCAAGCGCGGCGGCAGCTCGCTCGGCCTGCTGGTGCTGGACACCGAGATGGGCGACGAACTGCGCTCGGTGCATTCGCTATCCGGCGGCGAAACCTTCCTGGTGTCCCTGGCCCTGGCCTTGGGCCTGGCGTCGATGGCCTCGAGCACCCTGCGCATCGAATCGCTGTTCATCGACGAGGGTTTCGGCAGTCTCGACCCCGAGTCGCTGCAACTGGCAATGGATGCCCTTGACGGCCTGCAAGCCCTGGGACGCAAGGTGGCGGTGATTTCCCACGTGCAGGAGATGCACGAGCGCATCCCCGTGCAGATCCAGGTCCAGCGCCAGGGCAATGGCCTGAGCCAAGTGCAGGTGTGCGGATGATCCTCTATTCCTTCCGCCGCTGCCCCTGGGCCATGCGCGCACGCCTGGCGCTGCGCTATGCCGGCTGCGCGGTGGAAATCCGTGAAGTGAGCCTCAAGGCCAAACCGGCCGAGCTGCTGGCAGTGTCGCCCAAGGGCACGGTGCCGGTACTCGACACGGGTACCCAGGTACTGGAGGAAAGCCTGGACATCATGCGCTGGGCGCTGGCCTGGCATGATCCACAGGACTGGCGCCTCCAGGCCGACCCCTGCGCCGCACGGCAGGCTGATGCGTTGATCGAGCGCAATGACAGCGTCTTCAAGGCCCAGGTCAACCTGTATAAATACGCCGAGCGCTACCCCGCCCATGATCGTGGGTACTACCGGCAACACGCCGAACCCTGGTTGGCCGAACTGGATGCCCTGCTGGCCGGCCGGCCTTACCTGCTGGCCACGCACCCAAGCCTTGCCGACGCCGCTTTGTTACCGCTGATGCGTCAGTTCGCCGGGGTTGAGCCTGCGTGGTTCGCCCAAGCGCCCTACCCACATTTGCGCGCGTGGCTCACCGGCTGGCTGGAGTCGGCATTGTTCAAGGCGATCATGGCGCGCTGAGCGAGCGCTGCTGATTGGCGCTCATGGCCCAGCGGCATGACCTTCACTCGAGGAACTTCAGGTCCGACGGCGCGTCCTGGCGCAGGACCTGAACCGTCTCGCCCAGTTCGCCGCTGCGCGGGTCGCGGCGCAGCACGCGGATCTCATTGCTCTTCTGGTTGGCCACCAGAACGAACTTGCCGCTGGGATCAAGGTTGAACTCACGCGGGTGATCCCCCTCCACCGAACGCCGCTGCAGCAGGCTCAGCTGGCCGCTGTCTGCGTCGACCGTATACACCACCAGCTCATTGGCCGTGCCACGGTTGCTGACGTACAGGAATCGGCCATCGGCCGACAGGTGCAAGGCGCCGCCGGCCTTGGCCGCAGGGTCCGTGAGTTCGGTCAGTGGCAGGCGCTGGCGCTCCAGCAAGGCGCCATCGCGGACATCGAACATCACCACTTCGGCGCTCATCTCCAGCGTCAGGTAGGCATGCTCGCCCTTGGCGTCGAACAGCAAGTGCCGCGGGCCGCTGCCGGGGGGCAGGCTCACGGCGGCGGGTTTGGCCGGGGACAGCGGATGCTCGGGGCTGGCACCGTCGTAGCGGTAGATGAACACCTTGTCGGCACCCAGGTCGCTGGCGTAGAGATGGTGGCCATCGGGTGAGAACACCACCGAATGCACATGAGCGCCAGCCTGGCGTTCGGGGTCGACCTTGCTGGGTGCGTGCCGCTGCTGCTGCACGAAGTCCTTGAGACGACCATCCCGGCCAACCGGTAGCGCCACCAGGCTGCCGCCGGGCTGCGACTCTGCCGCGTAGTTGGCGACGAACAGGTAGCGTTGGTCATGGCTGAGGCTGGCATGCGTGGGTTCGTCGCCCTGGCTCGAGGCCTGGTTGAGCGGCGTGATCACACCCTTGGCATCCACGTTGAAGCTGCTGGCCTTCCCCTGTCCCTTGCCCTGCTCGTTGACCGCGAAAAGCAGGCGCTGGTCGGCCGAAAGCACCAGCCAGGATGGATTCTCGCTTTTGACCACCTGCAGCGGCGTGCCGTCGATGCGTCCGGTCTCGCTGTCGAAACGGTAGCTGTAGATGCCGAGGCTATCGCCATCGGTATAGCTACCCACCAAGAGTGTCACGGCGTGCGCATGGATTGTCAGGGTCATGAGGCTAGCGCTCAGCAAGGTCGTCAGGCGTTTCATCGTCATCATCTTCCGTGGCACGCAGGGCACTCATACAGGCTAGTCGATGCTCGCCGGCTTCATTACTGATCTGCCAGTCGCCCCCCTGCGCCACAGCCGCTTCGACCTGCTCCAGGCTGAAGTGCCAGCGCTTGAGGGCACGGCCATCCATGCACTCGATGACCAGGCCAGCGTCGTCGAAGGTGAAGTCGAAGGCATGCAGGCCATCGATCAAGAGCATGTCACAGGTTCGCAGGGCGTTGGCAAGTGAGGTCATGGGTGCACCACAAGATGGAAAGTCAGCAGTATACCTGCTGAAACGGGCTAGCCCGCTCCAGCAGGGCGCAGTGCCGATTCAATGCGCGAAAATCGACCCCCCGGCCTTGCCCGCCAGCTTCTCGGGCTTGATCAAGAAGCGCGCCAGCGCTGGCAGCAGCCAGAGGGCGCCGAACATGTTCCAGAGCAGCATGAAGGTCAGCATCAGGCCCATGTCGGCCTGGAACTTGATCGCCGAGAAGATCCAGGTGCACACCCCGATGGCCAGGCACAGGCCGGTGAACAGCACGGCCTTGCCCGTGGAGCGCAGGGTCTGGTAGTAGGCTTCCTGCAGCGGCAGGCCCGCGCGCAGGAAACTCTCCACGCGGCTGTAGATGTAGATCCCGTAGTCGACACCGATGCCCACGCCGAGCGCTACCACCGGCAAGGTCGCGACCTTGACGCCGATGCCCATGAAGGCCATCAGCGCGTTGCCCAGCACCGAGGTCAGCACCAGCGGCAGGACGATGCACAGGGTTGCGGCGAAGGAGCGGAAGGTGATCATGCACATCACCGCGACGCAGAGGTAGACGAGGATGAGGATGGTCAGCTCGGCCGACTTGATCACCTCGTTGGTGGCCGCCTCGATGCCGGCGTTGCCCGCCGCCAGGAGGAACTCCAGGCCTTCCTTGTTATGCTCGTCGGCAAAGGTCTGTGCGGCCGCGACCACGCGCTCCAGGGTCTCGGCCTTGTGGTCGTTGAGGAACACCAGCACCGGGGCCAGCGAGCAATCGGCGTTGTACAGGCCATCGGCACGGGCAATGGAGTTGTTGAGGATGTCCGGATTGCGCGACAGGGTTTCCCATTTCAGGTTGCCCTCGTTCATGCCCTTGATCACCTGCTTGGACACGGTTACCAGAGAGATCGCCGACTGCACGCCGGGGGTGTTCTCCATGGTCCACATCAACTCGTCGATCGGTGCCAGGGTCGAGTGGATCGAGCAGCTCTCGGCCGGGGTCTTGACCATCACTACCAGCACGTCCGAGCTGGTGGAGTAGTTGCTGATGATGAAGTTGTTGTCCAGGTTGTAGCGCGAGTCTGGACGCAGCTCCGGCGCACCCTGGTCGAGGTCGCCGATCTTCAGGTTCTGGCTGTACCAGAGCCCGCCGCCAAAGGCCAGCAGCGCCAGGACGATCGACACCGGCGCCACCTTGGCACTGGCAAAGCCCGAGAGCAGGCGCCAGAACGGGTGCTCACGGTTGGCGTCGCGCTTGCTGCGCTCGATCGCCTTCTTGCTGATGCCGACGTAGGAGATCGCCACGGGCAGCAGGATCAGGTTGGTGAAGACGATCACGGCCACGCCGATGGAGGCGCCGATGGCCAGTTCGCGGATCACCCCGATGTCGATGATCAGCAGGGTGATGAAGCCCACGGCGTCGGCGAGGATGGCGATCATGCCCGGCAGGAACAGCTGGCGGAAGGTCCGCCGCGCCGCCGTCAGGGCATTGTCGGCATCACTGGACTGCAGGGCGATACCGTTGATCTTCTGCACCCCATGGGAGATGCCGATGGCGAAGATCAGAAATGGCACCAGCATCGAATACGGGTCCAGGCCAAAGCCCACCGCGTGCATCAGGCCCAGTTGCCAGACCACCGCCACCAGGGTGGTGATCAGCACGGCGATGGTGCTGCGCAGGCACCAGGTAAACCAGTACAGCAGGATCCAGGTAATGACCAATGCCACGCCGAAGAACAGCGCCACCATCATCAGGCCGTCGATCAGGTCACCGACCTTCTTGGCGAAGCCGACGATGTGGATCTTCACATTGGGGTTCTGGGCCTGGAACTTGTCGCGGATCTTTTCTTCCAGCTGGTGCGAGAACTGCTGGTAGTCGAGCTTGATCTGCTTGCCCTGGTCCTGGGGATCCGGGTAGGACTCCAGCAGCGGCACGTCGACGATGCTCGACCTGAAGTTGTTGGCCACCAGGCGTCCGACCTGCCCAGACTTGAGCACGTTGTCGCGCAACTCGTCGAGGCTGTCATCGGTGCCATTGTAGGTCTGCGGGATCACCTCGCCGCCGGCGAAGCCCTCCTCGGTCACCTCGGTCCAGCGCACGCTGGGGCTCCACAAGGACTTGAGCCCGGCGCGGTCGACGCCCGGAATGTAGAACACCTCGTCATGGATCTGGCGCAGGGTCTCCATGTAGTCCTTGTCGAAAATGTCGCCGTTCACTGCCTCGACCGAGATCCGTACGGTGTTGCCCAGGTTGGCCAGGTCATTGCGGTGTTCGAGCATCTTCTCGATGAACGGATGCTCCAGTGGGATCATCTTCTCGAAGCTGGTGGAAGGGCGTACCTGCGTGGCCTGCCAGAACAGAAAAATGCTGACCAGCACGCAGAGGGCGATGACCACCGGACGATTGTTGAAGATCAGGCGTTCGAGCAAGGTCGCCTTGTCCTGATGGTGCTGCTGGTTCATGTCGAAGCTCTCTTGGCGGGTCATGGCTGCGCCTCCTCGGCACCCTGGGCGGACGCGATATGCACGCCACCCTGGCCGACCAGCAGTAGGCTACCGTCGGCCAGTCCACTGACCCCAGCCAAGGCGATGCGATCGGCCCGGTTGAAGACCGAGAAGCTCTGCCCATCATCATGGCTGCGCAACACGCTGCCGCCATTGCCGACCAGCACCAGGCTGCCATCCTCCAGAAGCGTAGCGCTTGCCAGGCCGAATTCGAGCGTACCGCGCGCGGCCTTGAGCTCGATCGGCTGCCAGCTATCACCGAAGTCGCTGGAGCGGAACAGGTTGCCACGCAATCCATAGGCCAGCAGGGTGCGTGGCTGGGCGGTACCGATCACCCCGAACAGCGAGCCCTGGTAAGGCCCCTCGACAAGGGTCCAGCTCTGGCCGTTGTCGCTGGAGCGGAACATGCTGCCCTGCTCGCCGACGATGAACAGGCCAGCGTCCTTCACCGCCGTGATGCCGTTGAGGTGCAGTTGTTCTTCGTTGGGCAGGCGCTCGGCCACGTCCTGCCAGTGCTGGCCGCCGTCGACGGTTTCCAGCAAGGCGCCGTAGGCACCCACGGCGAAACCGTGCTGGGCATCGAGGAACCAGACATCGAGCAACGGGGCTTCACGGGAAATATCCTGGTATTGCTGTGTCCAGGTCGCGCCACCATCGCTGCTGGCCAGGACCTGGGCATCGTGGCCGACCGCCCAGCCACGCTTGTCGTCGATGAAGAACACGGCGGTGAGCAACTGCCGGGTCGGCACCCGGGCCTGGGTCCAGGTCTTGCCCTGGTCGTCGGAGAAAAGAATGTGGCCGCGGTCGCCGACCACCACCAGGCGCGCGCCGGCATGGGCGGCGTCGAGCATCAGGCTCTGGCAGGCCTTGGCCGATTCGACCGAGTATTGGTCGGCGGCGACGGCGGCGGTGGCTGCGGACGTCCATGTTCCCAACAACACTGCCAGCAGTGCACTTGCGGCCAATGCCCAGGCGCGATGCCGGGTGCTCGCCATCACAGGCTCACTCATGTATTCGGTCCCCGTTTGTATTGTTGTCGTGGGTCGATGTAGTGCGAGGGATCGTATCGGGGATGTTGGCGGGCTGACAATTGGAGGGACGTTATGTTTTGTTAAGCGGCGTCAATGTGGGACGCGGTCCATTACTGGCCGGGCTGCCAAGACGACATTCACAACCAGCATGCGCAGTTTTCCAGCCCCGAAGCGGACCCTAGAGAGAACCTATTCATGGAGATTCTATGGCGCACCGCGATACCTGTGGGAGCTGGCTTGCCCTGCGATCGGGCGCGAAGCGGCCGTAAAACCTGCGATCACATTGTGTCAGACATAAACGCAAGCCCTGCCCACCGTCCACCTGTAGTCCAAACCAGGCCTAACGGACAGGTCCTGTCATCATCCCGTGGGCCACATCCTCAACCAGCGCCTTGGCCATGCCGCTGAGATAATGTGCGGCCCACACCATGTCACCATCCCCGTCCACCCCGGCCTCCAGCGTCATCTTGTAGACGCAGTTCA
>JAEWGL010000080.1 GCA_023388335.1 Pseudomonadota bacterium | reverse complement strand
CTCTGGGTCAAGGACGACGAGGATGCTGCGGACGGTTTGCATGGGCATGAGCTCCCTGATGTTTTGACGACCAATGCCTGACTATAGCCGGCGTCTTTCTCGATGCAGTTTGATGCACATCAAGCATAGCCACTGGTGATCGTCATTGCCCTCGGTATAATCGCCGGCTCTGCCGGTAGCTTGTGTATGTTGAGCCTATGTCCCTGATTCCTGAAATCGACGCCTTCCTGGGCTGTCCAACCCCTGACGCCTGGATCGAGGCGGCGCTCGCCGACCAGGAAACCTTGTTGATCGACCACAAGAACTGCGAATTCAAGGCGGCCAGCACGGCCTTGAGCCTGATTGCCAAATACAACACTCATCTCGAGCTGATTAACATGATGTCGCGATTGGCCCGTGAGGAGTTGGTGCACCATGAACAGGTGCTGCGACTGATGAGGCGTCGCAAGGTACCGCTCAGGCCGGTCTCGGCCGGGCGATATGCCTCAGGGCTGCGCCGCCTGGTGCGGGCCCACGAGCCGGCAAAGCTGGTAGACACCTTGGTTGTAGGTGCCTTCATCGAGGCGCGCAGCTGCGAGCGTTTCGCCGCACTGGCGCCGCACCTGGATGAAGAGCTAGGCAAGTTCTATCATGGCCTGCTCAGGAGCGAGGCCCGGCACTATCAGGGTTATCTGAAACTGGCGCACCACTACGGTGACGAGACGGATATCGCCCGTGTGGCGGCCTTGGTGAGGGAAGCAGAGGCTGAATTGATCTCGACCCCTGACGGTGAGTTGCGCTTTCACAGCGGCATCCCCGTTGCCCATAAGGCCTGAGTGCCGCTCCCGGGGCAGCCGCCAGGGAGCGGGCTTGCGCACCATGATGTCAGCTGCGGCGGCCCAGCAGCAGCCCGACCACTAGGCCGAAGCCTGCGGAAATCGCTACCGTCTGCCAAGGATGCACACCAATGTATTCCTCGGTGGCCTCCACTGCCGGCTGCGCCTTGCTGCGCGCACCGCTGACCGCATCGCTGGCCTGGCGCAGTTTCAAGCGAATCTGATCACGCAGGGTTTCCGCTTCGGCACCGACTAGCGAGGCACTGTCGCTGAGTAGCTTTTCGGATTCCTGGATCAGCGACTGCAACTCGCTGAAAGCCTGGTCCTTGATCTGTTCGCTTTGGGATTGCAGGGTGGATTTCCTGGCCATTGAACGCGTCCTCATGGAGTGATGGAATGAACAGTGGATGCCTGGGAGCCTGGAAAGTTGCAGCGGCGTTCCGGTCGCTCGCCGCTACAGTGTAAGATAGCGCCTATTTTTCACCGGCAGGTACTACCCATGAGTTTCAATCTGGCCAGCAAGAGTTTTGTCGAACGGGCGCAGATCGAGCAAGAAAAGGCGCGGCTGTTCGAACTCTGGCAGAACAACCTTGGCAAAGCCAAAGGCGACGCGGCGCGGCTGATTGCCGAGAAGCCTCGGCGCAAGGGCAAGTGGGCCGAATGGGTACGCGCCGAACTCGAAAGCCTGTCGCCGCCCGAGTACGCCAACATGGTGCGCAGCGAAGTCAACAAGATGATGGCTGCTGCCAATAGCAACAAGTAGCCTTGGCCAGTATTCCCGCTCCCACCTACTCACGTGTGATCTCCCCCTGGCTTGCTGGGCAGTCGACCACTGACGAAACCAGCCATTGGCTGCTTCTGCGCCGCGCAGTTGCAGTGGTCGCAGGCCTGAGGTATGCAGTTCGTGCACGGATAAGTCCTACCAGGTAGGGGTATCGCTTTGCGGCAGATCGAGCGTTCCGCTGTCGGTGAAGCGCAGGGTGCCCAGCGGGCCGTTCGCGAGCTTGCCGCGCACCACGTAAGGCATGCCCTGCAACGACTGCAGATGGCTTAGCCCATAGGCCTGGCGCAGCATTGCGAACGCGGTGATGCTTACCGGTACCACCAGCACCTGCTCGTCGTAGCGGCCGATCCGTCCTTGCTGATCGCTGACCCCGGCCGCCAGCGGCTGGCCATTGACCTCGAGGTTCAAGGCGATGCCGTTGTAGTCGATGGCTGAATCATTGGGGTTCTGCACGCGAACCTTGATCGCCATGCGCAGCTCCAGCTCCTGGCCCGGCAGGGGCTCGATGCCGATCACACTGATATTCAGCGGGTCGCGTCCCTGGAACAGGGCGCAGGCATTCAGCACCAAGGCCAGCAAGAGGACCAGGCCCAAACGGGCCAAGCTGCGCGGTGTAGGGGGCATGGGGAAGCCTTGGCGTGCAGGGTGAGTACCGAGTGTGGCAAATGCACGGCGATGTTGAAAGCTTCATGTCCCAAGGACGGCCGCCATCGCTGTTGACAGCAACATCAGGAATCATCTCCGCCGCGCGATGGGCTTTTTCTGCGAACCTGTAGCGCCGTAGGCTATCCAACGCTTGGGCGCGCTTTTCGCGCAGGAGGTCAAGCATGAAACCGACACTGCCAGCTCTGTTTATCGGGTTGCTAATGGGGACCGTCGTACAGGCAGCTTCGGCTGCGCCACTGGTGGTAGCGGCTAACGAGCGCAGCAACCCGTACAACAGTCCGATCCAGCGCGCCAATCCCAACAGTCGCCAGGGCAGCGTTCCAGCCACCCCACCGGTGCGGGGGCCCTCGACTCAGCCCATTCCACGCCCGCCGACTCTGGATAACCGCGGCATCGGCAACGGCGACAACCTTCGTCGTGAACAGCAGACACCCCGCCTTGAACCCGCCCGCCCGCCGCGTGACTCGCAGCGCGCGCCTTGATCATTGAACGCTCACAGGAAGGAATCGTGCATGACCCCACGTAACTGGCTGACCACCCTGGCCGCTGCCGCACTATTGCCGATGCTGGCACAGGCGGCTTCCGAACAGCAGTTCCCCAGCGAGGAAGGGCAACTGACCGTCAGCACCGTCGCCGATGGCCTGCGCAACCCTTGGGCATTGGCCTTCCTGCCAAAGGGCCAGGGCATGCTGGTGACCGAACGCCCAGGCAACCTGCGTGTGATCAATGGCGAAGGCAGGGTGGGGCCTGCCATCAGCGGTGTGCCCAAAGTCTGGGCCCAGGGCCAGGGCGGTTTGCTGGACGTCGTGCTGTCACCCGAGTTCGACAAGGACCGTACCGTCTACCTCTCGTATGCCGAAGAAGGTGCTGATGGCAAGGGCGGCACTGCGGTTGGACGTGGGCAGCTGTCGCAGGACCTGGCCCGGCTTGAAAACTTCAATGTGATCTTCCGCCAGCAGCCCAAGCTTTCCGATGGCAATCATTTCGGCTCGCGCCTGGCGTTCGATCGCGACGGCTACCTGTTCATCGCGCTGGGCGAGAACAACCAGCGTCCCACTGCCCAGGACCTCGACAAGCTGCAAGGCAAGCTCGTGCGCATCCTGCCCGACGGTAAGGTGCCCAAGGACAACCCCTTTGTTGGGCAAAAGAACGTGCGTCCGGAAATCTGGTCGTTCGGCCACCGTAACCAGCAGGGCGCGGCGATCAATCCCTGGACGGGCAAGCTCTGGACCCACGAGCACGGCCCGCGCGGCGGTGATGAGATCAACATTCCACAGGCCGGCAAGAACTATGGTTGGCCGATCGCCACCCATGGCATCAACTACTCGATGCTGCCGATTCCCGAAGCCAAGGGCAAGCATGTGGACGGCATGGTCGACCCACATCACGTCTGGGAGAAGTCGCCAGGCATCAGCGGCATGGCTTTCTATGACAACCCACGGTTCAAGGCCTGGGGTCACAACCTGTTCATCGGCGCCCTAGTCACTCAAGACCTGATCCGCCTGCAACTCGATGGCGACAAGGTGGTGCACGAGGAACGCCTGCTGGGCGACCTCAAGGCACGTATTCGCGATGTGCGCGTCGGTCCCGACGGCTATCTATACGTGCTGACCGACGCCAAGGATGGCGCCTTGCTCAAGGTGGGGCTGAGCGAATAACGGGTGGCGCCTGGGGCGAGGGTGGCGGCCTGCGCATTACGCGCGTACCCTGGCCCCTTTTTTCCGGACCTCGGCATGCCCCACGACCCGCTGACCCTGTACCGTGAGGCCCTGGAACAGGGCGGCTTCATCGATGACCCCGCTCAGCAGCGGGCGGTCACGGCGCTGCAGGCCTGTTACGAGGCGCTGCAGCGCGGCCAGGTTGTGCCAGGCGTCTACCTCTGGGGGCCGGTCGGGCGTGGCAAGACCTGGCTGATGGACCAGTTCCACCGTAGCCTGACCGTGCCTGCGTGTCGCCAGCACTTTCATCACTTCATGGCTTGGGTGCACCAACGTCTCTTCCAGCTCAATGGCACCGCCGACCCGCTGCAGGCCCTGGCCCGCGAGCTGGCCGTAGACATCCGCGTGCTGTGCTTCGATGAGCTGTTCGTCAACGATATCGGTGACGCGATCATCCTCGGACGGCTGTTCAGTGTGTTGTTCGAACAGGGCGTGACCCTGGTCGCCACGTCCAACCAGCCGCCCAAGCAGCTGTACAGCGATGGCTTCAACCGTGACCGCTTCATGCCGGCCATCGCCGCCATCGAGCGCCACATGCAGGTGCTGTCCGTGGCCGGCGAACAAGACCACCGCCTGCACCCAGGCGCGACGCGCCAGCGCTATTGGGTCAGCGAGACTGGCCAGCCCAGTGTCCTGGGCGACGTGTTCCGGGAACTGAGTAGGGGCGAGGTCGGCACCGACACGCCCGTAACCATTGGCTCGCGCCAAGTCCAGGTAGTACGGCGCAGCGCCCAGGCTGTCTGGTGCCGCTTCACCGACCTCTGCGAACAACCGCTGGCGACCCTGGAATTCATGGCCCTGTGCGACCGCTACCCGGCTGTACTGCTGAGCGAGGTACCAGCGCTCGGCGCCGCGCAGCGGGCTGGGCGCATTGCCCGCGGCACCGAGGATGGTGCCAGCCGGGTGATGGCCGGGGACCGCGAGCTGCCGGCGCTCTCGCCCAAGGATGACAGCGTGCGACGTTTTATCGCCTTGGTCGATGAATGCTACGACCGTCGGATCGCCTTGTATCTGGAAGCCGAGGTGGCGCTGGATGCGCTCTACACTGAAGGGTATCTGGCGTTCCCGTTCCGACGAACCTTGAGCCGGCTGCGGGAGATGCAACTGCAACGCTTCGCCTGAAGGAGTCGAATCATGGAGCCGTTGTCGCATCATCTGTTGACCCAGGCCTACAACAATGGCTGGGCCAATCACCGCCTGTACAAGGCCTGCCTGCAACTGACCCAGGATGAGTTCGTCGCCCCGCGCTGCAGCTTCTTCCCGTCAATCAAGGCCACCCTCAACCATTTGCTGACCGTGGACCGGTTCTACCTGCAAGCGCTCGAATGCGAGCAGCGCGGCGAGGCACCGGAGCTGGACAGTGAACGTTTCTTCGAGCCTGAGCAAGCCTTCGCCACCTGTACCGACCTGCATGCCGAGCAGGTCCAGGCCGATCACCGATTGATCGCCTACTGCCAGCAATTGCAGGATGAACAATTGCAGCGCTACGTCAGCATCGTGCGGCCCGATCGCTTGCAGCGCGAACCACGCCTGCGCTTGCTGTCACACCTGTTCGAGCACCAGATCCATCACCGCGGGCAGGTGCATGCCATGCTCAGTGACACCTCGGTGCACCCACCGCAGCTGGACGAATTCTTCTGCGAAGACGAGGCGCACCTGAGGGTCGATGACTTCGCCGAGCTTGGCTGGAATGAAGCGCAAATCTGGGCGCGTTAGCGAGCCAGCCAGTCGATCAGGGCCTGGTGCAAGCGCTGCGGTTCCTCGATCTGCGGGGCATGGCCCAGGCCCTCGAAGGTCACCAGCGTACCCTGCGGGATCAGCTTGGCCACTTGCGGGCCGAGCACCTTGTAGTTGCCCACGCGCGCCTTGACCTCGGGCGCGGCGATGTCGCTGCCGATGGCCGTGGTGTCCTTGTCGCCGATCAGCAGCAAGGTCGGCATCTTCAGGTCCTTGAACTCGTAGACCACTGGCTGGGTGAAGATCATGTCGTAGATGAGGGCCGAGTTCCATGCCACGGCCTTGTGCCCAGGGCCCTGGTTCAGTCCCACCAGCATCTGCACCCAACGTTCGTACTCAGGTTTCCAGCGCCCATCGTAGTACGTCTTGCGCTCATAGTTACGCACGCCTTCGGCATCCAGCTTCAGCTCGCGTTCATGCCACTGATCCACCGTGCGGTACGGCACCCCCAGGGCCTTCCAGTCCTCCAGGCCGATGGGGTTGACCAGCGCCAGGCGCTCGACCTGCTGTGGGTAGAGCAGGGCATAGCGGGTGGCGAGCATGCCGCCGGTGGAGTGACCCAGGACGATGGCCTGCTCGATGCCCAAGTGCTCGAGCAGGGCATGGGTATTGGACGCCAGCTGCTGGAAGCTGTACTGGTAGTGAGTGGGCTTGCTGGCGGTGCAGAAGCCGATCTGATCAGGAGCGATGACCCGGTAGCCGGCTCCGCTCAGGGCCTCGATGGTGTCCTCCCAGGTCGCAGCGCAAAAATTCTTGCCATGCATCAGCACCACGCTGCGGCCATTGGCCTTGCCCTTGGCAGGTACATCCATGTAGCCCATCTGCAGGGCCTGGCCCTGGGACTGGAAGTCAAAGTGCTTGAGCGGTTGCGGGTGGGTAAAACCTTCGAGCTGTTCACCGTAGGTAGGCGCCTGGGCGGCGATGGCCTGGCTGCCGAAGAGGCAGGCTAGGGCCAGGGCGGTTTCGCGCAGCATGGGGGCACTCCGTGTCGGGCCATGTAGGAAAGCGCGACTTTATCAGTCGGAACGTCGCTGGCGCGACCGATAGATGTTTCTAGCCGTGTTGCATCCAGCCCAGGGTCACCATGGCCAGTACGAGGTAGCGTGCGCCCTTGGCCAGGGTCACCAGCAGGACGAAGCGCCAGAAGGGTTCACGCATGATACCGGCGATCAAGGTCAGCGGGTCGCCGATCACCGGCATCCAGCTCAGCAATAGCGACCACTGCCCCCAGCGCTGGTAGCGCAGCTGGGCGCGCTCGAACTGCGCCGCACTGAAGGGAAACCAGCGCCGCTCGTGCAGGTGCTCAAGGGCGCGTCCCAGCAGCCAGTTGACGATGGAGCCCAGCACATTGCCCAGGGTGGCGACCAGCAGCAAGGTCGCCACGGCCTCGGGCTGGCGCATCAGCAGGCCGACCAGCACTGCTTCCGATTGCAGCGGCAGCAGGGTAGCCGCCCCAAAGGCGCTAAAAAACAGTGCCCAGAGGCTCAGCATCGGCGGTTCAGTAGCTTGCCACTACTTCGTCCTGGTCATCCGCGGTTACGCCGATGACCTGATAGGTGTCCTTGCGGTCGCCCATTTCCATTCCAGGCGAGCCCATGGGCATGCCCGGCACGGCCAGGCCCTTGAGGTCGCTGCGCTTGGCCAGCCGCTTGATCTGCTCAGCCGGGACATGGCCCTCGACGAACTTGCCGTCGATCACGCCGGTGTGGCAGGACGCCAGGCGCGGCGCCACGCCCAGGCGCTGCTTCACCGCACTCATGTTCGGCTCGACATGATCGTTGACCGTGAAGCCGTTGTCGCGCAGGTGGCTGATCCATTGCTTGCAGCAGCCACAGTTCGGGTCGCGGTAGACATCGATGGTCTGCCCGGCCTGTGCCAGGCCGGTGATCGCCAGCAGGCCGAAGGTGATCAGGTGTTTGTACAGCATATAAAAATCCTCTTGCGACACAGACGTGGACCAGGGGCGCTCGCCCCTCGGCAGCATAACCTAAGGGAACGTCGCGCGCCGGTGGCCGGAGGTTGGCATGGTCGAATTCGTTGTTGCGCACCCGCAGGCTGTAGCGCGGCTGGCCGGCGTAGACCGCGTCGGCATCATAGGCGAAGGCGTAGCGCATGGTCTTGAGGCTGCCAGCAGGGCCAGCAGTTCGGGTTTGCAGAGAGACATGATCGGGCCATGGCAGAAGGGGGGGAGGCTAACGGCAAGCATCCGGGAGAGCATTGACCTGCATCAACGGCACTTTTGCCCGTCCCCCGCGCACTAAGTGGTTGAGCCTTCGAGGAATGTCCATGAATCAAACCGCGCTGCAAAACAAAGCCCTGGCCGTGCTCCTGGCACTGGTCACCGTTGCCTTCATCTGGATACTCCTGCCGTTCTATGGCGCGGTGTTCTGGGCGGTGATCCTGGCGATCCTGTTCGCCCCCCTGCAACGCAACCTGGTGCTGCGCTTCGGCCGTCGGCGTAACCTGGCGGCGGGTACGACCTTGCTGATCTGCCTGTTGATCGCGATCCTCCCGGTGATCGTCATCAGTGCCTTGCTGGTGCAGGAAGGCGCGTCCCTCTATCAGCGCATCGAAAGCGGTCAGCTGGACATCGCCGGCTATATCCAGGCCGCCAGGAACCTGCTGCCGACCTTCGCCCAGGAAGGCCTGGAGCGCATGGGCATGGGTGACCTGGATGGCATGCGCGACAAGATCAGCAAGTGGGCCCTGCAAGGCAGCCAGTTCTTCGCTACCCAGGCCTTCAGCTTTGGTCAGGGGACCTTCGATTTCCTGGTCAGCTTCGGCGTCATGCTCTACCTGCTGTTCTTCTTCCTGCGCGAAGGGGCTGAAGTGGCGCGCAAGGTGCGCCTGGCCGTGCCGCTGCCCGAGCACCAGAAACGCCGCCTGCAGCTCAAGTTCAGCCGCGTGGTGCGCGCCACGGTCAAGGGCAACCTGCTCGTGGCGATCACCCAGGGAGCCCTGGGCGGTTTCATCTTCTGGGCGCTGGGCATCCCCAGCGCGCTGGTCTGGGCGGTACTGATGGCGTTCCTGTCCTTGCTGCCTGCGGTCGGCGCCGGCATCGTCTGGGGGCCGGTGGCCATCTACTTCCTGGCCACCGGGGCGATCTGGCAGGCCATTGTGCTGACGGCCTTCGGCGTGCTGGTGATCGGCCTGGTGGACAACGTGTTGCGACCGATCCTGGTGGGCAAGGACACGCGCATGCCCGATTACCTGATCCTCATCTCCACCTTGGGTGGCCTGGCTGTGTTCGGCCTTAACGGCTTCGTCATCGGGCCGCTGATTGCCGCGCTGTTCGTGTCCAGCTGGGCGATCTTTGCCGCGACCAAGCTGCAGGTGCAGTTGCCGTCGTAGGTTGGGTAACGCGTACCCTAGTGTCCTGTCTCGGAAATAAGCTGTTCACTTTTGGCGGCGCCTTGGGCGCCCGACCGGCGTTGCCACTCCTCGCCATAGCCCTGCTATGACTCGTCGCGGCGCCTTGGCCGAACACCCAAGCCACTCGCCAAAAGAGAACGTATTTCCGAGACAGGACACTAGCGCAAGCTGTAGGACACCCCCGCGTACACGCCGAAGCCTTCACCCGGGGTCGACCGGGCGATATCCTCGCCGTTGTCGTTGTACCCCGGCGTCACCGTGGCGGCGTAGCGCTTGTTGGTCAGGTTGCGCAGGTCGAGCCAGGTCTGCCAGTCCTGTTTCGGTGAGTTGTAGCCCAGCCGTGCGCCCAGCAGGACGTAGGCATCGGCTGGGTAGCTGTTGGCATAGTCGACCTGCACCTTGGACGCCATCTGCGTATTCAGGCCGACGTAGAGGCCGCTGGGCAGATCGAAACGCACCTCGCCCTGGTAGTAGTGCATCGGAATGCCAGGCAAACGGTTGTCGCCGAAGATCGCATCATCACGGTAGTGGAAATCGCTGAAGGTGTAGGACTGGCGCAGCGACAGCTTGCCGATACCTTCGTCCTGCCAGAGCAGGCTGTCCAGGCCGGCTTCCACGCCCTGGTGCACGGTGGGGCTGGCGTTGAACTCGGCGGCCGGGTTGCCGGCGACGATCTCCACCGCCAGCAGCTCATGGCGTACCGCCGAGTAGTACCAGGCCAGGTCCCAGCGGCCAAGTGCCGAGTCGCCCCGGGCACCGAGCTCCAGGGTGGTGGCGGTCTGGTTGCGCATCTCGATGGGCTGGGTCTGCAGGCCGGCGACGGCCGGTGAACTCCAGATCAGCGACCAAGGGTGCGCAGGCTCGACCGAGCGACTGAGGTTGCCGTACAGCTGCAGCTCTGGGCTCAGGTCATAGCGTAGACCCAGGCGAGGCGCGTAGTCCCAGTCGTGCTGGCTGACCTTGCCACCGCTGGAGGGGTAGGTCACGGCGCTTTCCCGCCGGGTGTAGATCATCGCCAGGCCGCTGGTCAGCCACAGGTCCGGCATCAGTTCCAGTTCGTTGCCGATGTGCACGACGTTGTCCGAGCCCTGGTAGCTGAAATCGCGGGTACGGGTGCCGACAGCCTGGTTGCCGTTACCGCTTTCCGGTACCCGGACGAATTCCGAGGCGCCACTGTTGGGCAGGTGCTTGGTGGTCCGCCAGCCAAGGGTGGTCTTGCTTTCGTGGCCCAACAGGGTGTCGCGGCGCAGGTAGTTGAGGGTGCCGCTGACATCGGTGTAGGCAACCTTTAGGCGGTTGGCACCCTCGCGCAGGTCCATGGGGTAGTCGTGGTAGACCAGCCCGGCTTCCAGCCGTGAGTCGTCGTCCAGGTAAAACGTGGTCTTGTTCGCAAGCCACGTGCTACCGGGTTGCGGGCGGCTGGCATCACGGCGCAGATAGATCGGGTTGGCGGCACGCGGGTGGTGCTTGATCTGGTCCTTGGTCAGGCGCCCGGCCAGGTCGTTCTCGGTCTCCCGGTAGCGCAGGTAGAAGCGGGTTTCCAAGTTCGGATTGAAGCGGTAGCCGACATTTGCGGCGATACCCTTCGCGCTGCCGCTGCTGTGCTTCTGGTAGCCGTCGTATTCAGCGTCGGTGAGGGCCACGAAGTAGTCCAGGTTGCCCAGCACCTGGCCGCTGCTCAGATGCCGGCGTGCGTAGCCACGGCTGCCGGCCTCAAAGCGCAAGTGCAGGGGAGCGGCATCGTAGCCGGTAGGGGTCACGTAGTTGATTGCGCCGCCCAGCGCCAGAGCGCCCTGGTCGAAGCCGTTGGCCCCGCGCAGTACTTCAGCGCGGCTCAGCCACAGCGGCTCGAACAGCTCATAGGGCGTTCCGCCAGGCCCGGTCAACGGCAGTCCATCGAACATCGTGTATACCCCAGAGCCATGGGCACCCGGTGCGCGGTTGATACCCGAACCGCGAATCGACAACTTGATGCCGTCGTTACCGGCGGATTGGGCGAACACACCCGGCTGGTACGCCAAGACATCCTGGTTGCTGGCGACGCGGCCCTGCTCGACCAGCTGCAGTTCGACCAGGTTGCTAGCTCCCGGCACTTGGCGCAGGCGCTCGCGGGCCGTATCCAGTTCGCCTTGCTCCTGCGCCTGGATCAGCACCTGGCCCAGCTCCACCGAGTCGGCAGCGTGGGCGGCCTGCAGGGTGGACGCCAGCACCAGCAGCGCAAATGAGGAGGGTAAGGGTAAAACGGCACGCATTGTACGACTCCGGGATTGTGGGCTGGAACTCAGACGAACGAAATGACGTTCAGAGCACGCAGGCATTTTCAGAGCATGCCATCAGACTGTCTGACGATTTGTAGCCAGTTTATTTACACACGTTGCCAGTGGTGCCCCCACGTTGCAGCTTCGTAAGGTAACCGCACATTCATTCCGGTCGGGCCCGAATGGGTCCGTTATCGAACATGCGGAGAACGACCATGAACCCAACTGTGCCCAAAACCTCGCAAACCAGCGCCGCAGACGATGAGCCTCCAGTCGCCCTGACCCCTCGTGAACAGCAGGTGCTGCTGTGGTGCGCCTACGGCAAGACCTCCTGGGAAATCGGCCAGATCCTCGAGTGCAAGGAATCGACCGTCAACTTCCATATCAGCAACATCCTGCGCAAGTTCGCTGTGACCACGCGCATTGCGGCGGTTATCAAAGGCATGCGCTACGGCATGTTGAACGGCCACTGACAGCCCCAGGCAAGCATGCGCTGGAGAGGGAGGAGGTTCGCATGCAGGACAATAACCGCTTGGCTGACAGTGCGCCCGCTG
Source organism: Pseudomonadota bacterium (assembly GCA_023388335.1). GTDB lineage: Bacteria > Pseudomonadota > Gammaproteobacteria > Pseudomonadales > Pseudomonadaceae > Aquipseudomonas. The sequence goes on along the minus strand of JAEWGL010000080.1, from coordinate 34,195 downwards.
GGCGTGTGCTGACAGGGCAGGACCCGTTCTGGCCGCCCATCGGCCTCAGGCCGTTGCGACAGCGTCTGCGCCTGCCGTCGTGCATCAGTGAGGCGCAACTTGAAGTAGCGGCGCATGCTGCGGCCATTCAGGCCGCCCGCGATCTGGCGCGCCTGCGCCGACAATTGCGTGATCAAGGCTGCCAGCAACTGCCTGCGGCGGCCCAGGTAGGGCCTGGCAGGGCGTTGGCACGGTGCTACCAACGCAAGGTGGAGGCTGGGATCCGTCGAGTGCTGGCCGAACGCTTGGTGCTCGTGCAAGAGGCTGCAGCGGTATCTGCCAAGGAGAAGCGAGATGAATCAGCCGATCGATAGCCTATTTGCCGAATTTGCGCTGAGCCTCGGCTTGGCTTCCTACATCGCCGCTTTCGATGGCGGCGCCTTGTTCGGTGCATTGCTTGGGGCCTGGCTGGTAGCCAGCACCCGGCGCCGGCTCAAGGGCTGGCAACGGCTGGGGTCGCTCATGCTGTCGGCCGGGGTTGGCTATCTGTTCACGCCGCTGGTGCTACTGCTGGCGCCGTTCCTGTCCAGTGGGGTTGCGGCCTTTGTCGCCGCGTTGGTGGTGATTCCGATCAGCATAAAGGTCATGGTCTGGGTCGACGCGGCCGACCTGCGCGACATCTTCCAGCGCTTTCGCCGTGGTTCCTGAAGTCAGTGGCCGGTCGGGCCCTCTTCGCGCAGTTCGGCCAGTTGCTGTTCTAATTGACGGATGCGCTGTTTGTCCCGGACTACCAGGGCGATGGCCTGCTGGTCAGTTCGGCTCAAGCTGCGCACGCTGGCCAGCAAGTCCGATTCCCAATGGTCACTGTCGAGCAGGGGAGCCAGAGCGGATAGGCGTTGCCGCGGACCTTCGCCTAATAATAGCCAATCCAGTGATACACCATGTTGCAGAGCAAGGTCTACGCAAAACGAATAGGGAATGCTGCTGCGTACTTTCCAACTGCTCAACGTCTGTGGACTGACGCCAAGTACCTTTGCCAGCCCGGAATCGCTGGTCGTTTGGGTAAGCAGCTTGAGTCTTCCCAACACGGCAACAAATCCTTTTGTACTCATTTTGAGTATTCCTGATGTGTGTTGATATAATTTCTAATAGATACGCAGTTGAATTGGGTAGTTTGCTCAGACATCGAGTGTGAGTTATGGGAAAACCATTGTGATGATGAAAGATATGGCACTAAAAGTAGAAACTTCCTACTTGCGTAATCAATTTAGACTACATCAGATAGCTGATGCACATTGGACTGACAGCTGCATTCGCGACATGAAGGTACGGGCCGATGCACATCGCTTGTCGACCCTGCAGCACCATGATGGCGGGAGGCTCAGGTGAGCACTTATAAACTTGTATGCCCTCATTGCAACAGCCGCATGCGCATACGTACCAGTGAAGGGCGGCATATATTTCTACGCGTTGCTTACCTGCAATGCACCACCGAGGCCTGTGGCTGGTCGGTGCGGGCGCAATTCGAGATGACCCATGAGTTGTCACCCAGCGGCATGCCCAATCCTGAGGTGCACTTGCCGCGTGCCAGTCGCGAGTTGCGCACGGCGTCGCTGGCCAATGCAGGCCAGTGACAGCTTGACCAGCAAGGAACTCACGCGCTTGTCGGGCTGATCGCCAGCCCATACAAAAACACCCCGCCGAAGCGGGGTGTCTGCTGTGTTGCGCAGCTATCAGCCAATCAGCTGCAGACCAGCCTGCTGGACCAGCTCCAGCAGCGGCTGTGGGTACACGCCAAGGACGAAGGCGAGGATGGCGATCGCCAGCAGCATGACGCCACCGGTGCGCTGTTCCCACTTCAGCGGGGCGTCGTGGCGACGCAGGTTGGGCTCGATCAGGTACAGGGTGACCATCACGCGCAGGTAGTAGTACACGCCGATGGCGCTACCGATCACCAGGGCACCGACCAGCCACCACAGCTGCGACTCGACGCCGGTGGCGATGATGTAGAACTTGCCGATGAAGCCTGCAGTCAGCGGGATGCCGGCCAACGACAGCATCATTACGGTCAGTACCGCGGTCAGGTACGGACGACGCCAGAATAGGCCGCGGTATTCGTACAGGGCATCGGCGTCACGACCGTTGTAGGGCGAGGACATCAAGGTGATCACGCCGAAGGCGCCGAGGCTGGTGATCACGTAGGTGACCAGGTAGACGCCGATGGCCTCCATCGCCAGCCCCTTGCTCGCCACCAGGGCAATCAACAGATAGCCGAAGTGGGCGATCGAGGAATAACCCAGCAGACGCTTGAGGTTGCTCTGGGTCAACGCCAGAAGGTTGCCAATCAGGATCGAGGCGACCGCGATCACCATCAGCACGGTGCTCAGCACGCCGCTGCTGGCGGCGGGAGAGAGCATGAACAGGCGTACCACCACGGCGAACACCGCGACCTTGCTGGCGGTGGCCAGGAAGGCCGCCACTGGCGCCGGGGCGCCTTCGTAGACGTCCGGCGTCCACAGGTGGAAAGGCACCAGCGACAGCTTGAACGCCAGGCCGACCAGCATCATGCCCAGGCCCAACTGAGCCAGCAGGCTTGGCATGCCGGTGCTGGCCAGTGCCTTGCCGATACCGTCGAAGCTCAGGCTGCCGGCATCGGCGTACAGCAGGGCCATGCCGAACAGCAGGAAGGCGGAGCCGGCGGCCGACAACACCATGTACTTGATGCCGGCTTCCAGCGACCGCTTGTTGAAGAACGCGTAGGCCACCAATCCGTAGACCGGGATCGAGAGCAGTTCCAGGCCGATGAACAGGCCCGCCAGGTGATTGGCGCTGACCAGCACCAGGCCACCCAGGGCGGACATCAGCAGCAGCAGGTAGAGTTCTTCACGGTTGCCCGGGTAGCCCTTGGCCCCGTCGCCCAGGTAGGCGTGGGCCAGGGTCACGCAGGCCAGGGTGGCCACCAAAATCAAGGCCATGTACAGGCAAGCGAAGTTGTCGATGGTGATCAGCGGAGTGACCGCCAGGGGGGCCACTTTCAGCGCCGGCAGGATCGACAGCAATGCCAGGTTCAGGCCCACGGTCGACAGCAAGAAGGTTTGCGAGTGGTTGCGGCGCCATGCGATCGCCAGCATCACCACGACCGTGGTGAGGGTGGTGATCAACATCGGCGCCAGCGCGATAAAGTGTTGAGTGGTGAATTCCATAGCGCTCTTACCGGGCCGAAGCGAGTTGAGTGAAAGCGGAACCGAGCCACTGCTGCACACCGCTCATGGTGGCGGCAGAGGTGTCCAGGAACGGCTGCGGGTAGACGCCCAGCACGATCAGCAGGACCGCCAGGCCTAGCACCATGATCAGTTCGCGACCGTCCATGCCAGCCAGCACGGTGTCGGACGTGGACGGACCGAAGTAGGCACGGTGGATCATGATCAGCGAGTACACCGAACCGAAGACCAGGCCCGTGGTGGCGATCACGGTGATCCATGGCACGCTGGCGAAGCTGCCCAGCAGGATCAGGAACTCGCCGACAAAGTTGCCGGTGCCTGGCAGGCCCAGCGACGCGGCGGCGAAGAACAGGCTGATGGCCGGCAGGTAGGCGATGCGGTGCCACAGCCCACCCATCTGGCGCATGTCACGGGTGTGCAGGCGCTCGTACAGCTGGCCACTGAGGATGAACAGCGCGGCAGCCGACAGGCCGTGAGCCAGCATCTGGATCACCGCGCCTTGCAGGGCCTGCTGGCTACCGGAGTAGATACCGATCAGCACGAAGCCCATGTGCGAAACGCTGGAGAAGGCGATCAAGCGCTTGATATCGGACTGGGCGAATGCCAGGAAGGCACCGTAGAAGATACCGATCAGGCCCAGGGTCATGGCGATCGGCGCGAACTCGGCCGAGGCATTCGGGAACAGCGGCAGGGCGAAGCGCAACAGGCCGTAGGCCGCAGTCTTCAGCAGGATGCCGGCCAGGTCCACGGAACCTGCGGTCGGTGCCTGGGCATGGGCGTCAGGCAGCCAGGAGTGGAACGGCACCACCGGCAGCTTCACCGCGAAGGCAATGAAGAAGCCAAGCATCAGCAGGTACTCGGTGCCAGCCGGCAGATCAGCCTTGAGCAAGTCGCTGTAGTTGAAGGTGATGATGCCGGTATTGGTGTAGTTGACCAGCACCAGGCCTAGGATCGCCACCAGCATGATCAGGCCACTGGCCTGGGTGAAGATGAAGAACTTGGTCGCCGCGTAGATCCGGGTCTTCTTGCCATCCGCCGAGCTGTGACCCCAGAGCGCGATGAGGAAGTACATCGGCACCAGCATCATTTCCCAGAAGAAGAAGAACAGGAACAGGTCCAGGGCCAGGAACACACCGACCACGCCGCCGAGGATCCACATCAGGTTGAGGTGGAAGAAGCCGACGTGGCGCTGGATCTCTTTCCAGGAGCACAGCACCGAGAGCACACCGAGCAGGCCGGTGAGCAGGATCATCAGCAGCGACAGGCCGTCGAGGGCCAGGTGCACGCTGATGCCGAAACGCTCGATCCACTGGACCTTGAATTCAAGGGCCCAAGCAGGCTCGGCGCCTGGCGCAGGGGCCAGGGCGTAGTCGCCGTTGGCCCACAGCCAGAGGCCGATACCAAGCAGCAGGGACATGGTCAGCAGCGCGATCCAGCGTGGCAGGGTGGCGCCGAAGCGCTCACCCAGCCAGCACAGCAGGCCGCCGATGAAGGGGATCAGGATCAGCCAAGGCAAAATCATGACGGGCTCAATTCCTTTCGCAAAGTCGCAAGGTTCATAGTCATACCGCAGCCATCAGTACAGCGCCGAGCACCAGCACGGCACCTACGGCGATCGAAGCGGTGTACCAGCGCAGCTGCCCGGTCTCGGTTTTGCTCATGGCGAGGTGGCCGCCGCGCGCCATCCGAGGAATCAGGCCAATGCTGCGGTCAACCGGATCCTTGCGCAGGAGGTGGCTGATCAGCAGGTAAGGTTTGACGAACAGCTTGTCGTAGATCCAGTCGAAGCCCCAGGCGGCGAACCACCAGGCCGAGAGGACGCGGCCGATGCTGCTGCCGGCGATCGCGGTGACCAGGCGCCGCTTGCCCAGGAACAGCACTGCCGCCAGCAGGATACCGGCGATGGCGATGGCGCCCGAGGCGATTTCCAGGCTGTGCTTGGCTTCGCCACCGGCATGGCCGGCGCTCTGCGGCAGCACGCCTGTCAGTGGCGGATGAATCCAGGCACCGATGAAGGTCGACAGCACGATCAGCACGCCCAGCGGCAGCCAGTGGGAGATCCCGTGGCCGGCATGGGCCTCGGTCTTGGCTTCGCCGTGGAAGGCGATGAAGATCAGGCGGAAGGTGTACAGCGAGGTCATGAAGGCACCGACCAGACCGGCATACAGCAGGTTGCTGTGGCCGCTGGCGAATGCTTCCCAAAGGATTTCGTCCTTGGAATAGAAGCCCGCAGTCAGGATCGGCAGGGCTGCCAGAGCGGCACCGCCGACCACGAAGCTGGCATAGGCCAGCGGCAGCTTCTTCCACAGCCCGCCCATCTTGAAGATGTTCTGCTCATGGTGACAGGCGACGATCACCGCACCCGAGGCAAGGAACAGCAAGGCCTTGAAGAACGCGTGGGTCATCAGGTGGAAGATCGCGCCTTCCCAGGCGCCGACGCCCAGGGCCAGGAACATGTAGCCGATCTGGCTCATGGTCGAGTAGGCGAGGATCCGCTTGATGTCGGTCTGCACCAGCGCGGCGAAGCCGGCCAGGACCAGGGTCACCCCACCGACGATGCCGACCAGGTGCAGGATGTCCGGCGCCAGCAGGAACAGGCCGTTGGTACGGGCAATCAGGTAGACGCCGGCGGTGACCATGGTCGCGGCGTGGATCAGTGCCGAAACCGGGGTCGGGCCTGCCATCGCGTCGGCCAGCCAGGTCTGCAGCGGCAGCTGGGCGGATTTACCGACCGCGCCACCGAGCAGCATCAAGGTCGCCAGCACCATCCAGGTGTCGCCAGCCTGGAATTTCTGTGGCGCCAGCACCAGCAGCTCCTGGATGTTCAGGGTACCCAGCTGGACGAACAGGATGAACAGGCCGATGGCCAGGAACACGTCGCCGATGCGGGTGACGATGAAGGCCTTCAATGCCGCATTACCGTTGTTGCGGTTGCTGTAGTAGAAACCGATCAACAGGTAGGAGCACAGGCCCACGCCTTCCCAGCCGAAGTAGATGAACAGCAGGTTGTCGCCCAGCACCAGGAACAGCATGCTGGCGATGAACAGGTTGGTGTAGGCGAAGAAACGCGAATAGCCGGCTTCACCGCGCATGTACCACGAGGCGAACAGGTGGATCAGGAAGCCGACACCGGTCACCACGCCGAGCATGGTTACCGACAGGCCATCCACATAGAGGGTGAAGTTCGGCGCGAAGCCGTCCACCGACATCCACTGCCACAACAACTGGCTGTACGCGCCACCCTCAGGCGGGGCGACGTTGAACTGCCAGATGACATAGGCCGATACCGCAGCCGAGAGGCCCACGGAACCGACGCCGATCAGCGCGGACAGGTTTTCCGAGAACCGCCCGCGGGAGAACGACAGCAGCAGGAAGCCGATCAGGGGGAAAACGAAGGTCAGGAAGATTAGGTTCATCCGCGCATCTCACTGGCAGCATCGATGTCGAGAGTGTGGAAGCGGCGATACAGTTGCAGCAGGATCGCCAGGCCGATACTGGCCTCGGCCGCTGCCAGGCTGATCACCAGGATGAACATGATCTGTCCATCTGGCTGCACCCAGCGGCTGCCGGCAACGATGAACGCCAGGGCAGAGGCATTCATCATGATTTCCAGGCTCATCAGCACGAAAAGAATGTTGCGGCGGACCATCAGGCCGACCAGACCAAGGCAGAACAGGATGCCGGCGACAGCCAGGCCGTGCTCGAGAGGGATTGCAGGCATGTGATTACTCCTTCGCCTCAGTGCGGCCGAGATGGAAGGCCGTCACCGCCGCGGCGAGCAGCAGCATCGAGGCCAGTTCAACCACCAGCAGATAAGGACCGAACAGGCTGATGCCCACGGCCTTGGCATCGACCGTGGCGCCGCTGATGGCGGCACCGCTCGGTTCGGCGAACAGCACGTACAAAAGCTCCAGCAGCAGCAGGGCGCCGAGGACCACAGGTCCCGCCCAGATGCCGGGCTTGAGCCAGCCGCGTTCCTGGGCGACCGAGGCCGGCCCCAGGTTGAGCATCATCACCACGAAGACGAACAGCACCATGATGGCGCCAGCGTAGGCGATCACTTCCAGGGCGCCGGCGAACGGCGCACCGAGGGCGAAGAAGATCATTGCCACGGAGATCAGCGAAATGATCAGGTAGAGCAGGGCGTGCACGGGGTTGGTGCCGGTAATCACCCGCAGGGTGGAAACCACGGCGATCCCGGATGCGAAGTAGAAAGCGAATTCCATCTTTCTGTCCTTATGGGAGCAAGCTCTTCACGTTGATCGGCTCGGCTTCGTTCTGTGCAGAGCCTTTCGGCTTGCCAGCGATCGCCATACCCGCAACACGGTAGAAGTTGTAGTCAGGGTTCTTGCCGGGTCCGGAGATCAGCAGATCTTCCTTCTCGTACACCAGGTCCTGACGCTTGAACTCGGCCATTTCGAAATCCGGGGTGAGCTGGATCGCGGTGGTCGGGCATGCTTCCTCGCACAGGCCGCAGAAGATGCAACGCGAGAAGTTGATGCGGAAGAACTCTGGGTACCAGCGACCGTCCTCGGTCTCGGCCTTCTGCAGCGAGATGCAGCCAACCGGGCAGGCCACGGCGCACAGGTTGCAGGCAACGCAGCGCTCCTCGCCATCGGGGTCGCGGGTCAGGACGATGCGGCCGCGGTAGCGCGGCGGCAGGTAGACCGGTTCTTCCGGGTATTGCAGGGTGTCGCGCTTACGGAAACCGTGGGAGAACACCATGGCCAGGCTGCGCAGCTGGGTGCCGGTGCCCTTAACGATGTCGCCAATATACTTGAACATGGGTCAAATCCTCACTGGGCCGCAACAGCTGGCGTGTTGAGCAACACGAGCGCAGCGGTCACCAGCAAATTGATCAGGGTCAGCGGCAGGCAGAACTTCCAGCTGAAGTCCATCACCTGGTCATAGCGCGGGCGCGGGATCGAGGCGCGCAACAGAATGAACAGCATGATGAAGAACGCGGTCTTGAGCGCGAACCACAGGAACGGAACCTGTGGCAGCAGGCCGAACGGCCCATGCCAGCCGCCGAAGAACAGGGTCACCAGCAGCGCCGAGATCAGGATGATGCCGATGTATTCGCCAACGAAGAACATGCCCCATTTCATGCCGGCATACTCGATGTGGTAACCGTCGGCCAGTTCCTGTTCCGCTTCCGGCTGGTCGAAGGGGTGACGGTGCGTCACGGCCACGCCAGCGATGAAGAAGGTGCAGAAGCCGAAGAACTGCGGAATGATGAACCACAGGTTCTGTGCCTGGTAGTCGACGATGTCGCGCATGTTGAACGAGCCGACCTGGACCACCACGCCCATCAGCGCCAGGCCCAGGAACACTTCGTACGACACGGTCTGCGCCGACGCCCGCAGGGCGCCGAGCAGGGCGTACTTGTTGTTCGACGACCAGCCGGCGAACAGCACCGCATAGACCGAAAGGCCGGCCATGGCGAAGAAGAACAGCAGGCCGATGTTCAGGTCCGCGACGCCCCAGGTCGGGGTGATCGGGATGATCGAGAAGGCGATCAGCAGCGCGCTCATGGCCACGACCGGAGCCAGGGTGAAGATCACGCGGTCGACGAAGGGCGGGTTCCAGTCTTCCTTGAAGAACATCTTCAGCATGTCCGCGGCGATCTGGAACATGCCGAACGGGCCGACCCGGTTCGGACCGTAGCGGTCCTGCCACCAACCCAGCAGGCGGCGTTCGACGAAGCTGAGCAGCGCGCCGCAGACCACCACCGCCAGCAGGACCACGATGGCCTTGACGACGGCGGTGATCGCATCGATCACTTCGGGGGTGAACCAGCTCATTGTGCTGCCTCCTGCAGGCCTTCGACGGATGTGCCGAAGATGGCTGGCGGGATACCGGCCAGGCCTTTCGGCAGGGCGACCAGGCCTGCGCCCAGCGCTTCATTGATGCGCAGCGGCAGGCGCAGTGACTGGCCGGCGACGTTCAGGCTGAGCATCGCGCCATCGTTGACACCCAGGCGGTCGGCTTCGGACTTGGCCAGGGCCACGTAGGCCTGCGGGATGCGCGCTTGCACCGGGGCGGCGCGGGAGGAGTTTTCCTCGCTGCCGAACAGGTGGTAGAACGGCACGGCCGTCCAGGTGCCGCGAACCGGGTTGAACGCGCCCGGAATGGCGCTGAACCAGCTCAGGCGATCGCCCTGGGTTTCGATCAGGCGCACGCCTGGGTCACCGGCACGCAGGTGGCCGCCGACTTCGTCCTGAAACTTGTTCCAGGCTTGCGGCGAGTTCCAGCCCGGCGACCAGGCAAACGGCACCTGCTGGCGCGGTTCGGCCGAGCCCGAGTAGCCTTCCATGGAGAAGGCGAAAGCGGTGTCCTTGTCTTGCGAGGTACGCGGTTCGTGCACGCTGATGTTGGCGCGCATGGCGGTGCGGCCCGAGTAGCGCAGTGGCTCACGCGCAAGCTTCATGCCCTTGATGCGGAAGGACGCCGATGGCGCGGCGTCGACGATGCCGGCCAGTTGCGGCGCGGCCTCGGCGCAGGCGTTGGTGACGTGGTCCAGCTGGGTCCAGTCGACCGGCTTGTTCAGCAAGGTGGCACGCAGGGCGTGCATCCAGCGCCAGCCTTCGTGGATCATGATGCTGGCGTCCAGGTAGGTCGGATCGAATACCTGGAAGAAGCGCTGGGCGCGGCCTTCCTGGCTGACCAGGGTGCCGTCGCCTTCGGCGAAGGAAGCGGCTGGCAGCACCAGGTGGGCGCGGTCGGTAGTGGCGGTCTTCTGGTGGTCGGCGACGATCACCACCTTGGCCGCGGCCAGGGCGGCGTCGACCTTGGCAGCCGGCAGGCGGCTGTACAGGTCGTTCTCCAGCACGACGATGGCATCGGCCTTGCCGCTGATCACGGCGTCCAGGGCGTCATCGATGGACTCGCCACCGAGCATGGCCAGGCCGAAGCTGTTGGCTTCCGGAACGACCAGGCTGAGCGAGCCGTTCTTCTCGCGCAGCTTCAGCGCCTTGGCGATGTTGGCCGCCGCTTCGATCAGTGCCGGGTTTGCCAGCGACGTACCGGAAACGACCAGCGGACGCTGGGCGGCCACCAGCGCATCAGCGATGCGCTGGGCCAGTTCCAGGGCCTCGGCGTCCAGGCCTGCAACGGCCGGAGCGCTCGGCTCGATGGCATGTGCCACGGCAAAGCCCAGGCGGGCCAGGTCGTCGGGCGCGGCGTGCACGCATTCCTCGGCGACGTCATCGAGCTTGGTCTCGGCCAGGCTGGCGATGAACAGCGGGTACTTGGCATGCTGGCCGATGTTCTTCACCGCGGCATCGAGCCACGGCTGCACGCGCATGGCATCGGCCATGGCCTCGGCCTTGCCCTTGACCGACTGGCGCAGGGCCAGGGCGACACGGGCGGCGGTCTGGGTCAGGTCTTCGCCAAGGACGAAGACGGCATCGTGGTCTTCCATCTCGCGCAGTGTCGGCACCGGCAGCGGGCTGTCGTTGAGCACCTGCAGGGCCAGGCGCACGCGGGCCAGCTCGCCGGCCTCCATGCCCGAGTAGAAGTACTCGGCGCCAACCAGTTCGCGCAGGCCGTAGTTGCTTTCCAGGCTGGCGCGTGGCGAGCCGATGCCCACGATGGTGCGCCCACGCAGCAGGTCGGCGGCCTTGTCCAGAGCGGCATCGAGGCTCAGCTTGGTGCCATCGGCCAGCAGCGGCTGGCGCGGACGGTCGGTGCGGTTGACGTAGCCATAGCCGAAGCGGCCGCGGTCGCACAGGAAGTACTGGTTGACCGAGCCGTTGAAGCGGTTCTCGATCCGGCGCAACTCGCCGTAGCGCTCACCCGGGCTGATGTTGCAGCCGCTGGAGCAGCCGTGGCAGATGCTGGGGGCGAACTGCATGTCCCACTTGCGGTTGTAGCGCTCGGAGTGGGTCTTGTCGGTGAACACGCCAGTCGGGCAAACCTCGGTCAGGTTGCCGGAGAACTCGCTCTCCAGGACGCCGTCCTCGACGCGGCCGAAGTACACGTTGTCGTGAGCGCCAAAGACGCCCAGGTCGGTGCCGCCGGCATAGTCCTTGTAGTAGCGCACGCAGCGGTAGCAGGCGATGCAGCGGTTCATCTCGTGGGCGATGAACGGGCCGAGGTCCTGGTTCTGGTGGGTCCGCTTGGTGAAACGGTAGCGGCGCTCGTTGTGGCCGGTCATCACCGTCATGTCTTGCAGGTGGCAGTGACCGCCTTCCTCGCACACCGGGCAGTCGTGCGGGTGGTTGGTCATCAGCCACTCGACGACGCTGGCGCGGAACGCCTTGGACTCCTCGTCTTCGATGGAGATCCAGGTGCCGTCGGTGGCAGGGGTCATGCAGGACATGACGATACGACCACGGGTGTCGTTCTCGTCGGTGTACTGCTTGACCGCGCACTGCCGGCAGGCACCGACGCTACCGAGCGCCGGGTGCCAGCAGAAATAAGGGATGTCGAGGCCGAGCGACAGACAGGCCTGTAACAGGTTGTCTGCGCCGTTGACTTCGAGCTCTTTGCCGTCTACGTGGATAGTGGCCATGGTTCAAAGTTCTTCGTTGGCCCGCGTGAGCGGGCGTGGCTAATGGAAATCTGTGTGCCTGCGGCTCGCCCGGTGTTCGCAGGCAAGGCGCAGGCCGCGGGTGGCACGGACCACCCGCGTTTCAATGCTTAGGCGCCGACTACAATCGGCGTGGCCAGGTTCGGGCGCAGGGCGGCGCTGCCAGGGGCAGCGATGCCGGCCTCGAACTCCGGACGGAAATACTTGATCGCGCTGCCCAGTGGCTCGACCGCGCCTGGCGCATGGGCACAGAACGTCTTGCCTGGGCCGAGGAAGCCCACCAGACCGAGCAGGGTCTCGATATCGCCTTGTTGCCCCTGGCCTTTCTCGAGGGCGCGCAGGAGCTTGACGCTCCACGGCAGGCCGTCGCGGCACGGGGTGCAGAAGCCGCACGATTCGCGGGCAAAGAACTCTTCCATGTTGCGCAGCAACGACACCATGTTGACGCTGTCGTCGACCGCCATGGCCAGGCCCGTACCCATGCGGGTGCCGACCTTGGCGATGCCGCCGGCGTACATCTGCGCGTCCAGGTGCTCGGGCAGCAGGAAGCCGGTTCCGGCGCCGCCTGGCTGCCAGCACTTGAGCGTGAAACCATCGCGCATGCCACCGGCGTAGTCTTCGAACAGCTCGCGGGCGGTAACGCCGAATGGAAGCTCCCACAGGCCTGGGTTCTTGACCTTGCCGGAGAAGCCCATCAGCTTGGTGCCGTGGTCCTCGCTGCCTTCGCGGGCCAGCGACTTGTACCAGTCGTTGCCGTTGCCGACGATGGCCGGCACGTTGCACAGCGTCTCGACGTTGTTCACGCAGGTCGGCTTGCCCCACACGCCAACGGCGGCAGGGAAGGGCGGCTTGGAGCGTGGGTTGGCGCGACGGCCTTCGAGCGAGTTGATCAGCGCGGTTTCTTCACCGCAGATGTAGCGACCGGCGCCGGTGTGCACGAACAACTCGAAATCGAAGCCGCTGCCCAGGATGTTCTTGCCTAGCAGGCCGGCGGCCTTGGCTTCCTCGACCGCGCGGTTGAGGTTGCGGGCGGCGGTGGTGTACTCGCCCCGCAGGAAGATGTAGCCGCGGTAGGCCTTCAGCGCGCGGGCGCTGATCAGCATGCCTTCGATCAGCAGATGGGGCTGTTGCTCCATCAGCATGCGGTCTTTCCAGGTGTTGGGTTCCATCTCGTCCGCGTTGCACAGCAGGTAGCGGATATCCATGGATTCGTCTTTGGGCATCAGGCCCCATTTGACCCCAGTCGGAAAGCCCGCGCCGCCACGGCCCTTGAGGCCGGAGTCCTTGACCGTCTGGACGATGTCATCCTGGGACATCTGCGCCAGCGCCTTGCGGGCGGCGGCGTAGCCGTCCTTGGCCTGGTACTCGTCAAGCCAGATCGGCTCGCCGTCGTCACGCAGGCGCCAGGTCAGCGGGTGGGTCTCGGCGGACCGCGCGATGCGGTTGGCCGGGCCGAAGGAAGTGATGGTCATGCGTAGCCCTCCAGCAGCTTGGAGACGCCGGCAGCTTGCACGTCGCCAAAGGTGTCGTCGTCGATCATCAGCGCCGGGGCCTTGTCGCAGTTGCCCAGGCAGCACACCGGTAGCAGGGTGAAGCGGCCGTCCGCAGTGGTCTGGCCGAGGCCAATGCCCAGTTCGTCCTGGATCTGGCTGACCACCGACTCATGGCCACCGATATAGCAGACCATGCTGTCGCAGACCCGGATGATGTGCCGGCCGACCGGCTGGCGGAAGATCTGGCTGTAGAAAGTGGCCACGCCCTCGACGTCGCTGGCAGGAATGCCCAGCACCTCGCCGATCGCGTAGATGGCGCCGTCCGGCACCCAGCCACGTTGCTTCTGGACGATCTTCAGGGCCTCGATGGACGCCGCGCGCGGGTCCTCGTAATGATGCATCTCGTGCTCGATGGCCGAGCGCTCGGTTTCGCTCAGGACGAAACGGTCGGTTTGGATAAGCGTGCTGTTCATGCTTAGCGGTCCACGTCAGCCATAACGAAGTCGATACTGCCCAGGTACGCAATGAGGTCGGCGACCATGCTGCCCTTGATCACCGAAGGGATCTGCTGCAGGTGCGGATAGCTCGGGGTGCGGATCCGGGTGCGGTAGCTCATGGTGCCGCCGTCGCTCGTCAGGTAGTAACTGTTGATGCCCTTGGTCGCCTCGATCATCTGGAACGACTCGTTGGCCGGCATGACCGGGCCCCACGAGACTTGCAGGAAGTGAGTGATCAGGGTCTCGATGTGCTGCAGGGTGCGCTCTTTGGGCGGCGGCGTGGTCAGCGGGTGATCCGCCTTGTACGGGCCTTCCGGCATGTTGCGCAGGCACTGGTCGATGATGCGGATGCTCTGGCGCATCTCCTCGACGCGGACCATGCAGCGATCGTAGGCATCGCCGTTGTGGGCCAGCGGCACTTCGAACTCGAAGTTCTCGTAGCCGGAGTAGGGGCGCGCCTTGCGCAGGTCGAAATCGAGACCGGTGGAACGCAGGCCGGCGCCGGTGACACCCCACTCCAGGGCTTCCTTGGTGTTGTACTGGGCAACGCCAATGGTGCGGCCCTTGAGGATGCTGTTCTGCAGGGCAGCCTTGGTGTACTCGTCGAGGCGCTTGGGCAGCCAGTCGACGAAGTCCTTCACCAGTTTGTCCCAGCCGCGCGGCAAGTCGTGGGCAACGCCACCGATGCGGTACCAGGCCGGGTGCAGGCGGAAACCGGTGATGGCTTCGATCACCGTGTAGGCGCGCTGACGGTCGGTGAAGGTGAAGAACACCGGGGTCATGGCGCCGACGTCCTGGATGTAGGTGCCCAGGAACAGCAGGTGGCTGGTGATGCGGAAGAACTCGGCGAGCATGATGCGGATCACGTCGACCTTCTGCGGCACCTGGATGCCGGCCAGCTTCTCCACCGCCAGCACGTACGGCAGGTTGTTCATCACCCCGCCGAGGTAGTCGATTCGGTCGGTGTAGGGGATAAAGCTGTGCCAGGACTGGCGCTCGGCCATCTTCTCGGCACCACGGTGGTGGTAGCCGATGTCAGGCACGCAATCAACGATCTCTTCACCGTCCAGTTGCAGCACGATACGGAAGGCACCGTGGGCCGAAGGGTGGTTGGGGCCCAGGTTGAGGAACATGTAGTCCTCGTTGGCGCCCTGGCGCTTCATGCCCCAGGCTTCGGGGTTGAAACGCGCGGACTCTTCCTCGAGCTGCTGCTTGGCCAGGTTCAGGGTGAACGGGTCGAACTCCGTGGCGCGGGCGGGGAAGTCCTTGCGCAGCGGGTGACCTTCCCAGGTCGGCGGCATGAGGATGCGCGACAGGTGCGGATGGCCGGCGAAGTCGATGCCGAACATGTCCCAGACTTCACGCTCGTACCAGTTGGCATTGGGCCAGATACCGGTCACGGTCGGCAGGTTCAGATCACCTTCGCTCAGCGCGACCTTGATCATCACGTCGCTGTTCCGCTCTACCGAGAGCAGGTGGTAAAACACGCTGAAGTCGGCACTCGGCAGGCCTCGGCGCTGGGTGCGCAGACGCTCGTCGACGCCGTGCAGGTCGTACAGCATGCTGTACGGCTTGGCCACGTTGCGCAGGAAGGTCAGTACTTCGATCAGCTTGGCACGGGTAACCCAGAGCACCGGCATGCCGGTACGGGTCTCTTGGGCGACGAACGCCTCCGGGCCGAATTTGTTGTTCAGTTCGACGACCACATCCTGGTCGTCAGCCTTGTAAGGCGGAATGTAAATAGCGGTGTCCGCTGTCATGGTCTCGGTCGCTTTCGGTCAACGTAGAGAATGAAGCCAGGCCGCCCGTTCGCGGGAACGGGCGGCAGGTCGCTGGATCAGACTTCGTCGGGGCTGCGCAGGTTGGTGACCTGGATACGCTGTTCACGACGCAGGTCTTTCTGGGCAGGCATCTCGGCACGGTAAATGCCTTGATCACCGACAACCCAGGAAAGCGGGCGTCGCTCCTGGCCAATCGACTCCTGCAACAGCATCAGGCCTTGCAGGAAGGCTTCAGGGCGAGGCGGGCAGCCAGGCACGTAGACATCCACGGGGAGGAACTTGTCGACCCCCTGAACGACCGAGTAAATGTCGTACATGCCGCCGGAGTTGGCGCACGAGCCCATGGAGATGACCCACTTGGGCTCGAGCATCTGCTCGTACAGGCGTTGAATGATCGGCGCCATCTTGATGAAGCAGGTGCCGGCGATGACCATGAAGTCGGCTTGGCGCGGCGATGCCCGGATGACCTCGGCGCCGAAGCGGGCGATGTCGTGGGGCGCCGTGAAGGCCGTGGTCATTTCCACGTAGCAGCAGGACAGGCCGAAGTTGTACGGCCAGAGGGAGTTCTTGCGACCCCAGTTGACCGCGCCACGAAGCACATCTTCAAGCTTGCCCATGTAGATGTTCTTGTGGACCTGGTCCTCTAGCAGCGAATCGGAGACGGTTTCCCGTTCTCCGACTGGATACTGCTCGTTGGGCGCGTCCGGATCGATTCTGGTGAGATTGTATTGCATTGCCAAAGCCTCATTGTTTCAGCTTCGCTTGCCGCTTGCGGCGACCCACGGGAGCCCAATCGAGCGCCCCGACCCGCCAAAGGTAGACAAGACCTGCCAACAGAATTGCTATGAAAACGAGTGCTTCGACGAATCCGGTCCAGCCGCTTTCGCGGACGGACACAGACCATGCAAAGAGAAAGAGGGCTTCGATATCGAAGATCACGAACAGCATCGCGACCAGATAGAATTTGGCGGACAGGCGCAGGCGGGCACTGCCGACGGGCAGCATGCCGGATTCGAACGGTTCGTTCTTGCTGCGGCCCCAGGCCTTGCTACCGAGCAGGCTGGACAGACCAAGCATAAAGGCGCAAAGGCCGACGACACCCAGAAGGAAGATGGCAAAGCCCCAGTTATGGGCGATCAGTCCTGTCGAATCGGGCATGCTGGTAATCCTTATACAGAGGCCGTGCTCTGCGTCTTGAAAGAAGTAAAGCAGTGACGAAATGTCGCAGCGGAATCAATCGCGCTGATTTTATGGGTAAACCCGTAGCAAGTAAAATTTCTGTGGCACTTTATTCGTAGGATTAAGAACAAAAATCTTTCGTAACTGGCTGTGAACCTTGAAATTCGGGCATTCGCCCACTTTTGTTAATTATGTTTCTTGCCTGGCGTAACGATGGATCGCTAGCGTAATGATAATTAATATCATTTAAGGTGAGCCAATAACTTTAATTGCCATGAGCCTGACAAAGTTGGTGCGCTGGCTAGCACTTGGCAACAACGACGGGGCAGGTTCTACCGGGTTTAGACCCTGCATGCACCGCCCTGGATCAATGTTTCTCAATTGGGCCTGGTTGACAGCATAGACCCTGGCGTGGGGTCGGCCAGTATGGCGGCCTAAAGCCCACCATCAGCAGCCCACGAAAAGGCCCGGGCTCCCTCACGGGGGCCCGGGCCTTCTTCAGCCTAGGTCACGGCAATCAGTGGAACTGTTCTTCTTCCGTCGATCCGGTCAGCGCGGTGACCGACGAGGCGCCACCCTGGATCACGGTGGTCATGTCATCGAAGTAGCCGGTACCGACTTCCTGCTGGTGCGCCACGAAGGTGTAGCCCTTGCTGGCATCGGCGAACTCCTGCTCCTGCAGCTTGACGTAGGCGGTCATGTCGTTGCGGGCGTAATCGTGCGCCAGGTTGAACATGCCGTGCCACATGTTGTGGATGCCGGCCAGGGTAATGAACTGGTGCTTGTAGCCCATGGCCGACAGCTCGCGCTGGAATTTGGCGATGGTGGCGTCGTCCAGGTTCTTCTTCCAGTTGAAGGACGGCGAGCAGTTGTACGACAGCAGTTGGTCCGGGTACTCCTTCTTGATCGCCTCGGCGAAGCGGCGGGCTTCATCCAGGTCCGGCTTGGCAGTCTCGCACCAGATCAGGTCGGCATACGGGGCGTAGGCCAAGCCGCGAGCGATGGCTTGGTCCAGGCCGGCACGCACCTTGTAGAACCCTTCGCGGGTGCGGTCACCGATGACGAACGGCTGGTCGTACGGGTCGCAGTCGCTGGTCAGCAGGTCAGCGGCGTTGGCGTCGGTACGGGCCAGGATGATCGTCGGTACACCTGCCACGTCGGCGGCCAAGCGAGCAGCGACCAGCTTCTGCACGGCTTCCTGGGTCGGTACCAGGACCTTGCCGCCCATGTGCCCGCACTTCTTGACCGAAGCCAGCTGGTCCTCGAAGTGCACGCCCGCGGCGCCGGCCTCGATCATGTTCTTCATCAGCTCATAGGCATTGAGCACGCCGCCGAAGCCGGCCTCGGCGTCCGCCACGATCGGGGCGAAGTAATCGACGTAGCCGTCATCGCCTGGGTTCTTGCCGGTCTTCCACTGGATCTGGTCGGCGCGGCGGAACGAGTTGTTGATGCGCTTGACCACGGTCGGCACCGAATCGACCGGGTACAGCGACTGGTCCGGATACATCGACTCGGCCGAGTTGTTGTCGGCGGCGACCTGCCAGCCGGACAGGTAGATAGCCTGGATGCCGGCCTTTACCTGCTGCACTGCCTGGCCACCGGTCAGGGCGCCCATGCAATTGACGAAATCTTTCTCAGGGCGGAAGGACGGGTGGGCACCTTGGGTGACCAGCTTCCACAGTTTTTCGGCTCCCAGGCGGGCCAAGGTGTGCTCCGGTTGCACGGAGCCACGCAGGCGAACGACATCGGCGGCGGTGTAGGTACGGGTCACGCCTTTCCAGCGCGGGTTCTCGGCCCAGTCTTTTTCGAGGGCTGCAATTTGCTGTTCGCGTGTCAGTGCCATGGAAATAAACCTCGTCGCATCGGTCTTGGGTAAAAGTGCTCAATGCTCGGGACGCGGATCAGAGGCCTTGGCGGCTGTCCTGTCTGGCGAAATGGCGGCGGCGAACGAGAAGGCTCGAAGGGGAAGGAGGTACAGGCCGGGCAAAGGTGTCGTGCTGCAGGTTGGCTCGTGGATGCCGCGCTGCGGTTCAACAAAGGTTGCCAGCTACTGCGGTGATGCGCTTCCGTCCCTCGGGACAACTTCTTCGTTGCAGTCGCAATCTCGTCAAACCGCCTTGTGGGCCGTATAGACACGGAGCGCCCCCAGGGGTAGGGAGGGCACGCCCCGAAGGCCCTTGCCAGGGCCCCTGATTAGCGGGAGCGGGGCCATCATGCCTTGGGTGAAAACGGGTCGTCAAATGTTTTGTAGTGTTTTTTTACTGGCACTACATATTTGGTCTAATGCGACTCATGGGTCAGTTTCAAGGCCTTGGGTCGAGGCCTTGAGTTGCCTGGGATCAGTCCAGCGCATCGACTTTGACCCGCAACGTCATGTTTTCACCGCGCTGGGTGCTGTAATTGCGGCTTGACGCACCGCGTTCGGCCTGACTCTGCTGATTGAACCCCGCCAAGGTGATCCACTCCCCGAGCTTGCCCCGGACCGTTGTGTCGGTGCTCTGCACCTTCACTACATCTGCCTGCTCCTGGCTCATTCGATCATGATTGCTGCTGATCGCCAGGTGGACCGTGTCGCCGCTGAGGCTGGCGGTGACGTAGAAACCCTGGGTCACGTTGCGGTATTCGGTGTCGCTCAGCGCCTGGCCATAAGCGTCGGTGCGAGTGCTGGTGATCGGCACGCTCTGGCCCACCTGGATCAGCGCCGGCTTGCCTTCGCTGGCCTGGACCTGCTGTAGCCCACCTTCGCGGTTGGCGGTGCCGTAGCGAATGGCCTGGCCGCTGCCGCGGTTATCCTGGAAGTTGCTGTCGTTGGTATCGACGCTGATCA
Source organism: Pseudomonadota bacterium (assembly GCA_023388335.1). Lineage (GTDB taxonomy): Bacteria > Pseudomonadota > Gammaproteobacteria > Pseudomonadales > Pseudomonadaceae > Aquipseudomonas. Next base: position 14,685 of record JAEWGL010000080.1, on the reverse strand, counting down.
TCAGGCGTCGGGGAGCGGTGTCCAGCTGCTGCAACAGGCTGCGCAGGTCGTCGATACGCTCGGGGCTGGCGCTGATGATCAGCTTGTTCTCGAAACTGGCGACCGTGCCGTCGTGGCCAATCAACGACTGGGCGGCGGGCAGCAGCTCGGCGCTGGTGCGGTGCTGCAGCATGAGCACCTCGGTGGCGGCCTGGGCGCCAAGGCTGGCGACCATCAGCAAGGATGCGAGCAGGGGGCGTAGCGGCATGGCCATGTTCTCCGCGGGTGGAATCAACATGATGGCAAATTTGCCAGCTTTCTGCTGGCCGTCACGCTGAACCTTTGTTTTACCGCTCCGGTCGGATGGGCAATAAAGAATGGAGTGCCGGTCCCCAATGAAAACCTGCCTGGGTGTGTTGTTCTGCCTGCTGCTTGATACGGCGCTGGCCGCAGCGGACGAGTTACGCATCAAGCAGCTGCAGCGCTGCGGCGACCTGCTTGGCCAGGAGGTGCAGCACTGGTGCTTGAAAGCGCAGGGCCTGGGCGAGGCGCTGCCCAGCGTCTGGCTTGGCGGGCAACGCCTGCCCGACGCGGCCGTGCGACGCGAGGGCGATCGCCTGGAGCTCACGTTTGACACCAAACAGCGCAGCGCGCCGCTGTGGCTGGAGTCCAACGAGTCACGCAGCAACCCGGTCTGGTTGACCCCGCGGCGCAGCCACGTGGTCGCGGCAGGTCCGCAAGAAGTGGCGAAGAACATGGACGGCCTGACCACCTACCTCGACCTGGTCAGCCTGCTGATCGAGGAGCAGCACGACGGCCTCAAGGAGGCCCGGCGCATCGCCGACAGGTATGGCGCCAAGGTGGTAGGCGCCATCCCGCCCTTGAATGTCTATCAGCTGCGCCTGCCGGTCCGCGACCTGGTGCAGCGTGATGCGATGATCCTGCGCATGGGCAGCGAGACCAGTGTCGACGCGGTGATCATCGAGGAGTCAGCCCCTGAGCGCGGCGAGGAGGGTGACGCCGGCCCGGTCAAGGCGGCCAGCCAGGCGGACGAATGGGCGGCCAATCGCTTCATGGATGCGCTGTATTTCTATCAGCGGCGCATCCCGGCCTCGCATGTCCCGGTGCAACCGGTGCGTATCGGCGTGATCGAGCGGGAAGTGGACTTCGATACGCCTGCCTTTGCCGCCTACCGGGGCGGCTGCGCGACCGGCCAGACCTGTCTCTATGCCCGTGACGGCGACCGCGCCGGGAGCCACGGCAGTCATGTCGCCGGCATTCTGGCCGCCAAGGGCGAGGGCACCCAAGGCGGTTTTCTCACAGGCCTGGGTAAGTCCAGCCCCGGTTTCGACATTATCGTCGAGCGCAACTCCGATGCGGGTATCACCGCCAACATCGCCGCATCGGTGAACCTGGTGGAGGACGGCGTGCGCGTGCTCAACTGGAGCTGGGGCATGCACCGGATCGGCGCGCGCAACATCGACGGCGAGGAGGTCGACTCCCTGGTCCGTTCAGGCCTTGCCATGAACGGTTACGAGGAGCTGCTCGAGGAATTCTTCCTCTGGCTGCGCAAGGAGCATCCTGAAGTGGTCGTGGTCAATTCGGCGGGCAATGGATCGTCCTGGTCCGGTACCGACGAATACCGGCTACCCTCGTCGTTCATCACCGAGCAGTTGCTGGTGGTCGGCGGACACCAGCGCAGCAAGCGCTCCAAGCCTGTGGAGGACCCCGCGCACGTGGTCAAGCGCGAAAGTTCCAACTTCGACATGCGCGTGGATGTCAGCGCCGCCGCGTGCATCCAGACGGCGGCGGACAAGGAGCCGCACTGTGGCACGTCCTACGCGACCCCCTTGGTCACCGCCACCGTGGCCGGCATGCTGTCGATCAACCCGGACCTGACGCCGGAGCAGGTGCGCATGCTGCTACGGCGCAGTGCTCTGACCCTGGGTGCCGAGCAGGATTTCGAGCCCACGGATGCCAAGGACCTGACGGCGCCGATCCTGCCGTCCGAACGCAGCGGCCAGCTTCATCACCCGGACCTCGGCCGCTCTGCCAGGCTGGACATGCAGCGTGCCCTGGATCTGGCGTTGCAGAGTCGCGAGCGGGTGCGCTGAGACGCGTGCAACTGGCCCGAGTCAGACAAATTCCGTAACATCGCCGCTCTTTTTTTCGCCCGGGCATGCCTGCCTGGGCCACGCCACAGGATCCGCATGAAACCAGCCCGCCTACGTGCCGACGCGCTCGCCGGCCTGACCACCGCGTTTGCCCTGGTGCCCGAGTGCATCGCCTTCGCCCTGGTCGCCCACCTCAACCCGCTGATGGGCCTGTATGGCGCCTTCATCATCTGCACCCTCACCGCGCTGTTCGGCGGTCGCCCGGGGATGATCTCCGGTGCCGCCGGTTCCATGGCGGTGGTGATCGTCGCGCTGGTGGTACAGCACGGGGTGCAGTACCTGCTGGCCACGGTGCTGCTGGGCGGGCTGGTGATGATCCTGTTTGGCCTGTTGCGCTTGGGCAAGCTGGTGCGCCTGGTGCCGTACCCGGTCATGCTTGGCTTCGTCAACGGTCTGGCCATCGTCATCGCCCTGGCCCAGCTGGAGCATTTCAAGCGCGGCGAGCAGTGGCTCAGCGGCGCACCGCTGTACCTGATGCTGGGCCTGGTGGCGCTGACCATGCTGGTCGTCTACCTGCTACCGCGCCTGACCCGCGCCGTGCCGCCGGCACTGGTGGCGATCCTTGGCGTCGGCGCCCTGGTCTACCTGCTCGACCTGCCCACCCACACCCTGGGCGACATGGCGCACATTGCCGGCGGCCTGCCGCAACTGGCCTGGCCCGACGTGCCGTGGAGCCTCGAGACGCTGAAGATCATCGCCCCTTACGCGCTGCTGATGGCTATGGTCGGCCTGCTGGAGACCCTGCTGACCCTCAACCTCACCGACGAGATCACCGAGAGCCGCGGTTTTCCGGACCGCGAATGCGTGGCCCTGGGCGCCGCCAACCTGGTCTCGGGCCTGTGTGGTGGCATGGGTGGCTGCGCGATGATCGGCCAGACCGTGATCAACCTCAGCTCCGGGGGGCGTGGGCGCCTGTCGGGCGTGGTGGCCGGCGTAATGATCCTGTTGTTCGTGCTGTTCCTGTCACCGCTGATCGAGCGCATCCCGCTGGCGGCGCTGGTCGGGGTGATGTTCGTGGTCGCCCAGCAGACCTTCGCCTGGGCGTCGCTGCGGGTGCTGCGCAAGGTCCCGGCCAGTGATGTCCTGGCGATTGTCGCGGTGACCGTGGTCACGGTCTTCACCGACCTGGCCACCGCGGTGCTGTTCGGCATCGTCATCGCCGCCATCAACTTCGCTTGGCAGCATGCCCGCGAGCTGTATGCCGACAGCCACCTGGACGAGGAGGGTGGCAAGGTCTACCAGGTCCACGGGACGCTGTTCTTCGCCTCGAGTGCGCCCTTCCTGAACCAGTTCGACCCGGCCAGCGACCCCGCGCGGGTGATCCTGGACTGCCGGCACCTGAGCTTTGTCGACTACTCGGCGATCGCTGCGCTAAAGACCTTGCGCGAGCGCTATACCAAGGCTGGCAAGCATCTGCGCGTGGTGCACTTGTCGGAGCGGTGCAAGAAGTTGCTCAAGCGGGCAGGGGAGCAGCATTGAGTATCTGTGGCGCCTGATCCATTGCCTTCGCGGGCAAGTCCGCGCCTCCAGGTACCCCACAGCCCTCATGACGGGTGGTGACCCTGTGGGAGCGGGCTTGCCCGCGAATGCAGTGGGACAGGCGATGCCGAATTATCTACTCACCGCGGTTCTTCTTCACGATCGCATCGGCAATATTCGCCGGCGCCTCGGCGTACTTGGTGAACTCCATTGTGTAGGTGGCCCGGCCCTGGGTCATCGAACGCATCTGTGTGGAGTAGCCGAACATTTCGCCCAGGGGTACCTCGGCGCGAATCACCTTGCCGGCCGGGCTGTCTTCGTTGCCTTGAACGAGGCCGCGGCGGCGGCTCAGGTCGCCCATGATGTCGCCCATGTACTCCTCGGGTGACACCACCTCGACCTTCATCACCGGCTCCAGCAGCACCGCGCCGCCTTTTTGGGCCAACTGCTTGGTGGCCATGGACGCCGCGACCTTGAACGCCATCTCGTTGGAGTCGACGTCGTGGTACGAGCCGTCGAACACCGTGGCCTTGAGGCCGATCAGCGGATAGCCGGCCAGCACACCGTTGTGCATCTGCTCCTCGATGCCTTTCTGGATCGCCGGGATATATTCGCGCGGCACCACGCCGCCGACGACCTCGTTGACGAACTCCAGGCCCTCCTTGCCTTCCTCGCCAGGCGCGAAGCGGATCCAGCAATGGCCATACTGGCCGCGCCCGCCGGATTGGCGGACGAACTTGCCTTCGATCTCGCAGGTGTTGCGGATCTTCTCGCGGTAGGCCACCTGCGGCTTGCCGATGTTGGCCTCGACGCCGAACTCCCGGCGCATGCGGTCAACGATGATGTCCAGGTGCAACTCACCCATCCCGGAAATGATAGTCTGCGCGGTCTCTTCATCGGTCTTGACCCGGAACGACGGGTCTTCCTGGGCCAGCTTGCTCAGGGCAATGCCCATCTTCTCCTGGTCGGCCTTGGTCCGCGGTTCTACGGCCACGGAGATCACCGGGTCGGGGAAGTCCATGCGTTCAAGGATGATCGGCTGGTCGAGGCTGCAGAGGGTGTCGCCGGTGGTCACGTCCTTCATGCCGATCAGCGCGGCGATGTCACCGGCGCACACGGCCTTGATCTCGGCACGCTGGTTGGCGTGCATCTGCACCATGCGCCCGACCCGCTCCTTCTTGCCCTTGACCGAATTGAGCACGGCATCACCGGAGCTCAACACCCCGGAGTAGACCCGAGCGAAGGTCAAGGTGCCGACGAAGGGATCGGTGGCGATCTTGAAGGCCAGCGCCGAGAATGGCTCGCTGTCGTCGGCGTGACGCTCCAGCTGCTTGTCTTCGTGGTTGGGGTCGGTGCCGTTGATGGCCGGCACTTCGCTCGGCGCCGGCAGGTAGTCGATCACCGCGTCAAGCATCAGCGGCACGCCTTTGTTCTTGAACGAGGAGCCAAGGATGGTCGGTACGATTTCGTTGGCCAGGGTGCGCTGGCGCAGGCCGGCCTTGATCTGCTCATTGCTGAGCTCGGTGCCTTCGAGGTAGAGGGCCGTCAGCTCGTCGTTGGCTTCGGCGGCGGCTTCGATCATGTGTGCGCGCCACTCGTCGGCAAGGGCCTGCAGCTCGGTGGGGATCGGTTCCTCGCGGTAGCTGGTACCCTGGTCGGCCTCGTTCCAGTAGATGGCCTTCATCTTCACCAGATCGATCTGGCCGATGAAGTGCTCCTCGGTGCCGATGGCGAGCTGGATCGGCACCGGGTGGTGGCCCAGGCGCTGGTCGATCTGCTTGACCACGCGCAGGAAATCCGCCCCCTGGCGGTCCATCTTGTTGATGTAGGCCAGGCGTGGCACGTGGTACTTGTTGGCCTGGCGCCAGACCGTCTCGGACTGCGGCTCGACGCCATCGGCACCGCTGAATACCACCACGGCGCCGTCGAGCACGCGCAGCGAGCGCTCCACCTCGATGGTGAAGTCGACGTGGCCCGGGGTGTCGATGATATTGAAGCGGTACTTGTCGGCGAACTGCTTGGCCGAGCCTTGCCAGAAGGCTGTGGTCGCCGCCGAGGTGATTGTGATGCCGCGTTCCTGTTCCTGGGCCATCCAATCCATGGTCGCCGCGCCGTCATGCACCTCGCCCATCTTGTGGTTGACGCCAGTGTAGAAGAGGATGCGTTCTGTGGTGGTGGTCTTGCCGGCATCCACATGGGCGACGATGCCGATGTTACGGTACAGCTCGATGGGGGTCGTGCGGGCCATGATGGGATCACCTTCGGTGAAAGCGCGCGGGTGGTTTTCCCACGGTAGCAGAGCAGGGTGATCCTGCTGGCTCGACGACGTTAAAAACCGCCGGCTATCCAGGCCGCGAGGTTGCCGCCTGGCAGGCCTGCGCGCCGTTAATTGCATGGAGTAGAACGCATGGCCCTTGAAGTACCGCTGGACACCTGGTGCCGCGAGCATCCAGTGATTGCCGACCTGGTGCGCCATGCACCGGTGACCTGGTTCAACCCTGGCGTGGCGCCGAGCGCCGAGGCGCTCGGGGATGTGCCGCTGGGCGCGGCCGATATCACGGCGGCCAGCGACCGCCTGGCGCGTTTCGCGCCGTTCATCGCCTCGGCCTTTCCCGAGACCGCCGCAAGCCATGGCCTGATCGAATCGCCGCTGCTGCCGATTGCCGACCTGCAGGCTTCCCTGTGCGAGGAGCTCGGTATCGAGCCCAGCGGGGCATTGTGGCTCAAGGCCGACAACCTGCTGCCCATTTCGGGTTCGATCAAGGCCCGAGGCGGTATCTACGAGGTACTCAAGCACGCCGAAACGCTGGCCCTGGCCGGTGGACTGCTACGGCCCGGCGATGACTATGCCGCCCTCAACAGCGATCGGGCCCGCGCGTTTTTCGGCCAATATGGCATCGCCGTCGGCTCGACCGGCAACCTTGGTCTGTCGATTGGCGTCATGGGTGCGCGCCTGGGCTTCAAGACCACCGTGCACATGTCGGCGGATGCGCGGCAATGGAAGAAGGATCGCCTGCGTGACTGTGGCGTGCAGGTGCGTGAATACAGCGCCGACTTCAGTGTCGCCGTGGCACAGGGCAGGCGCGAGGCCGAAGCCGACCCGCAGTGTCACTTCGTCGACGACGAATATTCCACCGACCTGTTCCTCGGTTATGCCGTGGCCGCCGAGCGCCTGCGCGGGCAGCTGGCGCAGGCGGGTATAAAGGTCGATGCCGAGCATCCCCTGTTCGTCTACCTGCCCTGTGGCGTGGGCGGTGGGCCGGGCGGTGTGTCGTTTGGCCTGAAACACGCTTTCGGCGATGCCGTGCACTGCCTGTTCGCCGAGCCGAGCCATTCACCCTGCATGTTGCTGGGGATGTACACCGGGCTGCATGACAGGGTGTCGGTGTATGACGTTGGCCTGGACAACCACACCGCCGCCGATGGCCTGGCCGTGGGGCGCGCGTCCGGCTTTGTCGGGCGCGCCCTGCGGCGGCTGGTCGACGGCCTCTACACCGTCAGCGATGCCGAGCTGTTTCGTCTGCTGGCGCTGGCGCAGATCCGTGAGGGGCTGGCGCTGGAACCGTCGGCGCTGGCAGGGGTGCCGGGCATGGGCCGGGTGCTGCTGGAAGCACAAGGCTACCGTGAGCGCCTGGGGCTGAGCGCGCAGCGGATGGCCAATGCCACTCACCTGGTCTGGGCAACGGGCGGCAGCATGGTGCCCAAGGAAGAGATGGACGGCTACCTGGAGAAGGGGCGGGCGCTGCTGCATGGACGCCAGGGGCGCTGAGCCGACCTGGCGCCCATCCAGGGCGGGTCGTCAGTCGGCTACGGCCTGCAGATGCCATTGCCCATCCACGTCCCGGGCCAGGCCGCTGGCCGGCAGCAGGGCCAGCAGGCGCTCGTGCAGCGTGACGTCGGTGAAGGTCTTGACCGTGGCCAGGTCGAGGACGCCGACCGTGCTCAGCTCGGCCTTGGTGTAAGACAACCAGGCCTTCTTCAGCACCATCAGGACATCGCTGCCGGCGGTGTTGGCAAAGCGCCGGTGTACAGGGCGGCCGTCGAGGGTGAAACTGTGGCGATGAGCGTATGTGCTCTCGTCACCACCGCTGGCCTGGCAACGATTGCAATGGCACGGGCCATCGCCGAAGGCATTGCGCAGGTAGTTGTTGAAGTCCACCACCGGCTTGAGGCTCAGGCGTTTGTCGACCTCGAACAGGTCGGCGATCAGGGGTTCTTCGGCGCTCACTCGGGGTCCTCGGGTCGTGTCGCGGATAACGGCGGGCACCATACCAGTCGTGGAGGAGGTTGGCCATGCGGGTGATCGACCGCAAAGCCCTCGCACAAGCCACGCGACTGGCATACCCTACGCATCCCAGGCGCATCAGGCGCCGAATCTTTCTGCCGTTGGAGTCAATGCATGTACAACTACACAGCCACCGTTACCGTCAGCAACGAGGCGAGCGGCGAGGCCGAGGCGGTGGAGAACCTCAACCTGCGCGTGGGCCTGGAGGCCGTGACCGAGCACCTGAAGAAGGTGCATTTCGTCGGCACCTTGGCGGCACCGGACAAGGCTTCCCATATCTGCGTGACCCTGGAAAACGGCTTGGCCTATTACGGCCTCATCGTCAACGGCCACGCCGAACTCGAAGGTGGCTGGATCGCCTTCGAGAACGACATGCTGACCCCCCAGGAGCTGGGCTTGTAGGCCCCAGAGGTTCAACTCAAGCGGGCCAGGCAACGCTCGAGGATGTCCAGGCCCTCTTCCAGTACCTGCGCTTCGATGGTCAGCGGGGCCAGCAGGCGAATGATGTGCCGCGCCTTGCCGCTGGGCATCAGTAACAAGCCGGCGGCGCGCGCCGTTTGCAGCAGCTGGGCCAACTGGGCCGTTGCCGGGCTGCCGTCGGCAGTGACCAGCTCGATGCCGCGCATGGCCCCTGTGCCGGTCAGTCGGCCCAGCCAGGGCGTGAGATTACTGGCCTTCCAGCGCGTATAACGATCGACGATGGCCTGCTCCTGGCGTTCACCCCAGGTGGCCAGGTTGGCATCGCTCATCTGTTGCAGGCTGGCCAGTGCCGCCGCGCAGGCAATCGGGTTGCCCGAGTAGGTGCCGCCCAGTCCGCCCTTGGGCAGGCTGGCGAGCAACTCCCGCCGCCCGACCAGCGCGCCCAGTGGCATGCCGCCGGCGATGCTCTTGGCCAGCAGCAACAAGTCCGGTTCGATACCCAGGCGCGGGAAGGCGAAACGCTGGCCCGTACGGCCGAAGCCCGACTGGATCTCATCGATGATCAGCACAATCCCGTGCTCGTCGCAGAAGCGCCGCAGCGCCTGGGCAAAGTCCGGCTCCAGGGCCAAAAAGCCCCCTTCGCCCTGCACCGGCTCATTTTTTTTTTATGAGACGTCGTCCACCGAGATCTACACGCTGAACAGCCGCTCCATGGCCTTGAGCGCCTGTGCGGTGGTGACGCCAGTGTCAGGGCTGGGGAAGGGCAGGTGATACACCGGACCAGGCAGTTCGCCGACCCGCTGCTTGTATGGGGCGACCTTGCCGTTGAGGTTGAGCGTGGCCAGGGTGCGTCCATGGAAGGCGCCATCGAAAGCGATGACGGCGCGCTTGCCTGTGGCCCCGCGTGCGACCTTCAGGGCATTTTCCGCCGCTTCCGCGCCGCTGTTGGTCAGCATTCCCGCCAGAGGGTAGCTGACCGGCACGAACTGCTCCAGACGCTGCATCAAGGCCAGATAGGGCGCATGGGGCGCGGCATTGAAGGCGTAGTGGGTCAGGCGGCTGGCCTGGGTCTGGATGGCCTCGACCACGGCCGGGTTGCAGTGCCCCAGGTTGAGCACGCCAATACCGCCGACGAAGTCGATGTAACGTTTGCCGTCCGTGTCCCAGACTTCGGCATTACGGCCATGGGAAAGTGTGATCGGGTGAACTATGGCAATGGATTGACTGATACTTTCCTGGCTCATGTGCGCGCAAACCTTGTTCGTGTTTCTTATTATCCAAGCGTGTTGGCAGGGCATGCGCAAACGAATTATTCGATTGCAATCATTCCTGCAGTTCGGGATCTTGCGATGAAAACTTCAGGTGCCTCCGGCCAGCTCGCCTCTTGCTTGTGGCCACACCTTGCTCAGGTGCAGCACTGGCTTCAGTGGGCGGCGCTCAAGTGGGGCACCGCCTCAAAGCATTTCAAGACGGCACTCAGAGCGTCGGACGTTTGGCCATGGGAAGAGAAGACCGGGCGAAAAAGGAAGAAGGTCATTCCCGAAAGGAATCATGTGCTTCGAAAAGGTCGTTTGTTAGCCTCGCGACTATAGACTGATACTGACCCTCATCAATGATTACAACCTGTTATCGATGTAGGAGAAAAACAATATGGTTGCCGATCTGCTCAAGCCACTGGACGCATCCGTAAGTTTATCCAGCGATGGTAATTCGCAACTCAGGCCGCTGTAGCCAGGCGGTGGCTACAGCCCCGCTATAACAAGAACACCGTCCCCTTCGCTTACAAGAAATCTGCTCCGACTTCAGCCGCACCCGCTTGCGGCCGACCCACTCGAGGGTTCCTCCATGGCATCGCTACAACAAAATAAACAGCGCTCGCTGCAACACGGGCTGACCTCCCGCCAGGTCTCCATGATCTCCATCGCCGGCATCATCGGTGCCGGCCTGTTCATCGGTTCCTCCAACGCCATCGCCACCGCCGGCCCGGCCATCCTCATCTCCTACGCGATGACCGGTGTGCTGGTGCTGCTGGTAATGCGCATGCTGGGTGAGATGGCCATCGCCAACCCCAACAGCGGCTCGTTTTCCACCTACGCCAGCGAAGCCATCGGCCCGTGGGCGGGTTTTACCTTCGGCTGGCTGTACTGGTGGTTCTGGGTGCTGATCATTCCGGTCGAGGCCATCGCTGGCGCCGACATCCTGCACGCCTACTTCCCGGGTGTGCCTTCCTGGCTGTTCGCCTTCCTGATCATGATCGTGCTGTCATGCACCAACCTGATCAGCGTGAAGAACTTCGGTGAATTCGAGTACTGGTTCGCCCTGATCAAGGTCGTCGCCATCCTCGGCTTCATCGTGGTCTGCAGCCTGGCCATCTTCGGCTTCTGGCCGTTGGCACAAACCTCCGGCGTCAGCCAGCTGTGGACCAATGGCGGCTTCATGCCCAATGGCTTTGGCACCGTATTGGGCGGCGTGCTGATCACTATCTTCTCGTTCTTCGGGGCTGAAATCGTCACCATCGCCGCCGACGAGACCGCCAACCCGAAAGACAAGATCCGCCGCGCCACCAACTTGGTGGTGTACCGCATCGCGATCTTCTACCTGGCTTCGATCTTCCTCGTGGTCTCCCTGGTGGCCTGGAACGACCCGGCCTTGACCAGCGTCGGCTCCTTCCAACGCGCCCTGGAGGTGCTCAATGTGCCGGGCGCCAAGCTGGTGGTCGACCTGGTAGTGCTGGTGGCGGTCACCAGCTGCATGAACTCTGGCCTTTACACCGCCTCGCGCATGCTCTATTCGCTCGGTGCCCGTGGCGAAGCGCCAAGCATGATCAAGCGCATCTCCGGCAGCGGCGTACCGACCGTGGCCGTGGTCCTGTCGACCCTGGCCGGTTTCGCCGGCTGCCTGGTCAACTACGTGTTTCCGGGCAAGGTATTCGGCTTCCTGCTCTCGACTACCGGCGCCATTGCCTTGCTGGTCTATCTGGTGATTGCCGTTTCGCAGCTGCGCATGCGCGCTCGCGCCGACCGCGACGGCACCGAACTGGAACTGAAGATGTGGCTGTTCCCCTGGCTGACCTGGCTGGTGATCGGCCTGATCGTCACGGTCCTGGGCTATATGCTGTTCAGTGACGCCTACCGCTATGAAACGCTGATGACGGCAGGCGTGACCTGCGCCATCCTGCTGATCTCTCTGACCCGTCGACGCGCCGGGCGAGCCGAGGCCGGCACCGTATTGGCCAGCGGCAGGGGCGCCTGAACCGCTCATCCGCCAAGCCCATGACCTGGTCATGGGCTTTTCATTGGCGCAAGCGCAGCAGGGCGCTACCCTCGCAGGCCAGGCTCTGCTTCCAAAAACGACAAGATCCAGGTAGCCCATGAACGATCCCGCACTTTCCCTTCAAGCGTTGGCCGCTCCCGATGGCATCTGCTACGGCTGCGGCTGCGCCCACCCCGACGGCCTACACGTGCATAGCCATTGGGACGCCGACGGCATCCATGTGCTCTGCCGCCATGTCCCCGACCCCGGTTTTACCGGCTGGCCGGGCCTGGTCTACGGCGGGCTGCTGGCGATGCTGGTTGACTGCCATTGCAACTGGACCGCCATGGCCTACCACTACCGCGCCGAAGGCCGCGAGGCGGGCAGCCTGCCACGCATCGACTGCGTCACCGGCCAGCTTGGCCTGAGTTACCTCAAACCCACCCCCATGGGTGTCGAGTTGCTCCTCAAGGCGCGGGTCGAAGGCGAAGTCGGGCGCAAGAGCCGGGTGATCTGCGAGGTCTGGGCTGGCGACGTGCTGACGGTGACAGCCGACTCGGTGTTCGTGCGGGTCGACACCGAGAGACTCAAGCTCAAGGCCCATGGTCGGTCCTGAGGCGCCACGGAAAAAAATGTCGGCTGCCCCCTTGGAGTGATGGCCAGGACGGGTGCTTGGTCTTAGAGTGAAACATTTCCTTATTCGAAGGAGTTGACGATGATCGATCTCAGCGCATTTCCCATTACCCGCAAATGGCCAGCGCAGCACCCCGAGCGCCTGCAGCTCTACTCGCTGCCCACACCCAACGGCGTCAAGGCGTCGATCATGCTTGAGGAGATCGGGCTGCCCTATGAAGTGCACAAGGTCAGCTTCGACAGTAACGACCAGATGAGTCCCGAGTTCATCTCCCTTAGCGCCAACAACAAGATCCCGGCGATTCTCGATCCCAATGGTCCAGGCGGCGCACCGCTGCCGTTGTTCGAGTCCGGTGCCATCCTGCAGTACCTGGCCGAGAAAACCGGTCAATTGCTGAGCCAGGACCCGGCCCAGCGCTATCAGACCCTGCAGTGGCTGATGTTCCAGATGGGCGGCATCGGGCCAATGTTCGGCCAGCTCGGCTTCTTCAACAAGTTCGCCGGCAAGGACTACGAGGATAAACGCCCGCGTGGCCGCTACGTTGCCGAGTCACAACGGCTGCTGGGCGTGCTGGACCGCCATCTGGCAGGACGCGAGTGGGTGATGGACGAGTACAGCATCGCCGACATCGCCATCTTTCCCTGGGTGCGAAACCTGGTGGGCTTCTACGAGGCCGGCGAATTGGTAGGCTTCGACGACTTTGCCCACGTGCAGCGGGTGCTGGCGCGCTTCCTCGAGCGGCCAGCGGTGCAGCGCGGCCTGAAGATTCCCGCCTAGCCGGCAGCGGCTGCAGGAGGTCAGATGATTCAGTGCAAGCGCGTGTACGAGCCATCCGACAAGACCGACGGCCAGCGTGTGCTGGTCGACCGCCTGTGGCCACGCAACAAGCGCAAGGATGAGTTGCATGGGGACTGGCGGCGCGAGGTCGCCCCGTCCAGCGAACTGCGCCAGGCCTTGCACCAGGGGCAGCTGGATTTCGACACCTTTGCCCAGCGCTACCGTCAGGAACTCGCCGCCCATCCCGAGCATTGGTGGCCGCTGCTGGGGTTGGCCAACAAAGGCACCTTGACCCTGCTCTATGCTGCCAAGGACACCCAGCACAACCATGCTCAGGTGCTGGCCCAGTGGCTTGAAGACGAGCTGGAGCGGCAGGGGCCGGCGAGTTCGCCGGTGTGTTACGCCGATGTCTTCAAGCCAGACTGACGCCTCTGCCACGAAGGTGCCCACCATGTCCCTCGCCCTGACCCCCGCCAGCGACCAGCACCGGGCGTTCGCCCGCGGCCTCACCCGCCGGGCCATGCTGACGTATTACCGAGAGTTCGACCTGTTGTGGATCGAGGAAGCCTTCGATCAGGCCTGGAGCTGGCGCGAGCAGTGGCTGGTGACGCAGGGCGACGCGGTGTTGGGCTTCTGCAGCCTGAGCCAGGATCGCCAGGCCCTGTTCCTCCGCGAGCTGCACCTGCTGCCGGAACACCGTGGACGCGGGGTTGGCACTTGGGTGCTCGAGGAACTGGCCAGCTGGGCTGCCCTACGCCAGCTTCCCCGCATGCGCCTGATGGTGTTCAAGAGCAATCCGGCCCGGGCCCTCTACCGCCGCCATGGCTTTGTCGAGCAGGGCGAGGACGAGTGCTTCGTGCGCATGGAGCGCGTCATTACAGCCTGCCCTTGATGATCCAGGCATGGCTTGAACCCTGGCCGCGCCTGTGTGCATAGTGCAAGATTCATGGGTCGCAGAAGACCTGGACGGTTGCGGGAAGCAGTCGTTGAAACTCAATTCGGAAGAGGGGTGAAGAAGATGGACGGGTTTGGTTCGCGCATTAGGGCAGAACGCGAGCGGTTGGGCATGACTCAACGGGTGTTCGGCGAGATCGGCGGGGTCGAGCCCAATGCCCAGGGCAAATATGAAAGCGGCGAGCGCACGCCACGGGTCGACTATCTCGCCGCTGTGGCGGCGCGAGGGGTAGATGCGCTGTATGTCCTGAGTGGTCGCCCGACGCCAGTAATGGCAGCCAGCCTGAGCACCGAACAGGCGCATCTGCTGGACTGTTTCAGCCGCTTGCAGCCTGCCGACCAGGCTGCGGTCCGGCGGCTGCTCACCAGTCTGTCCCACGAAACGCTTGGAGCCAAGCCAGGCCGGGCGGGAAGACACGTGCGAACAGCGCACATCGGTGACGCTTTGCGCTAGGTCTGCGGGGGGAAATTTTGCTAAGGTTGCCGGATCCAATTCCCGCCGCATGACGAGGTGTCTGCTTGATTAGGGTCCTTGTGGTCGATGACCACGATCTGGTGCGTACCGGCATCACGCGCATGCTGGCCGATATCGACGGCCTGCAGGTAGTGGGTGAAGCGGATTCGGGAGAGATGGCACTCAAGGTGGCCCGCGAGCTGAAGCCGGACGTCGTGCTGATGGACGTCAAGATGCCCGGCATCGGCGGACTCGAAGCGACCCGCAAGCTGCTGCG
>JAEWGL010000039.1 GCA_023388335.1 Pseudomonadota bacterium | reverse complement strand
GACGCAGATTTCCTCGGTGATGCCCAGCGAAGACGGTGGGATGATCGTCTATTGCTCGACCCAGAACCCCACCGAGGTGCAGAAGCTGGTTGCCGAAGTGCTCGATGTGCCGATGAACAAGGTGGTGGTCGACATGCGCCGCATGGGCGGTGGCTTCGGCGGCAAGGAAACCCAGGCGGCAAGCCCGGCCTGCCTGTGCGCGGTGATCGCGCGCCTGACCGGCCAGCCGACCAAGATGCGCCTGCCGCGGGTCGAGGACATGCTCATGACCGGCAAGCGCCATCCGTTCTACATCGAGTACGACGTGGGCTTTGACGACAGCGGCCGCTTGCAGGGCATCAACTTCGAGCTGGCGGGTAACTGCGGCTGCTCGCCGGACCTTTCGGCCTCGATCGTCGATCGCGCCATGTTCCATGCCGACAACGCCTACTACCTGGGCGATGCCACCGTGCACGGTCACCGCTGCAAGACCAACACCGCCTCCAATACCGCCTACCGTGGTTTTGGCGGCCCACAGGGAATGGTCGCCATCGAACAGGTGATGGACCACATCGCCCGTCACCTGGTGCTCGACCCGCTGGCGGTGCGCAAGGCCAACTACTACGGCAAGACCGAACGCAACGTCACCCACTACTACCAGACCGTCGAGCACAACATGCTCGAAGAGATCACCGCCGAGCTCGAGGCCAGCGCCGACTACGCCCAGCGCCGCGAGTCGATCCGCCGCTTCAATGCCAACAGCCCGATCCTCAAGAAGGGCCTGGCGCTGACCCCGGTGAAGTTCGGCATCTCGTTCACCGCAAGCTTCTTGAACCAGGCCGGCGCGCTGATCCACATCTACACCGACGGCAGCATCCACCTCAACCATGGCGGCACCGAGATGGGCCAAGGCTTGAACACCAAGGTCGCGCAGGTGGTGGCCGAGGTCTTCCAGGTCGACATCCAGCGCATCCAGATCACCGCCACCAACACCGACAAGGTGCCCAACACCTCGCCGACCGCCGCCTCCAGTGGCGCCGACCTGAACGGCAAGGCCGCGCAGAACGCCGCCGAGATCCTCAAGCAGCGCCTGATCGATTTCGCCGCGCGGCACTACAACGTCAGCGAGCAAGATGTGGAGTTCCGCAACGGCCATGTGCGCGTGCGCGACGAGATCCATAGCTTCCAGACCCTGGTGCAGCAGGCCTACTTTGCCCAGGTATCGCTGTCGAGCACCGGTTTCTACCGCACCCCAAAGATCTATTACGATCGCAGCCAGGCCCGCGGCCGCCCCTTCTACTACTTCGCCTTCGGTGCCGCCTGCGCCGAGGTGATCGTCGACACCCTCACCGGCGAGTACAAGATGCTGCGCACCGACATCCTGCATGACGTCGGCGCCTCGCTGAACCCGGCCATCGACATCGGCCAGGTCGAAGGTGGCTTCATCCAGGGCATGGGTTGGCTGACCACCGAGGAACTGGTGTGGAATGCCAAGGGCAAGCTGATGACCAACGGCCCGGCCAGCTACAAGATCCCCGCTGTCGCCGACATGCCCCTGGACCTACGGGTGAAGCTGGTGGAGAACCGCAAGAACCCGGAAGACACGGTGTTCCATTCCAAGGCCGTCGGTGAGCCGCCGTTCATGCTCGGTATCGCCGCGTGGTGCGCGATCAAGGATGCCGTGGCGAGCCTGGCCGACTACCGCGCGCAACCGCAGATCGACGCCCCGGCCACGCCGGAGCGGGTGCTGTGGGGCTGCGAGCAGATGCGCAAGGCCGTGGCCGCGCAGCAGCCGGCCGAGGAAGTACAGGCCGTATGACCCTGACACCGAGACCTGAATAGACCTGGTGTGACCGACGCTGGACCTGTGGGCGCTGGCTTGCCAGCGAAGGGAACGACACCATGGGCCAGCCACGCTGGCCTCTTCGCGGGCAAGCCAGCACCCACAGTCACCGCATCGAACATGCCTGTACCCGTAGAGGATCCGAATCATGCATCAATGGATCAACGCGCTAGCCGACCTGCAGGCCCGTGGCGAGCCCTGCGTCCTGGTGACCATCATCGAAGAGCGCGGCTCGACCCCACGCAACGCCGGTTCGAAGATGGTAGTCAGCACTACCCAGTTGTTCGACACCATCGGTGGCGGCCACCTGGAATACAAGGCGCTGCACATCGCCCGGCAGATGCTTGCCGAGCGACGTGAGTCGCCGCACCTGGAGCGCTTCAGCCTCGGCGCCAGCCTTGGCCAGTGCTGCGGCGGCGTCACCGTGCTGCTGTTCGAGCCGATGGGTGCGGTGCAGGCGCAGATCGCCGTGTTCGGCGCAGGCCATGTCGGCCGCGCTCTGGTACCCTTGCTCGCCGCGCTGCCCTGCCGGGTGCGCTGGATCGATTCGCGCGAGCAGGAGTTCCCCGAGGTCATCCCCGCCGGGGTGAGCCAGGTGGTCAGTGAAGAGCCCGTCGATGAAGTGGACACGCTGCCTGTCGGCAGTTACTGCATTGTCATGACCCACAATCACCAGCTGGACCTGGAGCTCACCGCCGCGATCCTCAAGCGTAATGATTTCACCTGGTTCGGCCTGATCGGCTCGCAGACCAAACGGGTCAAGTTCGAGCACCGCCTGCGCGAACGCGGCTACAGCGACGCGCTGCTGCAGCGGATGCGCTGTCCGATGGGCCTGGCCGAGGTCAAGGGCAAGCTGCCGATCGAGATCGCCGTGTCCATCGCCGCCGAAATCATTGCCACCTACAACGCCCGCTTCGGCCAGCACGATGCTGCCGCCAACGCCGGCCCCATTGCCCAGTTGCTGCCGCCTTCACGGCGCAGCCAAGCCCTTTGACGAGAGCCCCATGAGCGCCAACCAGACCCGCAAAGCCTACCGTGCCGCCCTCCTGCACAGCATCGCCGACCCAGCCGAGGTCGGCATCGACGCTTCTTTCGAGTATTTCGAGGACGGCCTGCTGGTCATCGACGACGGTCGCATCAGCGCCTTGGGCGACGCCCGCGACCTGCTGCCGACCCTGGATGCCGATATCGAGGTCGAGCATTACCAGGATGCCCTGATCACTCCCGGCTTCATCGATACCCATATCCACTTTCCACAGACTGGCATGATCGGCTCCTACGGCGAGCAGTTGCTGGACTGGCTGAACACCTACACCTTCCCCTGCGAGAAACAGTTCGCCGACAAGGCCCATGCCGACAAGGTGGCGAAACTGTTCGTCGAGGAACTGCTGCGCAACGGCACCACCACCGCGCTGGTGTTTGGCAGCGTGCACCCCGAGTCGGTCAATGCCTTGTTCGAAGAGGCCGAGCGCCTGGACCTGCGGATGATCGCCGGCAAGGTGATGATGGACCGTAACGCCCCCGACTACCTGACCGATACCGCCGAGTCCGGCTACACCGACAGCAAGGCACTGATCGAGCGCTGGCACGGCAAGGGCCGCCTGCACTATGCGGTAACCCCACGCTTTGCCCCGACCAGCACACCGGAACAACTGGCCCTGGCTGGGCAGTTGCTCAAGGAATACCCGGACCTGTACCTGCACACCCATCTTTCCGAGAACCTCAAGGAAATCGATTGGGTCAAGGCGCTGTTCCCCGAGCGTAAGGGCTATCTGGACGTCTACGACCACTTCGAGTTGCTGGGCCAGCGCTCGGTGTTCGCCCACGGCGTGCACCTGTGCGACGAGGAATGCCAGCGTCTGGCCGAGACCGGCTCGGCCGTGGCATTCTGCCCGACCTCCAACCTGTTCCTGGGCAGCGGCCTGTTCAACCTGCCTCAGGCCGAGCGGTTCAAGGTCAACGTCGGCCTGGGCACGGACGTCGGCGCCGGCACCAGTTTCTCGCTGCTCAACACCCTGAACGAAGCCTACAAGGTCATGCAGCTGCAGGGCGCGCGCCTGCATCCGTTCAAGTCGTTGTACCTGGCCACCCTGGGCGGCGCGCGGGCGCTGCGCCTGGACGACCGTATCGGCAGCCTGCGCCCAGGCAACGATGCCGACTTCGTGGTGCTCGACTACAAGGCAACGCCCCTGCTGGACTATCGTCTGCAGCAGTCCAAGAGCATCGAAGAGACATTGTTCGTACTGACCACGCTGGGCGATGACCGCACGGTGCGCGAAACCTATGCGGCCGGGCGGTGCGTGCATCGGCGCTGAATACGCCTGGACAGCACTGATCCTATAGCGGGCAAGCCTGCTATAGGATCAGTGCAGGTCGAACCGCACGCTCAACCTTTGCTGGGCACGCGCTTCTTGGTTTGCAGCAGGTGCGAGAACACCGCGTGCAGGTCGTCCGACGCGCTTTCCTCGTCAAGGTTGAGCTTGCTGTCGATATGGTCCATGTGGTGCATCATCAGGCTGACCGCCTGCTCGGCGTCTCGCGCCTCGATGGCGTCGATCAGCTGCATGTGCTCGTCATAGGAGCAATGCGAGCGGTTGCCGCTCTCGTACTGGGCGATGATCAGCGAGGTCTGCGACACCAGGCTGCGCTGGAAGCTGACCAGTGGCGCATTGCCGGCCGCCTCGGCGAGCTTGAGGTGGAATTCGCCGGAGAGCCGGATGCCAGCGCCGCGGTCGCCGCGCGAGAAGCTGTCACGCTCTTCACGGACCATCTGCCGCAGCTCGTTGAGCTGCTCGGCACTGGCATGCTGCACAGCGAGTTCAGTGATGGCGCGCTCGACCATGCGCCGCGAGAAAAACACCTGGCGCGCCTCTTCGACCGTCGGGCTGGCAACCACCGCGCCACGATTGGGGCGCAACAGCACCACGCTCTCATGGGCCAGGCGCGACAGCGCGCGGCGGATGATGGT
>JAEWGL010000263.1 GCA_023388335.1 Pseudomonadota bacterium | reverse complement strand
ATGCTCGACACCAGCGAGCTGAACCTGCTGCTCGAGCCTGACGCCACCCGCCAGGCGCGCTATCCCGCCCTGTGTGCCTTGCCAGAGACCACCAGTTGGCGTCTCAATGCCAATGCCCTCGGGCTGGAGCACCTGCCGCTGCTCGATGCGCTCTATGAAGGCCACTTCTCGCGTTCGCTGCTCAGCCGCATCGTCAGTGGTCGGCCGGCCTCGGGCTATGTCGATGCCTCGGCGCTGCGCCAGGCGTTGGGGGCGGTGGACGATGAGACGTTCGAGCGGCTCAGCGCAGGGCTGATGCTCAACAGCGGGCATTTCCTGCTGCAGCTGACATTCGAAGAGGAGGGTCGCAGCCTGCGCAGTCAGTTCGAGATCGAGGCGCTTGGGATCGTGCAGTGGCACGCGCGGGTGCCGGCGCAGCAGGTGCGGGTGAAAAGCCGCGAACCGCTGCCCTGGTAGAGCAACGGCTCGCAGACAAGGCGCAGGATCAGGCGATACCGATCTCGCCGCCATCGTCGCGCTGGATCACCACGGTCGAAGCGCGCGGGCGCACGCTGGCACCTGCCGGAGTCACGGCCGTGGCGACATCGGTGGATGGCCAGTTGCCCGGGTGCTGGATATTGACGAACAGCGACCTGTTGTCCGGCGTGAAGGCGATGCCGGTGACTTCGCAACCGTTCGGCCCAACGAAGAAACGACGCAGGTCCGCCTGGTTCTGCGCGTTGACCGGCACCTGCTTGCCGCTGGCATCGACCAGGTCGGTTGGGATCACCGCCAGCATCTGGTCGTTGGTGTAGCTGGTCAGGGTCGACTCGCCGTTGTCGGTCTGGAACCAGAGGATGCCGCGGCTATCGAAGCTCATGCCGTCGGGGCTGGCGAACTGGTTCAGTTCGGTCAGGCCAGAGCGGTTGATGTCGGGGGCGCCAGCGGCGTTGGCGCCAAAGACGAAGATGTCCCAGGTGAAGCTCAGCTGATCGTCACTGTCGTGCCAGCGAATGATGTGGCCGTGGCGGTTGGGGCCGCGTGGGTTGGCGGCATCGACTTTTTCCGGGGTACGCGCGCTGTTGTTGGTCAGGGTCAGGTAGACGTCGCCATTGAGCGGGTTGACGGTGGTCCATTCCGGGCGGTCCATTGGCGTCGCGCCCACGGCATCGGCCGCGCCGCGGGTGTGCAGGATGATCCCGGCCAGGTCGCCGTACAGGGCGCCGAGCGTGGTGCCGGTGCTGGTCACGGTGTCCACGTCGAGCAGCAGCCAGATGCCCGTGCCATCGGCATTGAAGCGCGCGACGTAGAGCTTGCCCTGGTCCATGTACTTGGCGCCGGTGGCCAGGCGGTCGGCCGGGTTGGCATCGGCTTCGTCCCACAGCGCGGTGGAGACGAACTTGTACAGGTATTCGTTGTTCGAGTCGTCGCCCATGTACCAGACCACCGGCTTGCCGGCCACGGCCAGGCCAGGGCAGCAACCCTCATGGCGGAAACGTCCCAGGGCGGTGCGCTTGACCGCCAGGGTGGCGGCATTGTACGGATCGATCTCGACGATGTAGCCGTAGGTGCTGGCCTCGTTGCGGTAGTCCTCAAGGGCGCTCGCGCCGGTGGGGGTCACGTCGAAGCGGCTGAATTCGCCGTCCACTTCCGACGGATCGCCCGCCGCGGTTTCCCAGGCGTAATTGCCGCTGCTGGTGACGATGCCGATGCGCTGTTGGTCTGCCGGACGCACGCCCTTGTTGACGAAGATCCCGGGCCAGTTCTCTTCGCAGGTGAGGTAGGTACCCCACGGAGTAAAGCCGTTACCGCAGTTGTTGTTGGTGCCACGTGCCTGGGTACCGTCGGCCGAGAACCGGGTCTTGACGTGGTCGCTGCCGCGCAGCGGGCCGGCGATGTCCATCAGGGTAACGGTGGTGAAGCGGCGGTTGAGCGGGTCGTTGTCGACCACCTGCCAGCGGCCGTTGACCTTGCTCAGGCGCACCACGCCCGCGCCGTGGGCGTTGATCTCCTTGCGCACCTCCTCGGCCGGGCGCTTGCCGCTGGCGTCGGTGGTGGGGCCGGCCGGGTGCAAGGCATCGGCGTCGATGTATTCGAAGTTGATCGCCAACAGACCGTCTTCGGAGCTGCCGTTGATGGGAAAGAAGTGCATGCCGTCATGGTGCATGCCCATGGCGTTGGCCTGGTCGACGGAGGTGTTGCTGCCGTCGGCCTTCCAGGCGCTGGCGTTGCTGTTGAGCGGCGTGCCCCAGGGGGCGATCACGTAGGCACTGTAACCGGCGGCGACGACGCAGGCGTCGGTGCGCGAACCTGGAATCGAGTCGAAGCCCAGCTGGAGTTTCGGCACTTCCGGGTCGGTAACCGGTGGCTCGGTGACCGGATCGTCATCCGAACCGCCATCGCCATCGAAGCAGCCGGTCAGGCCGGTACCGGCAATCATGGCGATCGCCGCGCCCAGGCTGCCGCGCATTACGCTGCGGCGACTCAGGTAAGCGTCCATGACACGGGCCATCGGCAAGTTGCCGCTCAGGTTCCGGTCCAGGTTGTCCCCGGTATCTCGACTCATCAGTGAATCCTTCTTTAGCTGAGTTGGAAGAACCGGGACTTTAGTGCGCAAGTATGATGATTCATTGGCAGTTTTATTAACGAGTTCTTAAAACTACCGGTTCTTAGTGATTGGTTTGTAGGATCTTTCCGGAATTACTGACTAATTACTGCCATCAAACTGTCATCTAACCTCCGCAATATCCCGGCCCACAGTCACCAGCAGGGAAGGAAGTCGGGGTCGATGGCGAACATGCGCAGGCGCGAGTTGATCAGCTGGATGGGCGTAGGCGCCATGGCACCCTTGCTTGGGGCCTGCTCGGCCATCCCGGGCCGTGGTCCAGGTGGCGAAGCATCGCTGGACCTGCTGTATGTCGCTGACACCCTGGATGCCCGCCAGCCTGGGCAGGCCGTGGTGCCGGCCACGCGGCTGGGTCCGGTCACCCAGCTTGGTCGTGCGCCGTGGATGACCGGCGGCAGCGCCCGCGCCGGCCATGCCGAACTGGCGCCCTTGCTCGATGCAAGCCTGGCTGACCAAGCCCAGCTCGGTGGCTACGCGGTGCTCGCGGCGCTGCTCGAACAGCTACGCGACGAAGCAGGCGCTGCCCAGTGCCTGACCCTGGAGAACGGCCAGGGCTGGAACGGCAGCGGCCTGGCCTACCTCACCCAAGGCGCCAGCGGTGTGCAGGGCAGCCAGCTGCTGGGCAGCGACGTGCGCGTCAGCAGTGACGAGCGGGTGCTCTGGCCACAGCGCAGCGCCGGCCTCTATCGACAATCGGCCACCGTCACCCTGGGCGCCGGCCTTGCCCCGGCACAGGCGCGAAGCCTGGGCCTGAGCGGTCTGCAGTTGTTCGACAGAGGCGGGGTGCGGGTAGCGGTGGTCGGTGTCACCGACCCCTATGCCCAGGATCAGAAAGCCTCGCTCAAGCAGTGGTACCAATCACTGTTGCCGAGCTTCGAGCAGGCCAGGCGCGAGGCCGATCTGGTCCTGGCGCTGGCCGATGTCGGCACCGGGCCGGGGCTGTGGCTGGCCGAGCGGGTGCCGCAGATCGATGCGCTGCTCTGCGCTCGCGGCCAGGATTTGTGGCCGGTGCCCGTCGAGGTCACGCAAGCCAGTGGCCGCCGGGTGCCGGTGTTGTTCGCCGGGTGTCGCGGCAGCGGTGCATTCCGCGTGCGCTGTCGGCAAGTGGCTGGGCAGTGGCGCTTCGATGCGCGTTTTTTCCCCGCCTTTGAACGGTCCTTGTCCGCGACAGGGCAGGCCCGCGCCGCGCAACTGCGCGAGGTGCTGCAGCAGCAACGCGCGGGCCACGCCGCCTGGCTCGACCAGCCCCTGGCCCGCGCGCCCGAGGCGCTGTGGCGGCGCGATACCCGTGGCGGCAGTTGGGACCGTCTGCTGCACCAGGCCCTGGCGGGCGACAGCAGCGTGCCAGTGCTGTTGCCTGGCCTGCGCTATGACGTGCCGCTGCGCGCCGGCCAGACCATTACCCGCGAACACCTGATCTGCCTCACCGGAGGTCACCCCGCGCCGGTGGTCGACGCCCCGGCGCGGCAAATCGAGCAAGTGCTTGAGAACGCCGCGGAACAACTTTTCGGCGACCCCTTGCTGCTCGACAACAGCCAGGACCTGCCGCGCTGGCAAGGCCAGGCCTGGCAGGTCAGCTACAGCGCCGTGGGCAAGCGTATCGCCGGGCTTGTCCCGCCCCAAGGCCTGTGTCGCACCTTCGGCCTGCATTTCGCCGCGGATACCGGCGAGCCCTTGTGGCAGCGCGTCGAGAACTGGCTGGCGCAACAACCGGCGAACTGGCAACTGCCTGCGTTGCAGCTGCCCGATGTGCGCTATGTGCAGGGGCATCCGGGCTGGCACCCACGCCAGGTGAATGCTTGACCCGGCTCACTCCCGTACTCGGCGGCCTGTGGTTGACCCTGGCGGCCTGGCTCGCAGCGCAGTGCGTGCTGCAGCTCGGTCGCGAGCCGCGACTGGCCAGCCCCACGGTAAAGGCCGAGGTCGCCGTGCCAGGGCTGTTGGTCGGGCATTGGCAGCCTGCCGCCGACAGTGGTGTCCTGCCATTGACGCGCCTGCCGCTCGTGTACCTCGGCGGGCTCAAGGCCGAGCCCTTGAGCGCCACGGTAGTGGTGCTGCGCTACGGCCAGCAGGTCCGCACTCTGGGCCGCGGCCAACACCTGGCGCCGGGGATCGTGCTGCAGGACATCGACCGCGATGGCCTGATTTTCGACAACCAGGGGCGGCGCGAGCGCCTGCCCTGGCCGCCACGGCCTGCCGTGACCGGCTTCAAGCGGCAAGGATGAGTGATGATCGCAAGATACTGCCTGGCGGGCCTGTTGTGCCTGGCCCTGTCCATGGCCTGCGCCGAAGAGCCCGAGGTGCTGGAGGAGGGCGAGGCACCGCAGTACGAGGTGAACTTCGTCGACACCGACCTGGGCGAGTTCATCGACAGTGTGTCGCGCATCACCGGTACCACCTTCATCGTCGATCCGCGGGTCAAGGGCAAGGTCACGGTACGCACCGTCGACCGCCACGATGCCGAGGCCATCTATGACATCTTCCTGGCCCAGCTGCGTGCCCAGGGCTTCGCCGCCGTGGACCTGCCCAATGGCAGCGTGAAGATCGTCCCCGACCAGGCCGCGCGCCTGGAGCCGGTGCCGGTCGAGGCTGCCGGCAAGCCCGGCGAGGGCAGCGACGGTGTCGCCACCCGCGTGTTCAACGTGCGCAACGCCGCCAGCGAGCAGATGCTGGGCATCCTCAAGCCGCTGATCGACCCGCGAGTCGGGGTCATCACGCCCTATCCTGCGGCCAACCTGTTGGTGGTCACCGACTGGCGCAGCAACCTGGCGCGTATCGACAGCCTGCTGCGCCAGCTCGATCAGGTCAGCGACGAGCCCTTGCAGGTGATGCCGCTGCGACACGCCAGCGCCGCCGATACCAGCGGCCTGATCACTCGCCTGCTGGCCCGCGAGCAGGGCGCCGACAGTGCCCAGGTGGTCGCCGACCCGCGCAGCAATGCCTTGCTGGTGCGCGGTAGCGCCGACAGCCGCGAGCGGGTGCGGGCCTTGCTGGCCCAGCTCGACAAGCCGCGCGACAACCTGCACAGCTCCAACACCCAGGTGATGTACCTGCGCCACGCCAATGCCGGCGAGGTGGTCAAGGTCTTGCGCGGGCTCAGTCAGGAAGGCGCGGCACCTGCGGTCGAAGGCGAGGGCGAGGGCAAGACGCCGCTGCCGGCCAGCGACTCGGGGATCCGCCTGGAACACGAAGAGGGCACCAACGCCGTGGTCATGGTCGGCCCGGACAGCGAAGTGGCGGCCTACCGCAGCATCGTCGAGCAACTGGACATCCGCCGCGCCCAGGTCGTGGTCGAGGCGATCATCGCCGAGGTCTCCGACTCGCGTGTCCAAGAGCTGGGCGTGCAGTGGCTGTTCGCCGACGAGAAGTTCGGCGCCGGCATCGCCAGCATCGCCGGGGCCGCGGCCAGTGGCGACAGCGCCCAGCTTGGCGAGCTGCTGTCGGGCATCAGCGGCGCCACCGCCGGAATAGGCCATTTCGGCGGTGGCTTCAACTTCGCCATGCTGGTCAATGCGCTCAAGGGCAAGAGCGGCTTCAACCTGCTCTCCACGCCCACCCTGCTGACCCTGGACAACGCCGAGGCGTCGATCCTGGTCGGCCAGGAAGTGCCCTTCGTCACCGGCTCCGTGACCCAGAACAACGCCAACCCCTATCAGACCATCGAACGCAAGGAAGTCGGCGTCAAGCTGCGCATCAAGCCGCAGATCAACATCGACAACACGGTGCGCCTGGACATCGTCCAGGAGGTCTCGTCTATCGCCGACACCGCCTCGGCCAGCGATGTGATCACCAACAAGCGCGAGATCAAGACCAAGGTCATGGTCGAAGACAACGGCCTGGTGATCCTGGGTGGGTTGATCAGCGACGAGATGAGCACCAGCAACCAGAAGGTGCCGCTGCTCGGCGACATCCCAGGCCTGGGCCGGCTGTTCCGCTCCGATTCGAGCAAGGGCGTCAAGCAGAACCTGATGGTGTTCATTCGCCCGCGCATCCTGCGCGACGGCCCCAGCCTCGCCGGCCTGAGCCAGGCCAAATACCAGCGCTTGCAGCAGGAAACACCGCTGGCCCTGCCGGCACTGGATGACAGCGCGGCGCTGCTGCAGGCCTTCCCCGCCAGCCGCGCGCGCCTCGACGGCGGGGATTGGTGATGCTGCCCTACCGCCTGGCCCGCCAGGCTGGCCTGGCCATGGCCCCTACCGCCGAGGGCTGGCAGCTCTGGCTGCGACGTGACGCCGACAGCGACCAGCTGCACGAGCTGCTGCGCGTGCATGGCCGGCCCCAGGCACTGGAGTACCTCGCCGACGAGGTCTTCGACGAACGACTGGGCCAGCTCTACCAGGCCGGGGAGGCAGCCACCGCGGCACTGATCGAGGGCATCGGCGAACACGTCGACCTCGATGGCCTGATGAGCGAAATGCCGCGTATCGAGGATCTGCTGGAAAGTGACGACGAGGCGCCGGTGATTCGCCTGATCAACGGCCTGTTTGGCCAGGCCCTGCGCCTGCATGCCTCGGACATTCACATCGAGACGTTCGAGCAGAGCCTGGTAGTGCGCCTGCGGGTCGACGGTCACCTGCGCGAAGTGCTGCGTCCGCCTCGCGCCCTGTCGGCCATGCTGGTGTCGCGGATCAAGGTCATGGCGCGCCTGGACATTGCCGAGAAGCGCCAACCCCAGGATGGCCGGATCACCCTGCGTGCCGCCGGCCGCGAGGTGGACGTGCGCGTCTCGACCCTGCCCGGCATCCATGGCGAGCGCGTGGTCATGCGCGTGCTGGACAAGCAGGCCAGTCTGCTGGCACTGGGCAACCTGGGCATGCCGGACGTCGTGCTGCAAGGCCTGCGCAGCTGCCTCGGACGGCCCAACGGCATCGTCTTGAGCACCGGGCCGACCGGCTCGGGCAAGACCACCACGCTCTATGCCAGCCTCAACAGCCTGAACGACGGCAGCCGCAATATCCTCACCGTCGAGGACCCGGTCGAGTACGCCATTACCGGCATCGGCCAGACCGCGATCAACCCACGCGCCGGGCTGACCTTCGCCAGCGGTCTGCGCGCGATCCTGCGCCAGGACCCGGACGTGATCATGCTCGGCGAGATCCGCGACCGCGAGACCGCGCAGATCGCCGTGCAAGCCAGCCTCACCGGCCACCTGGTGCTCTCGACCCTGCACACCAACAGCGCAGTGGGCGCGGTGACGCGGCTGCGCGATATGGGCATCGAGCCCTTCCTGATCGCCTCCTGCCTGCGCGGCGTGCTCGCCCAGCGGCTGGTGCGCCGGCTGTGCGGTTGTGCCCAGGCGCAGCCGCTGCAGGCGGCCGAGCGCCAGCTGTGGCCAGAGTTGGCCGGGCTGAGCCAGAGCTACCACGCCGTCGGCTGCGAGGACTGCCAGGGCAGTGGCTACACCGGGCGCCTGGGCCTGTACGAATTCATCGAGCTGGATGCCGGCCTGATCGCCCTGTTGTACGACGGCGCCAGTGAGCCGGCGATGCAGGACTACTTGATCGGGCGCCGGCAAAGCCTGGTGGCCATGGCCAGCGACTGCCTGGCGCGGGGCCAGACCAGCCTTGCCGAAGTGCTGCGCGCGGTGCAGGGCTGAGCCATGCCAACCTACCGTTACCAGGCCGTCGACCTCGCCGGCAAGACGCACAAGGCCAGCCTGCAGGCCGACAGCGAGCGCCACGCCCGTCAGCTGCTGCGCGAGCAGGGCCTGTTCGCGCGCCAGTTGCAGCGCGTCGAGGCCGCCGGTGCCAAGCCGCGTCGCCAGCGCCTGACACGTACCCAGCTGTGTGAACTGACCCGCCAGCTGGCGACCCTCACCGGCGCTGGCATTCCTCTGGTCGACGCCTTGGCGACCCTGGAGCGGCAGCTGCGCCAACCGGCCTTGCATGGCCTGCTGGTGGCGCTGCGTGGCGCGCTGGCCGAAGGCCTGGGGCTGGCCCGCAGTCTGGCCCGTCAAGGGGCGCCGTTTACCGGGTTGTATTGCGCCTTGGTCGAGGCCGGCGAGCGTTCCGGGCGCCTGGCGCAGGTGCTCGAGCGCCTGGCCGAACACCTGGAGCAGGTACAACGCCAGCAGCACAAGGCCCGCACCGCGCTGATCTACCCGAGCGTGCTGATGGGTGTGTCGCTGGCGGTGGTCATTGGCCTGATGACCTTCGTGGTGCCCAAGCTTACCGAGCAGTTCGCCCATTCCGGGCAGAGCCTGCCGTTGCTCACCTCGCTGCTGATCGGCCTCAGCCAGGGCCTGGTCAGCGCCGGCCCCTGGCTGCTCGGTGCGGCGCTGCTGCTGAGTGTTCTGGGTGGCTGGCTGCTGCGCAAGCCGCACTGGTGCCTGCGCCGCGACGACCTGTTGCTACGCCTGCCGCGCATCGGCGGCCTGCTGCAGGTGCTCGAAAGCGCCCGGCTGGCGCGCAGCCTGGCGATTCTCAGCGGCAGCGGCGTGGCCTTGCTCGAAGCGCTGCAGGTGGCCACCGCCACGGTCGGCAACCGCCGCGTGCGCCTGGCCCTGGAGCAGGTCAGCCTGCAAGTGCAGGGCGGCAGCAGCCTGCACCGCGCCCTGGACGCCAGCGCCCAGTTTCCGCCGTTGCTGGTGAACATGGTCGGCAGCGGCGAGGCCAGCGGCACCCTGGCGGACATGCTCGAGCGCGTGGCCGATGACCAGGAGCGTGGCTTTGCCCGCCAGGTCGATACCGCCATGGCGTTGTTCGAACCCCTGATGATCCTGGTGATGGGCGGCGTGGTGCTGTTCATCGTGCTTGCGGTGCTATTGCCGATCATGCAGCTCAACCAAGGCCTGACACTGTGACAAGGAGCCTCGACATGCATAGACAACGCGCGCGCCAGCGCGGCTTCACCCTGATGGAGATCATGGTGGTGATCTTCATCATCGGCCTGCTGATCGCCGTGGTCGCGCCCAGTGTCCTGGGCAACCAGGACAAGGCCATGCGCCAGAAGGTCATGGCCGACCTGGCCACCCTGGAGCAGGCCCTGGACATGTACCGCCTCGACAACCTGCGCTTTCCCAGCAACGAGCAGGGCCTTGATGCCTTGGTGAAGAAGCCGCAGCAGGAGCCGCTGCCGCGGGCCTGGCGCAGCGACGGTTATATCCGCCGGTTGCCGGAGGACCCCTGGGGCACGCCCTACCAGTACCGCACCCCGGGTGAGCATGGTCGTGTCGATGTCTACTCCCTCGGCGCCGATGGCGTGCCCGGGGGCGAAGGCCTGGATGCCGACCTGGGCAACTGGGCGCTGTGACCGGTGAGTGTCCAGCGCGGCTTCAGCCTGCTCGAACTGCTGGTGGTGCTGGCCATCGCCGGG
The DNA here is from genome assembly GCA_023388335.1 of Pseudomonadota bacterium. Classification (GTDB taxonomy): domain Bacteria; phylum Pseudomonadota; class Gammaproteobacteria; order Pseudomonadales; family Pseudomonadaceae; genus Aquipseudomonas. The sequence continues at coordinate 19,817 of JAEWGL010000263.1, read as the reverse complement.
CTGATGACCGGCCTCAGCGTCGCCTGGCTCGACAGCGGCAAGGCCGGTGTCGAGCAGGCCCTGAGCCGGCTCGCGGCGGGTGTCCACGAACAGGCGGCGCTCGCCCGGCATGCCGGGCAGATACGCGGCCTGCGCTGGGATGGCGACCGCCCGGCGTTCGTCCGCCGAGACGCCAGCGGCTGGGTAGTCGAGCCGGTACCGCTGGGCGCCTGGCCCAAGGGCTTGCGGCCGGATTGGCCGGCGAGCGCTTCACCGCAGCTGGTGTTTACCCCTGATGGTTGGGCACAGGCTGGCAGCGTGCTGTGGCACTGGCCCAAGGGCAGCCAGCGCTGGGTCTGGCAACGTGACGGGCAGCTGCGCATGGCGGTAACTCCATGAAGCGGCGCCAGCAGGGCTTCACCTTGCTCGAAGTCAGCGTGGCACTGGGCATTGCCGCCGTGCTGGCGGTGATGGCCAGCCAGGTCCTGCGCCAGCGCCTGGCCGTGCAGGGCAGCGTGCAGCAGCATCGCCTTGGCCTGATCTGCGCCCGTGAACTGCAGGCGCGCTTCAGCGTCGAGCAGTACTGGCCGTCGACCCAACAGGGCAGCGGCATCCTGCGCCAGGGTGGCCAGGCCTGCCACTGGCAACTGCAACTGCGCCGCACGGGCGTGGACACCTTGCGGCGCGGCCAATTGCAGCTGTTCGCCGACCGTGACGCACGTTTGCCGCTGGGCCAGTACACGCTGTTTCTGGTGCGGCCATGAGCAAGCAACAAACAGGCCTGACGCTGATCGAGCTGATGCTGGCCATGGCCCTGACCGCGGTGCTCGGGGTCATGCTGGCCGCCCTGGTCAACGGTTGGCTCAAGGTCCGCGAACGCCTCGAAAGCCCGGCCGAGACCGGCACGGTGCTGGAGTTCTGCCTGGCGCTGGAACGGCGCTTCGACAGTCCGGCGCTGCGTCGCCTGTCCGAGCAACGCCTGCCGCTGGCGACCCACTGGCTCGATTGGCAAGCCGATCGCTCGCAGCTGCTCTGGGTGTCCGCCGCGGCCTGGCCGGAGGTGGACGGTGGCTCCCGCCTGCAGCGCCAGCGCCTGCGCTTTGAGGTCCGCGAGCAGCGACTGCTGCTGGAAAGCTCGGCCGACCTGTATGCCGCTGCCGAGCCGCGTTGGTTATTGCGCGAGCAACTCTCGGGCGTGACGGCCGCGCAGGTACTTTTCTACCAGGGCGGCCGCTGGCTGGCCTGGCCCTCTGACCAACCTGCGCGCCCGGATCGTGGTGTGCGGGTGCAGATCCAGCGTGATGGAGCGCCTTATGTGTGTACCTTTGCCTTGCCCTGGGGGCGCTCATGAAGCTTGAGCGATGGCGGCGCAGACCGGCGCGGCCCTGGCTGCTGCTGCGCCCGGGGCAGGGCGCGGAGCCCTGGCAATGGCTATTGCTGGCGGCGGATCAACCGCGCCGCGAAGGCGAGGGTCGCCCGCCCGCGGACCTGTCCGCACGCATCGCGCTGATCGTCCCCGGTGCCTTGTGCAGTCATTTCCAGTTGCCTGCGCCGCCCGGTGTCAAGCGCGAGGAATGGCCGCTGCTGCTGGAGGACCGAATGCTGCAGAGCCCGGAGCAGGTGCTGTGTGCCTGCCTGGGGCGCCAGCCCGGCCTGTTGCAGCTGGTGTGCGTCGAACGTGAGCACCTCGCTCAGTGGCGGGCGACCTGTGCCGACTGGGAGCTGCAGGTCGAGCGCTGCTGGGCCGAGTTTCAGCTGTTGCCGATTGCCCAACCAGGCCATGCCGTGCACTGGCAGCCGCCGGCGGGCGAGGCGCTGTTGCGCGGGCGCAGCATCGACGGGCGCGAGCACTGGCTGGCCTGGCCTGGCGAATGGGGTGAAGAATGCCCGGCGCCTTGGACAAACCTGCAGCACGAGCACCTGAGCGGTCGTTGGCCTTCGCGCCTGGCGCCGCTGGAGTCTTTGCCGGGCCTGTTCGAACAGCCCTGGCAAAGGCCACGCCTGCACCTGCCGCGGGCCCACCTGCGCCTGGCCGCGAGCTGTCTGGTACTCGCCAGCCTGTGGGGCGGCCTGTGGTTGAACCAGCAGTGGCAGCAAGCCCAGCTGTACCGTGGCCAGGTGCTGGCGGTGACCGGCAATCAGGCCACGCCGCGCCAGGCCGCACAGGCGCTCAAGCGCCTGCAGGGTGCCGAGCATGACCGCCAGCTGCGCCTGCGCCAGTTCGCGGGCTTGCAGGCGCAACTGCACGACTGGTTGCGCGAACACCCGCACTGGCGCCTGCACGCCGTGCGCTTCGACGGTCAGCGCTGGCAGCTAGGGCTGTCCGGGGAGGGCGCCGGCCCGCCCTGGCAGGACATGGCCAGCGCCGCGGGCGCCGGGGTAGACCTGCAGCCAGGCGCTCAAGCGACGCAGTGGCAGGTGGTCTTCGACCTGGGCGGTGCCTCGTGAACCGCGCAGGCTGGGTGCGCTACCGCATGCCGCTGGCCTGGGCGCTGATCCTGCTCTTGCTGGCGGTCCTCGGAGTGCGCGAAGGCGTTGGCCTATGGCGTCAGTGGGCCCAATGGCAGGCCTTGGCACACACCGCGGCGGGCCTGCCGAACGGTCCTGCGTTGAGCCTGGAGCGGCTGCGCCAGTCGGCCCAGGCGCGGCAGGTGCAGCTGGCGCAGATCGACAGCCAAGGCAGCACCTGGCAACTGCGAGGACAGATTGCCGATGCGCAGGGGCTTGAGCAATGGCTGCTGGCGCTGCAGGCCGAAGGCGTACGGCCATTGCAATGGTCACTGGAGCAGGACGCCGCGGGCCTGCGTTTTGATGTTCAGGTGCAACCATGAGCAGGTCGGGATGGCTGTGGGTCGTACTGGTGTTCAGCTTGACCCTGCTGGTGCAGTGGCCGGCCAACTGGTTGGTCCGTGGCCTGGCGTTGCCAGCTGAAGGCGTCACCGGCACCCTGTGGCAAGGGCAGGCACACCAACTGGGCGATGTCGGCCCGCTGCGCTGGCACTGGCAGCCCTGGCGGCTGCAGGCCGCGGCGCAGTTCGGCTATCAAGGGCAGCAATGGGAGGTACAGTTACGCGGCTGGCCCTGGGACTGGCAGGCACGGCTGCAGACGCTGGGGATACAGCATACCGCCGAGGCGGGCTATCGCCTGGCCGGCCAATGGCAGGGCGCGATCCACCTGGTGGGTGCCGGGCGCCGATGCCAGGCAGCCCAAGGGCGGATCGCGGTGGATGACCTGGCGCTGGTCGCGCCCTGGTCTTTGGGGCTGGGACAGGGTTGGCTGCAGGTCGATTGCAGCCAAGGCTGGCACCTGACCGGGCAACTGGGCCTGGCCGGTCAGCATCGGGTCGCGCTGGCGGCCGACCTGCTGGTTGGTCAGGCCAAGTTGCAGGTCGAACTGCAAGCCGACGCTGCGCTGCTGCCGTTGTTACGCAGCAGCCAGTGGCTGGGTCCCCAGGCGACACGCCTGGAGCGGCGCATCACCTGGTAGGGCGGGTCAGTTCAAGGCTGCAGCGAGACCTTCTGCTGGATACCCGCGCTCCACTGTGCCCGGCGATCGTGGCCACTGGTCGTGAGCAGACCGAGGTCCAGGGCGTTCTCGCCGCTGCTGGCATCGCGGTTTCTGATGCCATCGATCACCGCCGTGGTCAGGTCGACCGGCGCATTGGATGCATCGATCGCCACATCACGGCGGTAATCGCGACCACTGAGGGCCTGTTGGATGACCGCGCTGCCACCTAGCTCGACACTGCCATTGCCGGCCTGCAGGCGGGCGCCGGTCAGGCGCGTCTCACCCGCGACCTGCAGGTCGATGCCTTGGTGACCCTTGAGCAGGCTCTGGCTGGCGACCGTGTCGCGTTGGACCTGGGACAGGTCCAGGCTGAAGGTCGGTGACAGGCCGGGTTCAGCCTTGCTCAGTACCGGCCCGGCCTTTTCTCCTACCTTGGCCCCTGCAGGCCCTGCCAGTGCCTTGGCGGCATTGGTGTAACCCTGCGGGTTCTGCTCCTGGCTCAGGCGGCCGTCGACCTTGAGAACCAAGCTGTCGACGCGATCCTTGCGGCTGGCCACCAGCAGATCGCCACCCACCTGACCTTCGATGCGATCGGCTTCGACACGGGCGCCTTCGATGCGGGTGTCGCCAATACTGTCGAACACCACCTTGTCGGCACGCAGCAGGCTTTGGTTGTGGGTCAGGTCGTCGCGCCGGTCGAGGGCCACCTGGACTCGACCATGCAGGCCTTGAGTACTGGCTTTGGCCGTGTCCGCGCGGGTCATGTTGAAGCCCGCGCCCGCCGCTACATCGAGATTGTCGCGACGCTCGGTGTTGCTCGAAGACTCGACCAGAATGCCGCTGTTCCTGGCGTTCAGGCTGATCGTCGAGGCCGAGGCTTCCAGGCCTTGCACATGGATAGCCTGGTCGTCACGCGCCTGGCTGGCCAGGATGAGGTTACCCGAGGAGTGGAAGTTCGCATTGCTGGCCGTGGCAGCGCTCTGGTTCACCCGTCCTGACTCGAAGTGCCCACCCAGGCTGCCGCTGTTGGCGTCGCCGTGGTTGGCACCGGCCTCGAGCCCGCCACCGAGCTTGCCGCCCTCGGCCGTATGGGTAGTGCTGGCGGCCTTGACCTGCAGCAGCCCCTCGCTGTCGAGGCTGATGCTCGCGACCTTGGCCGTGCGCTCGCCGATGCGCGTGCCTTCGAACAGCAGGTCGCCACCGCTGCCCAGCTTGACCTCACCCTTGGCATCGATCTGCGCGACCTGGCCCTGGGTGTCGAGCGTCTGCTGTTTGCCGTGATCGAGGTAGCCGCGGGTTTCGACTCCTGTGCCGGTGGGGCTGTTGCCGCCCTTGGCCCAGCCGCTGCCGTCCAGCTTGCGCGCTTGCTGGCGCTGGCTGTCATTGGCCTGGGTGAGTTTGAGGTCGCCCTTGGCCGCAATCCCCACCGAGCCATCGCCGCCGTTGATGCGGGCGCCCTCGTAGAGGCCATCACTGCCCAGTTGCACCTGGATGCCCGTCTGGCCGTAGAGACTGCCGGGACGCGCGGTTTCGTCGACCTTGCTGGTTTCCAGCGAGCCGCCCTTGCCAGCCAGCCGCACGTTGACATCGGCGCCAGTGGTGGTGTCGACCCGCACCTCGCCCTCGTAGTCCAGGCGCTGCACGCTGCTGCTGTTACTGTCGCGAGCCGCGATCAGGTTGTGGCGGTCGGCGTCGATCTTCAGTGAGCCCACCTTGGCACGGTACGCTGTGCCCTCGTCGTTGACCGTCTGCGCCTTGATCAGGATCGCCCCGCCTTCCAGCTCGCTGACGTGCGCGGTGCTGCGGCTGTCGATGGCCTTGCGCTCGACATGGCCGACGCCCAGGTCGGCACCAACACTGGGCGCCGCCAGGGCATCTTCCACGCCTGCCTGCTGAAAGCGCGCGCTTTCCTGGCCAAGCACCAGGTTCTCGATCGGCCGGGTCAGGCCGCGGTATTCCACGCTTGCGCCCAGGTTCCCCTGCCAATTGTCGACGCTTTGCTCACGCGCGTGGGTAGCGTGCACCGCGCGGTTGTCGATGCGCTCGGCGTTGACCAGCAACTGCTTGCCGGCCTTGATGCTGGCGGCGTCGTTGACGACCTCGCGCGCGGTGATGGTGAGGTCGCCGCTGGCGTTCAGTTCGCTGCGCTGGGCGGTGAAGCCGCTCTCGCGTACTGCCTGGCGGTTGTGGTGGCCCTCGAAGGTGCTGCCCACCCGGTCGATCCCCCCGCTCACGGCCAGGCCACCGCCGCTGGCGGTGGTAACGACCTGCGACTGCTGCGCGTTGCGCGTGGCGCTCAGAGAGACGCGTTCGGCCTTGATGTCCAGGTCGCCGCCGTGCGCCGTGATCTTGGAGCCATCGATCTGCAACGTGCTGCCGGTGCTGATGCCCACCTTCGCGCCGGTGAGCTCGCTGGGCGTCTGGGTGCGCTCGTCGCGTTGGCTGCTCACCTGGTCGACCTGATAGCCGACGCTGGCCTTGTATTGGCGCGCATCAGGCCTGCCGTCCTGGGCGTCATGGGTCTGCCCGGCGTTGGCGCTGAGGCCGCGGCTCTGGGTCGAGGTCTGGTGGGCGAGGGTACTCTCAGCGCTCGCGATGCTGATGGCTTTTTCCGCCTGCAGCTGCAAGGCCTTTGCGGCGGACACCTTCGCCCCGCGAATCTGTATTTCCTCGGCGCTGGCCAGGCGCAGGTTGGTGCTGGAGGACACATCGCTGACCAGTACCTGGCGCTCGCTGCTGCTGTGCTCGCGCTTGTTGCCGATCAGACCGAACAGCTTGCTGTCGCTATCACGCCGCTTAGCGCTGGTACTGCTACGGGCCGATTCGACCGACAGCAGGCCTTTACTGCCGTAGAGCACGCCGTCGCCGTCGCTGTGGACGTCGCTGCCCTTGATTCGCACCTGCTCGGCGGTGACATCGAGGGTGCCTGCGGAATGGATTCGGCTGCCATGGGCCTCATCGCCTTGACTGTCGTGGCCGTTGCGATCAGCGAAAAAGGTCCCGGAAACCAGGTCGCCCCGGTAGTCCTTCCTGGAACCCTCGCGTTTACGCGCCACGGTACCGATTTCGATGGCCTTGGCCTTGACGGACATGTCGGCGCGGCTCTCGATGCTGCTGCCGGCCAGCTTGAGGTCACCTCCGGCCTTGAGGTCGACGCGTTCGCCGCCCAGGCGGCTGGACACGGCTTGCTCTTGGTAGCTGCTCGAGTCGCTGTCGCCGCGCCAGAGGTGCTTGCGGTGGCGGACCTGTTCGTTGGCGCGCGTGCTGTCGAGGACGGCAAGGATGTTCAGGCTGCCTGAGCTGTCCACCGTCAGCACGCCGCCTGCTTCGATCTGGGAGCCCTTGATCACGGTGTCATTGCCGGACTTCAGGGCAATGTCGCCGTTGGCATGCAGTTCGCTGATCAGGTGGCGGCGATCGGTCCGGGTGCCAGTGCGGTCGTAGGTTTCGTAGGTGATGAACACGGCCTTGCTGTTCCAGCTCTCGTTCTCGTGCTTGATGCTTTCGCGCATTTTCGTGTCGAGCCGCAGGTCCTTGCCGGCCTGGACGTCGATGCGCTCCGCCTTGCCCAGCGTGGCGCTCAGGGCGAGGTTGTCGCCGGCCTTGAGCGACAGATCGCCGCGATCAGTGAGCAACTGGGCCCGGACCTTTTCACTGCCGCTGACGTGCAGGCTGCCCGCCGAGCTGATCTCGATGCCATCGCGGGCCTGCAGCGTGGTGGAGCTCACTCGCACCCCAGCACCTTCGGCGGTGCTGCGGATGCGAATGCGCCCAGCGCGCATGGCGCCGAACAGGCTGGCGTCGAGGCTTCCCGCAGTGCCAGGCAAATGCTGCAGCACTTGGCCGCTGGCTGCATCGACGCGGTTGTGGCCGACGGTGAGCGTCAAGTCATCGCGGGCTTCGAGCGGGCCCAGGCTTTCGATGCGCGGGGCAATCAGCTCGAGGGCACCGTCGGCATTGCTCTGGCCGCCCTTGAGCACCAGCAGCGAGCCCGCGGTCTCGAGGGTATCCAGATGCTTGAGCTGTTGATCCTGGATATCGGGCGTGCCGACCAGAAACCCGCCGCGCGTGGTGTTGATGAAACTGCCGCCATTGAGGGTGATGCCGTTGGGGTTGGCCAGGACATAGTCGGCGGGCCGACCGAAGATCTCCTGCGGGCCTTCGATCAGCGAGGCGTTGCGGCTGATGACTTCGTTGAGGATGGTTGAGGCGGCCTGGCCCTGGAACTGCGGGTTGGCGGCCAGCGCCCCGGCCAGTTGCGACTGGCCTGCAGCGGTGGCGTTGTTCAGCACCACGCCGGGCCGGCCAACGTTGTAGTCCAGGAACTGGTTATGCGACAGGCCGCTGGCATTGGGCGCGACGATATCGATCACCGGTACGCCGTGGCCATTGCTGATGACCGGTGTGCCGCCGGGGCCTGCGGCGGGGTCGAGGCCGCCGTTGGCCAGGGCGGCGGGCGGGGCCAGCAGGCTGGCGAAGATGGTCCAGCGCAGGGCGTCGGGACGCAGGCGGGGATGACGCGCGGAGGTTTTCACAGGCGGTGTCTCTCTTCTTGTGGATGAGTCAGATGGTCAGTGCCCACTCAACGACCCAGTAGCCTGAGTCCAGGTCTTGGCGACGCTGGTGGCTGGCGTGCAATGGGTGCTGGTAGTCCAGCCGGATTCGGCTGCCAGGCAGGGTCAGGTTCAAGCCGGCGGTAGCGCCGGTCAGGCGGTTTGGGGAGCTGGCCTGGCTATAGCGGGCCCACCCGTGGTCCAGGCCCAGGTGGGGGCGCACTTCCACGCCGGGTGGCAGGGGGAGGGGGAGGGGGTAGCTCAAGGTGTTGCGCCACACGGCGCCGCTGGCGCCGGGTATCAGATCGTTGCGAAAGCCGCGCACGGCGTTGTCGCCGGTCAGGTTCAGCTGGTCGATAGCGGGTAGGTCGTCGGCGCTGTATTGCACACTGAGTTCGCTTTGCCAGCGCCAAGGCTGGTGCGGCGTGCCTTGGCGCAGATGCAACAGACTGGCGCGATAGGTACGGTGCAAGGGCTGGTAGGCGGCGGGCCAGGATGCCTCCCGGTCGGCGCCGAACCAGTTCACGCCTTGGGACAGGCTCACGGAGGCGTTCCAGAGGCCGCCTTGGAGCCAGAGTAGATTCAGGCCGAACTCCACGCGCGTCAGCGTGGGGCTCTGAAATGATAGCCGCGAGCCGTCGAACCGACTGACGGTCCGCTTGTGCTCCAGACGCGTAAGCGCGCTGATCATTGCATGCTGGTTGCGCCAGAGCGTGCGCTCCACCTTCAATTGGTAGAAGCGGTTTTCGCCATCCAATATATGAGCAGTATTGCGCGCCGCTGCCGCCTGATGCGTGAGCTGGATGCTCGTCAGCGCGAGGCTCCATGGGCCATAAGGAACGTCGTAGTGAAAGGAGGGGCCGGCGCTGTGGCCCATTGCGCCGCCTGCCGTCCTGAGAAAGCCAAGCCTCAGGTATCCGTTGTATCCAAACGGGCTGTCTACCGCCGCATAGGAAGTCAGGCGATGAACCCCTGAGAGGTCGTTACCGAGATTGTCGTAGGTACTATGCAGGCGCCAGCGCCGAGCCACCCGCTGCGGCTGCACGATGACCCGTGTCCCGCCTTCCAGCTCGCCCGGACGCAGGTCGATGCTGACGTCAAAACCGGGCAGTCGATTGAGCTGATCAAGCCCTTGCTCCAGATCGGGCAGGTAGAGTGGTTCGCCCAGCAGCCCTGGAAATGCCCCGCGCAATGACAAGGGCTGGGTGCGGTCCGCCAGCTCGATCGACTCGACAAAACCCTCGACGATACGGATATCCAGCGGCGCGCCGGCGCTGGGCCGCCGTACGAGCAGTGGGCGGCTGGTCGGGTAGCCGGCATCCACGTAGCGCTGGGTAATGGCCTTGAGCAGGCCGTTGATGGCGTCCACATCCATGCAGGGCCGCAGCTGCAGCTGGACAGGACCATCGAGCACGTGGGCTGACAGCACCCGGTTGCCGTAGAGGCGTACTCCGGGAATCGACCAGCACTGCTGGACGGTGCCGGCGCCGCTCCGCACAGGCTCGGGTTCGCTGACCTGGCCACGCCGCTCCCATTGGCGCAGGCGCTGTTCGTGTTCAAGTCTTTGCAGCTGCTGTTGTTGGTCACGCAGTTGCTGGCTGGCCAGGTCGTCGGCAATCGCCTCGGGGGCGATGAGCAGGCCCAGCAACAGGTAGCGAAAGCACCGGCTGGCGCGGTGGAGCGTTGTCCTCGGCATGACAGAATTCCGCAAGCGGGTACGACCCGGGTACTCGTTTGCATGAATTCTATGGATGCAGCTGTTTGTCTGGATGCGGTCCCTGGCCGAGCTCTCTGTCGGCCAGGTTTCGATTCAAGGTAGGGAGTTTCTGAGGGTGTGCGGCGGCGCGTAGGACGTCAGGGACGGATCTCGATCAGCGTGCCGTCCTTGACCAGGCTCCAGACCTCGCGCATGTCATCGTTCTTCATGGCGATGCAGCCTTCGGTCCAGTCCAGGGTGTGGAAGTACCACTCAGGGTATTGCTCGTCCAGCGGGGTGCCGTGGATCATGATCATGCCGCCGGGCTCGACGCCTTCGCGGCGGGCGCGAGCGGCGTCGGTGATGTTCGGGTAGGACACGTGCATGGCCAGGTTGAAGCGATCGCTGACCTTGCGCCAGTCGAGCCAATAGAAGCCTTCCGGGGTGCGGCGGTCGCCCTCGCGCTCCTTGGCGCCCTTGGGCTGCTTGCCCAGGGAGATGCGGTAGGTCTTGAGCGGCTCGCCACGGCTCATCAGCTGCAGGCGGCGCTCGGACTTGATCACCAGGACCTTGTCGATGCTCGACATGCGCGTCGTACTCGGCTGCTGGGCATCCACGGGTTTGCGGATGATCGTCTCGGTGAAGGCCGCCTGGGACACCGAGGCCACTGCAAGGCAGAAAAGGGCAAGCAACCAACGCATGAAAGGTATCCCGAGGGCTTAGGTGGTGGGCGACGAGAAGATCATCGGCGGCAGGTACTCGGTGCCAATGGGGTAGTGCTGCTCGATGCGGTCGCGGTAGTAGCATTCTAAGGTACGCGTGACGGTGCGAAAAGCCAGCTGGCCCCACGGTATTTCATTTTCCTCGAACAGCCGCACCTCCAGGCTCTCGATGCCCACGGCGAAGTCCAGGCCGGCCAGTTCGGCGCGGAAGAACACATGCACCTGGTTGATGTGCGGCAGGTCGAACAGCTGGTACAGGGCGACCGGTCCCAGCCGCGCGCAGGCTTCCTCGACCGTTTCGCGACGAGCGGCCTGCTCCAGGGTCTCGCCGTTCTCCATGAAGCCGGCCGGCAGGGTCCAGTAGCCGCGGCGCGGCTCGATGGCGCGCCGGCACAGCAGCACCTGGCTGCCCCAGACCGGCAGCACGCCGGCGACGATATTGGGGTTCTGGTAATGGATGGTCTGGCAGTGTTCGCAGACGAATCGCAGACGGCTGTCGCCCTGGGGAATCCGCTGAATGACTGGCTGGCCGCACGCGCTGCAGAATTTCATGCTTTCATTCCTTTAGTGTCGGGCTATCTTGGCGCGCTCGACCGTCCCGTCGCAAGCCATAGGCAAAGGACTTGGGCAAGCTTGCGGCTTTGGTGCATCATGCAGGGCAGGCCCTGGAAACGAGAGTGCGTAATGCTGGACGAGCTTCTTCGCCGAATGAGCAACCATACCCCGGCTTCCCTGGAGACGGATCGCCGTTTTCCCGAGGCCGCAGTGCTTTTGCCCATCACCCGCAGCGAAGCGCCTGAGCTGGTACTCACCTTGCGTGCGCAAGGCCTTTCCACCCACGGTGGCGAGGTGGCCTTCCCTGGCGGGCGCCGCGATCCGGAAGACCCTGATCTTGTGTTTACTGCCTTGCGCGAGGCCGAAGAAGAAATCGGCCTGCCGCCTGGGCTGGTGGAAGTGCTCGGGCCACTGAGCCCACTGATTTCCCTGCATGGCCTGAAGGTGACGCCATTTGTCGGGTTGATTCCCGATTACGTCGAGTACCGCGCCAATGATGCGGAAATCGCCGCAGTATTCACCGTGCCGCTGGAATTCTTCCGTCAGGACCCGCGCGACCACACCCACCGTATCGATTACCAAGGGCGCAGTTGGTACGTACCCAGCTACCGCTTCGGCGAGTACAAGATCTGGGGACTGTCGGCGATCATGATCGTCGAGCTGGTCAATCTGCTTTATGACGCTCGCATCAGCCTGCACCAGCCTCCCGAGCGTTTCACCCAAAAATGAGCGGGGTTTCACCCGCCAGCATCCGCATCCTGTGAGGAGCTTTTCATGAAATACCGTCTGGGCGACCTGCGGGTCGAGACCCATCCCACCAGTTGGACCGCGCCCACCGCCACCCTGATCGGCAAGGTACGCCTGCAGGCCCGGGCCAGTGTCTGGTTTGGCGCCGTGTTGCGCGGCGACAACGAGTTGATCGACATCGGTGAAGACAGCAACGTGCAGGACGGTACCGTGATGCACACCGACATGGGCTCCCCGCTGACCCTGGGCAAGGGCGTGACCATTGGTCACAACGCCATGCTGCATGGCTGCAGCGTGGGCGACTACAGCTTGGTCGGGATCAACGCGGTGATCCTCAACGGTGCCAGGATCGGCAAGCACTGCATCATCGGCGCCAATACGCTGATTGCCGAAGGCAAGGTGATCCCCGATGGCTCGCTGGTGGTGGGCTCGCCAGGCAAGGTGGTGCGCGAACTGACAGAGGCGCAGAAGCGCATGCTCGAAGCCAGCGCCGCGCACTACGTGGACAATGCCCAGCGCTATGCCCGCGACCTGGCCCCGCAGGAGGATTGACATGAGCCCTCAGGAGCGCCCGGTCGCCTCGCCCTGCGTCAGCGTCTGCGCGCTGGACGAAGAGGACATCTGCACCGGCTGCCAGCGCACGGTGGCGGAAATCACCCGTTGGGGGCGGATGGACAACCACGAGCGCCGTGACGTGTTGCGCCTGTGTCATGAACGGGCGCTGGCCGCGGGCCTGATCATCGGCCTGTAGGCCCTTGGCCGCGGGCGGTTGCTGCAGTAACCTGTGCGGCTTGCCTGACGGTCGACGCCATGTTCTATCTCATTGCCTATATCAGCAGCGTGGTGCTCATCAACTACGCCTTCTCCAGCGCCCCACACCTGGACGTGATCTGGTCCGCCTGGGGCGGCCTGGTGTTCATCCTGCGCGACATGGTCCAGACCCGCTACGGCCATGGCGCGCTGGTCGCCATGCTGGCGGCGCTGGTGTTGTCCTATATCACCTCCGAGCCCGCCATTGCCCTGGCCAGTGCCACGGCGTTCGCCGTCTCGGAACTGATCGACTGGCTGGTGTTCAGCATCACCCGCCGGCCTCTGCGCGATCGTCTGTGGCTGAGTTCGGCGCTGAGTATCCCGGTGGATACCTTCATCTTCTTCGGCATGATCGGCGCCCTGACCCCGGCCGTGATCGGCACGGCCATGACCTCCAAGTTCGCCGGGGTGACGGTGGTCTGGCTGATCATGGCCTGGCGCGCGCGCAAGAGCGCACTGGCCGGTTAGCGGTGTAGAATGGCGGTCCTTTTCAGCGGCGGCTGCGCAGCAGGACCGCCCCCGTATGCCTTCGAGGACCTGAGATGACCCGTATCGGAACCCCATTGTCGCCGACCGCGACCCGTGTACTGCTCTGTGGTTGTGGTGAGCTGGGCAAGGAAGTGGTGATCGAACTGCAGCGCCTGGGCGTCGAGGTGATCGCCGTGGACCGCTATGCCGACGCCCCGGCCATGCAGGTCGCCCATCGCAGCCATGTGGTCAACATGCTCGACGGCGTTGCCCTGCGCGCCGTGATCGAGGCCGAGAAGCCGCACTACATCGTGCCCGAGATCGAGGCCATCGCCACCGCGACCCTGGTCGAGCTGGAAAGCGAAGGATTCACCGTGGTGCCGACCGCCCGCGCCACCCAACTGACCATGAACCGCGAAGGCATCCGTCGGCTGGCCGCCGAAGAGCTCGACCTGCCGACCTCGCCGTACCATTTTGCCGACACGTTCGAGGACTACAGCAAGGCCATCGAGGACCTGGGCTATCCGTGCGTGGTCAAGCCGGTGATGAGCTCCTCGGGCAAGGGCCAGAGCCTGCTGCGCAGCGTCGATGACCTGCGCAAGGCCTGGGACTATGCCCAGGAAGGCGGTCGTGCCGGCAAGGGCCGAGTGATCATCGAAGGCTTCATCGACTTCGACTACGAAATCACCCTGCTGACCGTTCGGCATATTGGCGGTACCACCTTCCTTGCCCCGGTCGGCCATCGCCAGGAGAAGGGCGACTACCAGGAATCCTGGCAACCCCAGGCCATGAGCGCCAAGGCCCTCGCCGAGTCCGAGCGCGTGGCCCAGGCTGTCACCGATGCACTGGGCGGGCGTGGTCTGTTTGGCGTCGAGCTGTTCGTCAAGGGCGACCAGGTGTGGTTCAGCGAAGTGTCGCCGCGCCCGCACGACACCGGCCTGGTGACCCTGATTTCCCAGGACCTGTCGCAGTTTGCCCTGCATGCCCGTGCCATTCTGGGCCTGCCGATTCCGCTGGTTCGCCAGTTCGGGCCTTCGGCTTCGGCGGTGATCCTGGTCGAGGGTCAGTCGCAGCAGACCGCGTTTGCCAACCTGGGCGCGGCGCTGAGCGAGCCGGACACGGCGATCCGTCTGTTCGGCAAGCCCGAGGTCAATGGCCAGCGGCGTATGGGGGTGTGCCTGGCGCGTGACGAGTCGATCGAGGCCGCGCGGGCCAAGGCGACCCGCGCCTCGCAGGCGGTAAAAGTAGAGCTCTGACCACTGTAGGAGAGCGCCCAGCCCGCTGGGCTGCGCTGTCGCGAAGAGGACAACATCTGCAAGCGCGCCACAACCCTTAATGTGGGAGCGTGGCTTGCCCCGCGATCGGCCGCGCAACGGTCGTAGATCCAGCGACCTCGATCTGCCTGGCACACTGCGGTTGCAGACTTTGCGGCCGCTGCGCGGCCGATCGCGGGGCAAGCTACGCTCCCACATTAGGGGGGCGCGCTTGCAGGCCTTGTTCTCTGCGCGACAGCGCAGACCTGGGGGCTGGACGATCTCCTACAGGATTGTGTCAAAGCGCCGTATCGCGCGTCTCTTTCAGGCACAACACCGCCACCAGGCTCAGCACCGCCGCCGCCGAGACATAGCCGCCCACCCAGCTCAATCCGCCCATGCTCACCAGCTTCTGCGCGAAGAACGGCGCCGCCGAGGCTCCGACGATGCCGCCCAGGTTATAGGCCGCCGATGCGCCGGTGTAACGCACATGCGTTGGAAACAACTCTGGCAGCAAGGCACCCATCGGCGCGAAGGTCACGCCCATCAGAAACAGCTCGAGGGCCAGAAACAGCGCAACCCCAATGGTCGATCCCGAGGTCAGCAGCGGCTCCATGGTAAAGCCCGAGGCCACGGCCAGCAGGGCACCGACGATCAGCACCGGCTTGCGCCCGTAGCGGTCGCTGAGCCAGGCCGAGAGGGGTGTGGCCAGGGCCATGAAGACGACCGCGAAGCACAGCAGGCCAAGGAAGGTCTCCCGGCTGTAGCCCAGGGTCGAGACGCCATAGCTGAGCGAAAACACCGTCGAGATGTAGAACAGTGCATAGCACACCACCATTGCTGCCGCGCCCAGCAGGGTCGGCCGCCAGTGCTTGGCGAGCACGTCGACCACAGGCATCTTCACGCGTTCCTGGCGAGCCACGGCCTTGGCGAAGATTGGGCTTTCCTCGAGCTTGAGCCGTACATACAGCCCGACCAGCACCAGTGCAGCACTGAGCAGGAACGGAATGCGCCAGCCCCATTCGCGGAACTGCTCGTCGCTCAGGCCCAGGGCCAATCCGAGGAACAGGCCATTGGCCGCCAGAAAACCGATCGATGGGCCCAACTGCGGGAACATGCCGAACCAGGCGCGCTTGCCGGGCGGGGCGTTTTCGGTGGCCAGAAGGGCCGCGCCACCCCATTCGCCGCCAAGCCCCAGGCCTTGGCAGAAACGCAGCAGGCACAGTATCACCGGCGCCCAGACGCCGATGCTTGCGTAACCTGGCAACACGCCGATCAAGGTGGTGGACACGCCCATCAGCAGCAAGGAGGCAACCAGGGTCGACTTGCGCCCGATGCGGTCGCCGAAGTGGCCGAACAGCGCAGAGCCAAGCGGGCGGGCGAGAAAAGCAATGCCGAAGGTCATGAAGGCCGCCAGCATCTGCGCGGTACCTGACCCCGAGGGGAAGAACACCGGGCCGATCACCAGGGCGGCGGCAGTGGCATACACATAGAAATCGTAGAACTCGATGGCGGTGCCGATGAAGCTGGCAGTGGCCACGCGCGCGGGCGAGTTGGTCGGTGCGGCCGGCGTGGCGTCGGTGTAGGTGGTGCTGGTTGTCATGCGTAGGTCCCTGACAGTCGAGTGCTCCATGGCATTGGCGGCGCATGGCCCAGGCAGGCACGGGCGCGCGGACGCTGGAGCGTATTGTAGTAGGTCGCGGACTGAAACGGTGCCCATGGAGGTCAAGGGCAGGCGCGGGCACTGTTCGGGGTGTGAAGCAGGGCCGTGAAGCGCGCCGTCAGTCGTGCGGACTGGCCGTGGAGCGCCGGATGCGGGTAGCAGGCGTAACGGCAGGGCTGGGTAAGCGTGACCGGAGTATAACTAGCGCTTTACCGTCCACACCAGTACACGGCTGGCACAATTGTCCTCGGTTTCGAGGATTTCCATGCGGTAGCGGCCGATCTTCAGGCATACAGCGCTGGCCGGGATGCTTTCCAGCGCTTCGGTGACCAGGCCGTTGAGGGTCTTGGGTCCGCCGTCACAGGGCAGGTGCCAGCCCAGGCTGCGGTTGAGATCGCGCAGCGAGGCGGTGCCTTCGATGACGTAGCGGCCATCGGCCTGGGGATGGATCTGCGGGTTGTCCAGGCCGTGCTCGTCCTCGAACTCGCCGACGATTTCCTCGAGGATATCCTCCAGGGTGACGATGCCCAGCACCTCACCGTATTCGTCCACCACCACGCCCAGGCGGCGTTGCTGCTTGTGGAAGTTCAGCAACTGCAACTGCAGCGGGGTGCTCTCGGGGACGAAGTAGGGTTCGTAGCAGGCGGCCTGGAGCTGTTCCAGGGTCAGCTCCGCGCGCGGCAGCAGGTGGCTGATCAGCTTGGTATTGAGGATCGCTTCGACCTGGTTGATATCGCTGTGGTAGACCGGCAGGCGGGTATGGCGGCTGATGATCAACTGCTCGACGATCTGCTCGAGCGGGTCGTCGAGGTTTATACCGTCGACCTCATTGCGTGGGACGAGAATGTCATTGACGGTGATGCGGTCAAGGGACTGCAGCCCATCCAGCAGGCCCGGGCGAGGGGCCTCGCGCGCATCGTCGGCATCGAAGGCGTCGGCCTGCTGCGGGTGGAGGGCGGTGCCGCCAGGCCTGGCGCGCCAGGGCCATAGCAGCAGCCGGGCACAACCATCGAGCACGCAGGCCAGCGGCTGCAGCAACGCCAAGGGCAGTTTCAGCAGGCTGTTGCCCAGACTGATGAGTGCCTGCGGATTGCGCCGGGCCAGACGCCGTGGGAGGTATTCAGCGAAGATCAGCAGCACCGCGCTGGCGCCCAGTCCGGCCAGCCAGAAACCATGCTCGCCGCTGTGGCGCTGCCCGATCAGGCAGGCCAGGCCCAGGACCAGCAGTTTGCCGAGGCTGGCGCACAGCACCAGGGCCTGGGGGGCAATGCGCGGTTCGGGGGTGTCGCCGTGGCGTGGCGGGGTGCCCGGCTGCTGGCGAGCCGCATCGACGGCACTGAACAGCACCGACCAGAGCAGTGCCAGCAGCAGGGTGCCGAGCAGCGGGGCGAACGGCAGAGTATCCATGGCGTGGTCGTCAGATATGCAGGATGAATTCGCGGACCAGCTTGCTGCCGAAGTAGGCGAGCATCAGCAGGCAGAAGCCGGCCAGGGTCCAGCGGATGGCCTTGTGGCCGCGCCAGCCCAGGCGGGTGCGCCCCCACAGCAGCACGCTGAAGACCACCCAGGCGACGCATGCGAGCAGGGTCTTGTGGACCAGGTGCTGAGCGAACAGGTTATCGAGGAACAGCCAGCCAGAGAGCAACGACAGCGACAACAGCCCCCAGCCGGCCCAGAGAAAGCCGAACAACAGGCTTTCCATGGTTTGCAGCGGCGGGAAGTTGCGGATCAGCCCGGACGGGTGCTTGTGCTTGAGTTGATGGTCCTGCAGCAGCAACAGCAGGGCCTGGAACACGGCGATGGTGAACAGGCCGTAGGCCAGGAGCGACAGCAGGATGTGCGCAAGGATGCCGGGCTGCTCATTGATCAAGGGCACCGTGCCCGGGGGGGCGAACTGGGACAGCAGGGCGGTTGCCGCGCCCAGCGGGAACAGGAGCAGCAGCAGGTTCTCCACCGGGATGCGCAGGCAGGCCAGCAGGGTCAGGGCGATCACCGCCATGGCGATCAGGCTGGCGGCACTGAAGAAATCCAGGCTCAGGCCCAGCGGGGTCAGCAGTTGCCAGAACAGGGCAGTACCCTGGGCGACGACCGCCAGCGCGCCCAGCACGCCAAGCAGCCGTTTGTCGGCCCGGGTGCCCTGAGCCAGGCGGGAGCCTTGATAGAAGGTCGCGGCGGCATAAAGGCAGGCGGCGATCAGGTTGGGGAGCAGACTGGGTGACAAGGAGAGCATAAGTCCTGTTAGGCAAGCCCTAAAGGGAATGAGTTTGGCATAGAACCCGTGCGCCAAGGAAGACCGGCGGCTGCGCTCATGGTGTGCGCGCGCCGCAGTCTTGGTTATAATCGCCGGCTTGCTGTGCCCTAGGCCTGCCCCGTCGCGGCCAGGGCGCCTGACAAACCTCGGCTTCACGGAGCCTGAAAGGATCACCATGTTCGAAAACCTGACCGACCGCCTGTCACAGACGCTGCGCCATGTCACCGGCAAGGCCAAGCTGACCGAAGACAACATCAAGGAAACCCTGCGTGAAGTGCGCATGGCGTTGCTCGAGGCCGATGTCGCCTTGCCGGTGGTCAAGGATTTCGTCAACAAGGTCAAGGAACGTGCGGTCGGTACCGAGGTGTCGCGCAGCCTGACGCCAGGCCAGGCATTCGTGAAGATCGTCCAGGCCGAGCTCGAAGGCCTGATGGGCGCAGCCAACGAAGACCTCGCCCTCAATGCCGCGCCGCCGGCGGTGGTGCTGATGGCCGGTCTGCAGGGTGCGGGCAAGACCACCACTGCCGGTAAGCTCGCGCGCTTCCTCAAGGAGCGCAAGAAGAAGACCGTGATGGTGGTCTCGGCCGACGTCTACCGTCCGGCGGCGATCAAGCAGTTGGAAACCCTGGCCAATGATATCGGGGTGACGTTCTTCCCATCCGACATCAGCCAGAAGCCGGTGGCCATCGCCGAAGCGGCGATCCGCGAAGCCAAGCTGAAATTCATCGACGTGGTCATCGTCGATACCGCCGGTCGCCTGCACATCGCCGCCGAGATGATGGCCGAGATCAAGGACCTGCACGCCGCGGTCAAGCCGATCGAGACCCTGTTCGTGGTCGACGCCATGACCGGCCAGGACGCCGCCAATACCGCCAAGGCCTTCGGTGATGCGTTGCCGCTGACCGGCGTG
The DNA here is from genome assembly GCA_023388335.1 of Pseudomonadota bacterium. Classification (GTDB taxonomy): domain Bacteria; phylum Pseudomonadota; class Gammaproteobacteria; order Pseudomonadales; family Pseudomonadaceae; genus Aquipseudomonas. The sequence continues at coordinate 702 of JAEWGL010000263.1, read as the reverse complement.
ATCCTCACCAAGGTCGACGGTGACGCCCGTGGCGGCGCGGCGCTGTCGGTGCGTGCCATTACCGGCAAGCCGATCAAGTTCATCGGCATGGGCGAGAAGAGCGAAGCGCTCGAGCCGTTCCACCCGGACCGCATCGCCTCGCGGATCCTCGGCATGGGTGACGTGCTCAGCCTGATCGAGCAGGCCGAGCAGACCATCGACAAGGAAAAGGCCGACAAGCTGGCCAAGAAGTTGAAGAAGGGCAAGGGCTTCGACCTCGAAGACTTCCGTGACCAGCTGCAACAGATGAAGAACATGGGCGGCCTCGGCGGCCTGATGGACAAGCTGCCGAGCATCGGTGGGGTCAACCTGTCGCAGATGGGCAACGCCCAGGGCGCGGCCGAGAAGCAGTTCAAGCAGATGGAGGCGATCATCAACTCCATGACCCCGGCCGAGCGCCGCGATCCGGAGCTGATCAGCGGCTCGCGCAAGCGCCGCATCGCCCTGGGTTCCGGTACCCAGGTGCAGGACATCGGTCGGCTGATCAAGCAGCACAAACAGATGCAGAAGATGATGAAGAAATTCTCCACCAAAGGTGGCATGTCCAAGATGATGCGTGGCCTGGGCGGCATGATGCCAGGCGGCGGCATGCCCAAGCTGTAAACCGATTCAGGTCGTCGGCGTGATACCACGCCGATGACCGGAACCCGCCTTGGCGGGTAC
>JAEWGL010000261.1 GCA_023388335.1 Pseudomonadota bacterium | reverse complement strand
AAATCGGTGCCGCGCCGCTGAACTTCGTCTTTGCCGACGCCGGGCACATCGGCTGGCAGGTCAGCGGTCGCTACCCCAACCGACGCGAAGGCCAGGGGCTGCTGCCCTCGCCTGGCTGGAAAGGGCGTTACGACTGGGACGGTTATGCCGACCCGATGCTTCATCCCTACGACCAGGACCCGCCGGCCGGCTGGCTCGGCCACGCCAACCAGCGCAGCCTGCCCCGCGGCTATGGCATGCAGCTGTCCAATAGCTGGTACTACCCCGAGCGCGCCGAGCGCCTGGCGCAGCTGGCCGGCAATGGCCGCCACGACAACCGCAGCCTGATCGCCATGCAGAACGACCAGACCACCCTGCTCGCCGACAAGCTCAAGCGGATGTTCGAGGCTCCCGGCATGGCCCAGCCACTCCAGCAGGCCATCGACAGCCTGCCCGCCGCCCAGCGCGACAAGGCCCGCGAGGCCTACACCCGATTGATGGCCTTCGACGGCCGGCTCAGCCCGGTCTCGGCCGATGCCGCGCTGTACGCGTTGTTTCTCCAGGAGGTGGCCCGCCAGACCTTCCTCGACGAACTCGGACCCGAATCTGGAGCGCCCTGGCAAGCGTTTGTCAGCAACGCCCGGTTATCCTACTCGGCCCAGGCCGACCACTTGCTCGGCCGCGAGGACAGTCCATTCTGGGATGATCGTGGCACGCCGCGCAAAGAAGACAAGCCTGCCATCCTCGCCCGCAGCCTGGCGGCGGCGGTGGATGCCGGTATCGCCCAGCTGGGTGCCGACCGTCGCGCCTGGCAATGGGGCAAGCTGCATCAGTACCGCTGGCCGGCGCCGAGCTTCCATGGCCTGGGCGATGCCCTGGAGCGCGCGCCCATGGCCACCGGCGGCGACTTCACTACCCTTGCCCTGACGCCTTATGCCTGGGGCAGCAGCTTCGACACCAGCCTGCCGCCGTCGGCGCGCATGGTGGTGGACTTTGGCCAGGCTGAACCCTTGCAAGTGCTGACCAGCAACGGCCAATCCGGCAATCCGGCCAGCGGCCACTTCAGCGACGGCCTGGATGCCTGGTTCAAGGGCCGTTTCATGACCTTGCCTGTGCAGCCGCAGAATTTTGCCAGGGCGTATGGAGCTCAGCGGTTGACGTTGGTGCCTGGGAAGTAAGGGAAGTGTTTGCCTTGGCTCTTGTGTCGCCCTTGAGATCGAGCGCCGCCCGCGCGGCGCATCGCGATGCATGACTTGAGTTCTCTAGCACCCTTGAGATCGAGCGCCGCCCGCGCGGCGCATCGCGGCACAAGGGCGCTCCCACATTTGTTGCAACGTACCATGGCCTGTGGATTGGGGTTGTCAGCCTTGGTGGATGTCTGAGGATTGCATGAGGGCTCCGCTCCCTAAAATCGGCAGCCCCACATCCCTTCGAACTTCCCTGTCCCGGCCAGGCTCATAACCCTATACCCTGCAGCCAGCGCCCTTGCCATGGACCTAGTGATCGCTCGCCCTGAAGGCCTGTACTGCCCGCCCGGGGACTTCTACATCGACCCGTGGCGGCCCGTGGACCGTTCAGTGATCACCCATGGCCACGGCGATCATGCCCGCACCGGCAACCAGCACTACCTTTGCGCGGCACCCGGCGAAGGCATCCTGCGCAGCCGCCTAGGGCAGGACATCAACCTGCAGACGCTGCCCTACGGCGAACGCCTGCTGCACCATGGGGTAACCTTGAGTTTTCACCCGGCGGGCCACGTATTGGGCTCGGCCCAGGTGCGCCTTGAGTACCAGGGCGAGGTCTGGGTCGCCTCAGGCGACTACAAGGTCGAGGCCGATGGCACCTGCACGCCCTTCGAGCCGGTGCGCTGCCATACTTTCATCACTGAATCGACCTTCGGCCTGCCGATCTACCGCTGGCCAACCCAGGCGACGATCTTCGCCGAAATCAACGACTGGTGGCGGGCCAACCGCGACCAGGGCAAGGCCAGCGTGCTGTTCTGCTACGCCTTCGGCAAGGCGCAGCGCATCCTCCATGGGCTGGATGAAAGCATCGGGCCGATCCTGGTCCACGGCGCGGTCGAGCCGTTGAACCGGGTGTACCGCGAGGCGGGAGTGTACCTGCCGCCGACCGTGTACACCGGCGACGTGCCGCGCAACGATCCCTTGCTGCGCCAGGCGTTGATCCTGGCACCGCCTTCGGCCGGAGGCAGCAGCTGGATCCGTCGCTTCGGCGAATACAGCGACGCCTTCGCCAGCGGCTGGATGCGCCTGCGCGGCACACGCCGCAGGCGTGGGGTCGACCGTGGTTTCGTGCTCTCGGACCACGCCGACTGGCCCGGCCTGCTGTGGGCCATCGGCCAGACTGGCGCCGAGCGGGTCATGGTCACTCACGGCTCGGTCAACGTGCTGGTGCGCTACCTCAACGAGCAAGGTCTCGACGCGCGGGCCTTCGTCACCGAGTACGGCGACGAGGACGATGCCACCCTGACACCGGAGGCCGAGGCATGAAGGCTTTCGCCGAACTCTACGCGCGCCTGGATGCGACCACCTCAAGCAATGCCAAGCTCGCCGCACTGCAGGACTATTTCAGCCAGGCGCCCGCCGCGGACGCCGCGTGGGCAGTGTACTTCCTGGCCGGCGGGCGCCCTCGGCAACTGGTGCCGACACGGCTGTTGCGCGAGCTGGCCACGGCGCTGTCGGGGCTGCCCGAGTGGCTGTTCGAGGAGAGCTACCAGGCCGTCGGCGACCTGGCCGAGACCATTTCCCTGTTGCTGCCCGAATCCAGCCAGCGCAGTGACGAGGGGCTGGCATTGTGGGTCGAGCAGCGCCTGCTGCCCCTGCGCGGACAGCCGCCGGAAGCCCTCCTGCAGCGCTTGCCAGAACTGTGGCTGCAACTGGACCGGGCGAGCCTGATGCTCTGCCTGAAACTGATCACCGGGAGTTTTCGCGTGGGCGTGTCCAAGCTGCTGGTCACCCGCGCCCTGGCACTGCTGGCCGACCTGGACGCCAAGCGCGTGGCTCAGCGCCTGGTCGGCTATACCGACCTCAGCCACCGCCCCACGACCGACAGTTACCTCAAACTGATTGCCGCCGAAGCTGACGATGAGCACGCGCAACGGGGCGGACAGCCGTACCCGTTTTTTCTCGCCCACGCCCTGCAGCAGCCGACCGAACAGTTCGATGCCTTGCTGGGGCCCGTGAGCGACTGGCAGGCGGAGTGGAAGTGGGATGGCATCCGCGCCCAGGTGGTCAAGCGCGACGGCCAACTGTGGGTATGGTCACGCGGCGAGGAACTGGTCACCGACCGCTTCCCCGAATTGCATGCCCTGGCCGAAACCCTGCCCGACGGCGTGGTGCTCGACGGCGAGATCGTGGTGTGGAAGCCCGGCGTCGAAACCGACGCGGTGGCCGTGCAGCCCTTTGCCTTGCTGCAGCAGCGCATCGGCCGCAAGAACCTGGGCAAGAAACTGCTGGCCGACGCGCCGGTGGCCCTGCTGGCCTACGACCTGCTCGAATGGCAGGGCCACGACTGGCGCAGCCGACCCCAGCACGAGCGGCGCCAGCAGCTGGAGGAGGTGCTCAGGAACTATCCGCTGGCACCGTTGCAGCTCTCGCCCCTGCTTCAGGCCAGTGATTGGAACGACCTGGCCCGTCAGCGCGAAGCGTCCCGCAGCCTGGGTGTCGAAGGCCTGATGCTCAAGGCCCGCGATGCCCTCTATGGGGTAGGCCGGACCAAGGACATGGGCCTGTGGTGGAAATGGAAAATCGACCCGTTCAGCGTCGACGCCGTGCTGATCTATGCCCAGCGCGGCCATGGCCGGCGCGCCAGCCTCTACAGCGACTACACGTTCGCCGTCTGGGACGCCCCGGCCGGCTCGCCGGAACGCACCCTGGTCCCCTTTGCCAAGGCCTACTCGGGCTTGAGCGACGCCGAAATGCGCAAGGTCGATGCGATCATCCGCAAGACCACGGTGGAGACCTTCGGCCCGGTGCGCAGTGTCACCCCGACCCTGGTGTTCGAACTGGGCTTCGAGGGTATCGCCCTGTCCAAGCGGCACAAGAGCGGCATCGCCGTGCGCTTCCCGCGCATGCTGCGCTGGCGCCTGGACAAGCCGGTGGCCGAGGCCGACGACCTGGCTACCCTGCAGGCGCTGCTGAGCTGACCTCCCCACTTGGGACTGCAGCCGGGCAAGGTTATGCTTGTATGATCTTGCCCGTTGCCGCCGCGCGGCCCGCATCGCCGACCAGGATTGCCATGCACCATACGACCCATGAGCTGCTCACCCCCGTCCCTGGCATCGCTCGCCAGATCCACAGCTTTCACTTCGGCCCGCGCGGTGGCGGCAAGGTCTATATCCAGGCCTCGCTGCATGCCGATGAACTGCCCGGTATGCTGGTGGCCTGGCACCTCAAGCAGCGCCTGGCCGAGCTGGAAACCGAGGGACGCCTGCGCCAGGAGGTCGTCCTGGTGCCGATCGCCAATCCGGTTGGTCTGGAACAGGTGCTGCTGGACGCGCCCCTGGGGCGCTTTGAACTGCAGAGCGGCGAGAATTTCAATCGCAACTTCGTCGACCTGAGTGACAGCATCGGTGATCAGATCGAAGCGCACCTGACTCAGGATCCGGCCCACAACGTCGCCTTGATCCGCGACAGCCTGCGCCGTGCCCTCGACGCCCATCCGCCGCACACGCCGCTGCAGTCTCAGCGCCTGACCCTGCAGCGCCTGGCCTGCGATGCCGACCTGGTACTGGACCTGCACTGCGATTTCGAAGCGGTCGAGCACCTCTACACCACGCCGGAAGCCTGGCCGCAGGTCGAGCCCCTGGCGCGCTACCTGGGTGCCCAGGCCAGCCTGCTGGCCACCGATTCGGGCGGGCAGTCCTTCGACGAGTGCTTCACCCTGGTGTGGTGGCAGTTGCAACAACGCTTCGGCAAGCGCTTTCCCATTCCCCTCGGCAGTTTCTCGGTGACGCTGGAGTTGCGCGGCCAGGGCGATGTGAGCCATGAACTGGCCAGCAAGGATTGCCAGGCGATCCTCGATTACCTGACCCATAACGCCGTGATCGAAGGCCAGCCAGCGCCCCTGCCTGCGCTGCCTTACCCAGCCACCCCGCTGGCGGCCGTGGAGCCAGTGGCGGCGCCGCTTGGCGGGCTGCTGGTGTTCCATGCCAGGCCTGGACAATACCTACAGGCCGGGGAACTGATCGCTGAAGTCATCGACCCGCTCAATGACCGGGTCACCGCCATCCGCAACGGCCAGGCTGGGCTGCTGTATGCCCGCACGCTGCGGCGCATGGCAACCGCCGGCATGGTGATCGCCCATGTCGCCGGTGAACAGGTCTGCCGCAGCGGCTACCTCCTGGCGCCCTGAGGCGCCGTCAACCGGTAAAACTAATGCCCTCGGCCGAGGGTCTGTGAAGACAGACTCTCGATTAGCGCGGCCGCTTGCATGCCTTCAGACCCCGACCTCGCCGGTTCCTGGTTCGCCACCCGCGGCTGGACGCCCTTTGCCTTCCAGCGCCGCGTCTGGGCCGCCGTGGGTCGGAACGAGTCCGGCCTGCTGCATGCCAGTACAGGGGCCGGCAAGACGTACGCGGTCTGGCTCGCCGCCTTGCGCGCCTTGGCCCGTCCAGCGCCGCCGAGCACTGCCAAGCGCGCGCCGCCGCCAGCGCCGCTGCAGGTGCTGTGGATCACTCCCATGCGTGCGTTGGCGGCCGATACCGCCCGGGCCTTGCAGGCGCCACTCGACGAGCTGGGGCTGCCCTGGAGCGTGGGCGTGCGCAGTGGCGATACCGGCAGCGCCGAACGTGCGCGCCAGGCCCGTCGCCTGCCCAGCACGCTGATTACCACCCCGGAAAGCCTGACCCTGCTGCTGACCCGCGAACAGGCGGCCAGCGACTTCGCCAGCCTGCGCATGGTGGTAGTGGACGAATGGCACGAACTGCTCGGCAACAAGCGCGGCGTACAATTGCAACTGGCCTTGGCGCGCCTGCGTCGATGGCAGCCCGGGCTGGTGGTCTGGGGCCTGTCGGCGACCTTGGGCAACCTGCCCCATGCGCTACAGGTGCTACTGCCGGAGGGCGGGCAATTGGTCGAGGGTCGCCAGGACAAGCGCATTCTCGTCGATACCTTGCTGCCGGCCGAGATCGAACGCTTTCCCTGGGCCGGGCACATGGGCCTTAAGATGCTTGCCCAGGTGCGCGACGAGGTCGATGCCAGCCAGAGCTGCCTGGTGTTCACCAACACCCGCGCGCAAGCCGAGTTGTGGTATCAGGCGCTGCTCGAGGCTCGGCCGGACTGGGCCGGGCTCATCGCCCTGCACCATGCCTCGTTGGCCCGCCAGACCCGCGACTGGGTTGAGCGCAGCCTCAAGGAAGGCGCATTGAAAGCCGTGGTCTGTACCTCGAGCCTGGACTTGGGCGTGGATTTTCTTCCCGTGGAGCGGGTGCTGCAGATCGGCTCGGCCAAGGGCATCGCCCGGCTGATGCAGCGGGCAGGCCGCTCCGGCCACGCGCCCGGCCGGCCTTCGCGGATCACGCTCGTGCCCACCCACAGCCTTGAGCTGGTGGAAGCGGCGGCGGCCCGCCAAGCCTTGGCGGCCGGCCATATCGAGGCGCGCCGATCGCCACAGCTGAGCATGGACGTGCTGGTTCAACACCTGGTCAGCATGGCCTTGGGCGCGGGCTTTCGCCCCGCTGAACTGCTCGCCGAGGTGCGCGCGACCTGGGCCTTTCGCGACCTGCGTGACAGCCAGTGGCAATGGGCGCTGGACTTCGTCCGCCATGGCGGCTCGTCGCTGACCGCCTACCCTGACTACCAACGGGTCACCGAGCACGCCGACGGGATCTGGCGCGTGGCCAGCGAACGCTTGGCGCGGCGTCATCGCATGGGTATCGGCACCATCGTCAGCGACGCCAGTATCCTGCTCAAGTACTGGAGCAAGGGCGGTGGCGGTAAAAGCCTGGGCAGCGTCGAGGAAGCCTTCATTTCCCGGCTGCGGCCCGGCGATACGCTGGTCTTTGCCGGGCGCGTCCTGGAGCTGGTGCGGGTCGAGAACATGACGGCCTACGTACGCCGCAGCACCGCGCGCAAGGCGGTCGTGGCACGCTGGAACGGCGGGCGCATGCCGCTGTCCAGCGAACTCGCCGATGCCCTGGTCGCGCAGCTGGACGCCGCCGCCCACGGGCAGTTCGCAGGCCCGGAGCTGCGCGCCGTACGCCCGTTGCTGAGCCTGCAGGCGACCTGGTCGGCGCTGCCGACCCAGCGCAGCCTGCTGGCGGAAACCCTGGACACACGCCAGGGCTCGCACCTGTTCCTGTACCCGTTCGCCGGACGCATGGCCAATCTGGGCCTGGCCAACCTGATCGCCTGGCGGGTGAGTCGCGACCAACCGCTGAGCGTGTCCATCGCGGTCAACGACTATGGCTTCGAGCTGCTCAGCCCCAGCGAAGTTGACTGGGCCAGCTACTTGCCCGCCGCGCTGGCCCCCGACAACCTGCTGGAGGACGTACTGGCCAGTCTTAATGCTGGTGAAATGGCCCTGCGTCGATTTCGAGAAATCGCGCAGATTTCTGGATTGGTGTTCGGCGGCTACCCGGCGGCGCAAAAGAGCATGCGCCAGATTCAAGCCTCGAGTGGGCTGTTTTATGAGGTGTTTCGCAAGCACGACGCCGACAATCTGCTACTGGGCCAGGCACGTGACGAAGTGCTGCGCGAGGAGCTGGAAATCGAGCGCTTGCAGGCCCAGTTGCTCAAGCTGGGCGCGCTTGAGCTGAACCTGCAGAGGCTGCGCCGGCCTGGCCCGCTCGCCTTTGCCCTGCTGGTCGAGGGCATGCGCGAAACCCTGAGTACCGAAAAACTGGCCGATCGCATTGCGCGCATGGTGGCCGATCTCGAAAAAGCCGCGACCCGAGGGGTATGAATGGACGATTACCTGGCCGTCGAGCATTGCGGCGAGACACTGTGGCTGCTGGGCGATCACGGCATCTACTGGCCTGCGCGCCAGGCCCTGCTGGTGGCTGATGTGCATATCGGCAAGGCTGCCAGCTATCGCGCGCTGCACCAGCCCGTCCCACGGGGCACCACCGATGCCACGCTTCGCCGCCTGGATACCCTGCTCGCCACCTATCCCAGCGAACAGTTGATCGTGCTGGGCGATTTCCTGCACGCGCGCAGCGCCCATGCGCCGAGCACGTTGGCACGGCTGCAGGCCTGGAGGGATGGGCATCCACGGTTGAAAATCGTGCTGATCCGCGGCAACCATGACCGCCACGCGGGCGATCCTCCCGCAAGCCTGAGGATCGAGGTAGAAGAAGAGCCCATGATAATGGCGCCATTCGCCCTGCAGCATGAGCCTGAGGCCCACGCGACTCACCCGGTATTGGCGGGACATGTGCACCCCGTTCATGTGCTCCGCGGGCGAGGCCGCCAGCGCATGCGCCTGCCGTGTTTCCTGTTGGATGAACACATCAGCCTGCTGCCGGCTTTTGGTGAATTCACCGGGGGATGGACCGTCGACCCTCCCCCGACTACCCGCCTGTATCTGGCGGGTGCCGGCAAGGTATGGCGCGTGCGTCGCTGATCGTCAGGCGACAGGTGCCGGAGGCGGTTCATCCGGCAGGGTCGGCTCGCCAGGTTCCATGGGCGGATTATCGCCTGGCTGCGGCGGCTGCGGCGTATCCGGATCAGGCTGGCCGGGCACACCACCTGCGTGGACCGACACCTGCGGATGCGCCAGAAGCGTCCATGCCAGCATCCCGATATGATTGGGTTGCAGCACGGCAAGCTTGGCGCTGATGGCGGGATCGAGTTTCATAGGCTGCTCCTCGGCGTTAGCTGGCACGCCTCATGCGCGCCGTCATACACCTTGTTTGAGTGCCTTGGCTGAAACTAATTCCCGCGTTTCGTCGCCTCAGGTACGCGGCAATGTCACACCGCGCTGACCTTGGTACTTGCCGCCACGGTCTTTGTAGGAAATTTCGCACTCTTCATCCGATTCGAGGAAGAGCATCTGCGCCACGCCCTCATTGGCATAGATCTTCGCTGGCAGCGTGGTGGTGTTCGAGAATTCCAGGGTCACGTGGCCTTCCCACTCAGGTTCGAGCGGCGTGACATTGACGATGATGCCGCAGCGAGCATAGGTGCTCTTGCCCAGGCAGATGGTCAAGACGTTGCGCGGGATACGGAAATACTCGACGGTGCGCGCCAGGGCGAAGGAGTTCGGCGGGATGATGCAGACGTCGCTCTTGACGTCGACGAAGCTGCCGGCATCGAAGTTCTTGGGATCGACGGTGGCGGAGTTGATGTTGGTGAACACCTTGAACTCGTCGGCGCAGCGCACATCGTAGCCGTAGCTGGAGACACCGAAGGAAATCACCCGGCTGTCGCTCTCGCCACGCACCTGGCGCTCGACGAAGGGTTCGATCATGCCGTGTTCCTGCGCCATGCGGCGAATCCACTTATCCGATTTGATGCTCATGGCGGGGGTCCTGAAATAACGAGAAGAAAAACCAAGGGCGCATCTTACCGGGCTCGGCCCAGGCTTCAAAGTTCCATTCGCCGCGTCGGGGCTGAAATCCACGATTGACGGGGGGTCGACAGCCGCCAGTCCGATTTCGGGCAAAGCGCTTGCTGGCCATTGGCAGGTTCTGAAAAGTGCGGTAAGGTGACGCCACTGTGCTGCACGTGTCACCGAGAATGTCTGCCCGATGCAAGATTTCGATCGCCCATCCCTGAATTTTCCTGCTCTTTGCACTCAGTCTCGACCAGGGCATTTCCTGCGTCGTAGTTAACTCAGTCCAAGGAGACTCAACATGTCCAATCGTCAAAGCGGTACCGTCAAGTGGTTCAACGATGAAAAAGGCTACGGCTTCATCACCCCACAATCCGGTGACGACCTCTTCGTCCACTTCAAAGCCATTCAATCGGACGGCTTCAAGTCGCTGAAAGAAGGCCAGGCTGTTACTTTCGTCGCTACCCGCGGCCAGAAAGGCATGCAGGCTGAAGAAGTTCAGACCGCCTGATCTAGCTTCTTGCTGAAAAAACCCGCCTGATGGCGGGTTTTTTTATGCCTGCCGCTTGAGGCCAGTGAGGCTTGGGGCCGCTCAGGCAGCACGATCGGCCCTCTCCTGGAGGGAGAGAGCTAATCGGTCACCTGAAGGATCGCGCCTGTCCAGGCACCACAATCGGTCCCTTCAGCGCCAGCTCAATCCTCGCTGATGGTGATGTTCGGCATGGCCGGGGTGGCAGCCTCCTGAAGGACGATTCGCGCGCCCACTTGGCGCGCCAGCTCCTGGTAGACCATCGCGATCTGGCTTTGCGGTTCGGCGATGGCGGTAGGCTTGCCATTGTCGGCCTGCTCGCGGATGACCATCGACAGCGGCAGCGAGGCCAGCAGCTCGACGCCATACTGGGTCGCCAGCTTTTCACCACCGCCCTCGCCGAACAGATGCTCGGCATGCCCACAGTTGGAACAGATGTGCACAGCCATGTTCTCGACGACGCCGAGCACCGGGATATTGACCTTGCGGAACATCTCGACGCCCTTCTTGGCATCCAGCAGCGCCAGGTCCTGCGGCGTGGTGACGATCACGCAGCCCACTACCGGCACCTTCTGCGCCAAGGTCAACTGGATGTCGCCCGTGCCCGGCGGCATGTCGATCACCAGGTAGTCCAGGTCGTCCCATGCCGTCTGAGTCACCAGTTGCAGCAGGGCGCCGGAAACCATGGGTCCACGCCAGACCATGGGCGTGTTGTCGTCGGTAAGGAAGGCCATGGACATGACTTCGACGCCATGGGCCTTGATCGGCACGAACCACTTCTGCTCGCGGATCTGCGGCCGGGTGCCTTCGGCGATGCCGAACATCACGCCCTGGCTCGGCCCATAGATATCGGCATCCAGTATGCCCACGCGGGCGCCCTCGCGGGCTAGCGCCAGGGCCAGGTTGGCGGCGGTGGTGGACTTGCCGACCCCGCCCTTGCCGGAGGCCACGGCAATGATGTTCTTGACGTTGGCCATGCCCGGGACCTGGGCCTGCGCCTTGTGCGGGGCAATCACGCAGGTGATGTCGACGCGCGCATTGGCGACGCCATCGATACCCTCGATGGCCGTTTTCAGCACCTGGGCCCAGCCTTTGCTGAACAAGCCGGCGGCATAGCCCAGCTGCAGGTGCACACTGACCTGGCCATCCTGGACATCGATGGCACGGACACAGCCGGCACTGACCGGGTCCTGGTTCAGGTAGGGGTCGTTGTACTGGCGAAGGACGGCTTCGACAGCGGCATGCGTGACGGCACTCATGGAGTCTCCCGTTATGAAGGCTGAGTGAAACAGGCGCCTATCCTAACCCGTCAACCGTCAGCAGATGCGTGCATGGGGTGAAATAAATTTCCCGTGCCTTTATAGTGGCCGATCACCCTTTCATCACCCAAGTAGCCGAAGATAGCCGAGCCAACATGTCCGAGCCCCGTCAGATTCTCGTTACCAGCGCCCTGCCCTATGCCAATGGATCCATCCACCTGGGCCATATGCTCGAGTACATCCAGACTGACATGTGGGTACGCTTCCAGAAGCTGCGCGGCAACCAGTGCATCTACGTCTGCGCCGACGACGCCCACGGCTCGGCCATCATGCTGCGCGCCGAGAAGGAAGGCATCACCCCGGAGCAACTGATCGCCAATGTCCAGGCGGAGCACAGCACCGACTTTGCCGACTTCCTGGTCGACTTCGACAATTTTCACTCGACCCACGCCGAGGAAAACCGCGCGCTCTCCAGCCACATTTACCTGAAGCTGCGTGACGCCGGGCACATCGCCAGCCGTTCGGTGACCCAGTACTTCGACCCGGACAAGAAGATGTTCCTGGCCGACCGCTTCATCAAGGGCACCTGTCCCAAGTGCGCGGCCGAAGATCAGTACGGCGACAACTGCGAGAAGTGCGGCGCCACCTACGCGCCCACCGAGCTGAAGGACCCCAAGTCGGCGATTTCCGGCGCCACGCCAGTGCTGCGCGACTCCGAACACTTCTTCTTCAGGCTGCCCGACTTCCAGAGCATGCTGCAGCAGTGGACCCGTAGCGGCACTCTGCAGGACGCGGTCGCCAACAAACTGGCCGAGTGGCTGGACTCGGGCCTTCAGGAATGGGACATCTCCCGTGACGCGCCGTACTTCGGCTTCGAGATCCCGGGTGCCCCAGGCAAATACTTCTACGTCTGGCTGGACGCGCCGATCGGCTACATGGCGAGCTTCAAGAACCTCTGCGACCGTCGCCCGGAGCTGGACTTCGACGCGTTCTGGAACAAGGACTCCAAGGCCGAGCTGTACCACTTCATCGGCAAGGATATCGTCAACTTCCACGCGCTGTTCTGGCCAGCCATGCTCGAGGGCGCGGGCTACCGCAAGCCGACCGCGATCAACGTGCACGGCTACCTGACCGTGAATGGCGCGAAGATGTCCAAGTCGCGCGGCAC